>JAFAEX010000311.1 GCA_023423795.1 Chloroflexota bacterium | reverse complement strand
CCTGCGCGGCGATGCCTTCGGAGGTCGCCTCGGCGGCCGCTGCCTGCGCCGCGATCGCGGTCGTCGTCGCGTCGGCGGCAGCCAGCGCGGCGCCAGAGCGGGCGCGCTCGGTCGCCAGCAGGTTCGGCGTCGGCAGCGGGGTCGGCGTCGGCGGCGGCTGGCCCACCGTGTTGGCGGTGAAGAACAGCATCGCCAACCCGAGCAGGAGGTCGGCGAAAATCCAGCCGCCGATCGCCATCATGTCGCGGGTTTCGCGCGGCCTGCGCCGCGGTTGGAGCGGAGACGGTACGGGCACGGCGGTCGCTTACGACTGCCCGCGGCGCTGCGGCCACAGCCGGGCCGGGTCGCGCCGGGGTTCCTCGTCGGCCGGGCGGGGCAACGCGGCGGAGGGCGTCGGCAGTCCGTTGGCGCGGGAGATCGCGTCCGCGAGCGTATCGAGCCGGGCCACCAGCGCGGCGACGTCGCGGCCCGCGGCGTCCTGCCGGTTGGCCGACGCCACGGCGATGGAGCCGATGTCGCGGGCGACTTCGGCCAGCCCGCCGGCGATGGCCTCCTGCTCGGCCAGCAGCGCCCGGAGCGTGCGCGCTTGCTCGGCGCCCTGGGCGGCGATGCCGTCGAACCCCGCCCGGACCGCGCCGAGCGACGCCTCGATCTCCTGCAAGGTCCGCGTCGAAGCCTGCACCCCGCCGACGCTGCCGCGCAGCGCGTCGGCAAGCCGCCCGACCGTCTCCGCTTCGTCGGCCAGCGCGGTTTCGAGCCGTGCCTGCCCGCGGGCGAGCGCCTGCGCCACGTCGGCAATGCCCTTGCCGGTTTCGGTGGCGACCCGGCCGGCCTGCGCCGCGGAATCGGCCCCGGCAAGCGCCCGGTCGGCGGCGTCGGCGATCGCCTCGGCGGCCTCCCCGATGCGCCGGGTGAGCGCCCGGTCGCTTTCGACGTTGCCCACGGTGAGGCGCTCCAGCCCCTGTACCGCCGCCAGCAGCGAGCGCCCCTGGTCGGCGGAAAGGCTGACCTCGTCGGTCAGGTCTTCCAGCGCCGTCTGGAGCCCGGAGGACACCGCGCGCAGTTCGACCAGCAGTTTGTGGGTCTCCTCGGCCCCGGCACGCATGCCGCTGGCGAACACGCCGAAATCGGCGAACTCGCGCTCGCGGCGGGCCGCCAATTGCTCCAGCCGGTCGTGCTCGACGCGAAGACGCGTCAGCAGTTCCTGCGACGACCGCTCGAAGCGGTCGGCCAGCCGCTCGATGCCGGTGGCGAGCGCGGCCGGCCGGCCCGCCCGGTCGCGCGCGAGGACGACGGTCGCCTCCGCCAGCGCGTTATCGAGATCGCCCTGGAACGCCAGCGCCACGCGGGCGATCTGGTCGTCCCGGTCGTCCCGGCGCCCGTGGGCATACACCGTCAGGGCGATGATCAAGGCGAGCAGGACGGCATCGACCAGTGCGACGAAGGAGAACGTCGGCGCGAGCGGGCTGGCGAACCCGCCGAACCGGTTCTCCCACAGGAGCAGGAACGGCTGGCTGACCGCCTCCGGATTCTGGGCGATGTATTCCGCGTAGGCCCTGGACGCCTCGGCCAACGCGAACCACGTCAGCAGCACCGGCGCCAGCACCAGCACGTTGCGCACGCGATCGGCGGTGACGACGGCTGGCGAGACGTGGCCGCCGACCTTGCGCGTAGCGTAGGCGTAGGCGAGATGGTCGGTCTGGAACGCGCGGCCGAGATCGACGTCGGCCCAGCGCGCCCGCCCGTCCGGGGTGGTTACGGCCCGGGCGAGGTCGTCCAGCCGCTCGGCGGCGCGCGGGTCCACCTCGCCCAGCGTGGCGGCCATCCCGCGCAGTTCGTCGGCGATCTCGTCGGCAGCGGCATCCGCCCCGGGCGGCACGGCGGCGAGGCGGACGGTCGGCCCGTCCGACCAGGCCGGATCGAGGCCGGGGCTGGCGGTGGCGATACGTGGTTCGGGCACCGGTCCCCCTTGGCCCGCGGCGTGTCGGCCCGGGCCTGGCGTGGCGGTTCGTCCGGCGCGGGGCGGCGGGGAACGCCAGCGGTCGGCACGGCACACGGCGCGCCGATCATCGTCACGCGGACGCCCGCACTGTACCATCGGCGGCAGGCCGGCGGGTACGGACACCCCGTCCCCGCCCCGGACGAACCGCAATCGGAAGCGCCGCCATGCCCACCGTCGCCGCCCTCGACACCGCCCTTCGCGACCCGAACCGGTTCGCGCCGGGGATTCGCCGGCTCGGCGGCGGGTCGCTGGCGGTGACGGCCGAGGGCGGCCTGTGGCGGGTAGTAGGCGCCACTGCCGCTGTCTACGCCCTGAAGCGACCAACCGGACGCATCCTGGCGATCCGGGTTCCGCTTTCCGACGACGCCGCGACCGACGCCCGCGCCGCCGCCCGCTGGCGCGCGCTCGCCACCGACCCCGCGCTGGCCCCGCTCCGGGGCGCGGAGGGCGCGCTCCCCGGTGATATCCGGTACATGCCGGACGCGATCACGCTGGAGACCGCCGGGTTCCGGTCGGCCGGTCACCCGCTGGTCGCCATGGAATACGTTCCCGGCGGCAGCCTCGCGCTCGCCGCCGAGCGAGCGGCCGCAACCCGCGATCGTGCGGCGCTGGCCGGCCTGGCCCGCGCGACGACCGCCCTCCTCCTGGCGATGGACCGCGCAGGCTTCGACCACGGGCACCTGCGCCCGTCCTCCATCCTGCTGCGGGAGGGCGGTTCGCCGGTGCTGGCCGGGCTGGATACAGCGACGTGGCCGGGCGCGCCCCGCATTCCCGGCGTGGCCGACCACCCCGGCCGCGACCGCCTGCCCGCGTTGCTGCTCCTGACCGAACTGCTGGCGCTCGCCGACGACCCCGGCCGCGGCGCGCAGTCAACTCCGGCCCCGGATCGCCTGCTCCTTTCGGCTACCGATCTCCGCGAGCCGCTCGATTCGCGCCTGCTCGCGGGCCTGCGCGCCGCCCACGATCGACTGCTCGCGGCTGCCGCTACTCTCCTCACGGAGGCGCTCACGCATGGCCGCGCTCCCGCTTTCGCAGAAGCGGTCGGCACCATCGAGGCGGCGAGCCGGGCGCATCCGGCCGACATCGCGCCAACCCGCAGCGCTCCGACGTCATCAATCCCCGGCCCACCGTCCGCCCCTGCACCGCCGGCCACCGCCGAAGGCTGGGGCAACCCGGCGCTCCCGCCCGCGCCGTCGGAACCTCGATCGATCCCGTCGCTGCCGACGCCTCCGCTGCACGACATCCCCACGCTCGACCCGGCCGCAGCGCCGAGCGCCGACCCGGCCGACCGCCGCCGGGCGCGGCTGCTGGACGCCGCCCGCGTCGCCGCGGCGAGCGGAAACGCGGCGCTCCTGCTCCGCCTGTGGGCAACCGGCGATCTCGGTGCCTACCCACCCGCGCAGGACCTCGAGCCGGCGGTTGACCAGGCCCGCGCCGGGCACGCGGCGCTGGAGGCCCTTCGCGACGCCCTCGACGCCGGCGACGCCAACCGGGTCGCCGCCGGGTGGGCCGAAGCGCGCGACCTTCCCGGCGCGGCGCTGCTCGCCCCGCGCGTCGATGCGGTGCTGGCGAAGGCGATTGCCTCGCGCACCGAATGGGCCGTCCGCCGCGGCGACGCGCGGGCGATGGTCGAAGGCGTGCGCGACGCCCAGGCGCTCGGGATCGCCCTCAAGCCGGAAACGCGCCGCGCCGCGCGGCAGGCCGCCATCGCCGGCGCAGAGAAGGAGCGCTTCCGAAACGCGGCCGCCTCCGGCGACCTCGCGACGGTCGAACAGTGCGCCCGCTCCGGCGCGCTGGACGCCCTCGGGCGGCCCGATCGCGACCTCGCCGCCGCGCGGGATCGCGCGCTGGCGATGCCGCTGCTGGCCCGGGCGCTCGCATCCGACGACGACGCGGCGATCCTGGCGGGATGGAACCCGGCGCTCTTCGCCGGCGACCCCGCCATCGACGCGACCAATCTCGCGCGCATCGACCTCGCCCGCGCCCGCACCGACTGGATCGGGCAGGCGCGGGCGGCCGTCCGCCGCCGGGACGGCCGCGCCGTTCGCGTCCTGCTCGAGGACGCCCCACCTGGCGCGCTCGATCGCATGGGACCGGTCGAACGGCGGCGCATCGAACGCCTCGCCAGCGCCGGCGACGCACTCGCCCGGCTCGAAACCGCGCTACGCGACGGCCCGGACGCCGAGGTGCTGGACGCGCTCGCGACGATGGCGGCCACCGGCGCGCCCCTCCCCGAAGCCCTCGACTGGGCGGCGGTGCGCGGCGTGGTGGACCGCGTTTCGCTCCACCGCGCGCTGCGAGAGGCGGCGCAATCCGACCCGCCCGACTACAGGCGGCTCGCCCGGCTCCTGCCGGCCGCGCGCGCGGCGATGGGCGCGGGCCTCTCCGGCGCGGACGACCTCGACTTCGCCCGGCTGGAACGGGAAACCCTGCGCGCCGCCGCCCTCGCCCGCCTCCGCGAAGCACTCGCCTCCGGCGACCCGGCCGTTATCCGCGCTGCCGCCCACCCCGACCCGTTCGGCGCGCTGGCGCTGCTCACCGACGAGGAACGGCGTGCCGTGCAATCCGCGACCTGACACTCCCATCTCGCCAACGGGCTGATAGGATTCGCGCCGGTGAATCCAGTCATCCCGCGTGAGTGGAGGTCCCGCACGGTGCGAATGTTCTACGACATGTGGGCCACGGACCGATTCCTCGATCAACTGGGAACCCTCGACCGGGAAATCCAGAAACAGGTCGTCAGGAAAGCCTGGGAAGTCCTTCCCTACGATCCGCAGGACAACGGCGGCACGAAGAAGTTCCTGCAGGGAAGCCGACGGCGCGTCAAGGCGTACCGCTTGCGGTCGGGCAAATACCGGGTTATCTACACCTACGATCCCAACGAGGGCTGGGTCACGCTCCAGGCGGTCGATGATCGGGGCGACCTCGAAGGCCCAGGTTACGAAAAAACCATCGGGGGCGTCGTCCCGGGACAGGGAAACCAACCGGTTCCCGAACCCGAAGGCGGGAGGCCGCAACCGGCGCCGCTACCCACTCCGGAACGGCAACCAACGCGGCTGATCCAGCGGCAGGCGTCGCCGCGCGAAACGGGTAGGCCGTTGACCCGCCTCATCGACGATCAGTTGCTGGAATCCCTTGGCGTGCCGGCGGAGTTCCATAACGCCCTCAAGTCGTGCCGGACCGAAGATGCACTGCTCGCGGCGGCGGTTCCACCAGATATCCACACGACCGTCATCGACGCGGTAACAGCGGACGATCCGGTCATCCTGCCCAACCTGCGCAGGTGGCACGTGCAGGACGAAGAGTCCTTGCTCCGCTGGCTCCGGGGCGACCTCACCGCGCTGCTGCTCGACCTCGACCCGGAACAGGAAAAACACGTCCAATGGTCCGCCAACAGCCACGGCCCGACGCTCCTGAAGGGCGGCCCCGGCAGCGGCAAGAGCGTCGTCGCCGCCTACCGCGCCCGCAACCTCGTGCTCGAACTGCGCAAGCAGGGCATCGAGCACCCGACCGTGCTGGTCACCACGTTCACCAACGCGCTCGCCAACACCCTGCGCCGCCTCGTCGAACGCCTGCTCGGGCCGGACTCGGAAAATGTCGAAGTCCTCACCTCCGACCAACTCGTGCGGCGGATCATCAAACAGGCTGGACGCGACTACGAGCCCAAGGACGACGGCGTCGCCCGCGCCACCTGCTACCGCGCCCTCCAGCGGATGGAAACCGGGAGCGACGAGGACCGGGCGCATGCCGCGCGATTGCGGCGGTTCGGCCTGGACTACCTGCGCGAGGAAGTGGAGCGCGTCATCGTCGGCCGCAACCTGCGATCGCTGGACGACTACCGGGGAGCGAGCCGGGCCGGCCGCAAGGTCCGGTTCACCGGGCACGACCGCGAAGCCGTCTGGCGGATCTCCGAAGAAATGGCGCGCTACAACGCCGAGCGCCGGCAATCGACGTTCGCCGAAACGCGCCGGGACGCCCTCCGGGCGCTCCAGGACGACACGGTTGCCTTGCGCTACGACGGCGTGGTCATCGACGAGGCGCAGGACCTCGACCCAAACCTGCTCCAGATCGCGGTCGCGCTGTGCCCGTCCACCGACCGCCTGTTCGTGACCGCCGACAGCGACCAGTCGATCTACGGCGGCTCGTTCCGCTGGAGCGAAGCCAGCAAGGCGCTCCGGTTCACCGGCCGCACCGGGCGGCTGGAAAACTGCTACCGCTCCACCGCCGAGATCGCGGCCGCGGCGCGGGTATGGCTCGCCGAGGCCGGCATCGAGCCGCCGGACGAGGTGGCGTTTCCCCGCCACGGCGCACGGCCAATCGCCCACGCCGAATCAGACATGCTCTCCGCCCGGGACGCCGTCGAAGCATTCCTGCGCATCTCGATGGCAGACCTGCTGATCGGTGCGGGGTCGTGTTGCGTACTGGTCCCGACGAACCAAGACGGTCCCCCAATGGCCAAGTACCTGGAAAACCACGGCCTACCGGCCCGTTTCATGAAAAGCAAGTCGTTCGACATCGGCGCTCCGGGGGTCAAGATCACGACCTTCCACGCCGCCAAGGGGCTGGAGTTCCCGATCGTGGCGGTGCTGGACCGCCCGTTGCTCCCGGTGACCTCCCGCGACAGCGAGGAAGGCCGGCAGGAGCGGCAGGAAGAGGCCGAGCGCGACCGGCGAGTCCGCTTCGTGGCGATGACCCGCGCGATGCACGCGCTGGCCTACGTCCGCGCCGATCCCGCCGGGTTGCCGCCTGGAGAGTTCCCGGCTGACCTCTGGCGAAATTGCGCCGGCGGCTGGGGCGGCTGGCTGGAAAGAGACGTAGCCGCGGGCTGATCGCCCGCGGCCTGCGGTTCGCTCGAAGGTTGGACGCTACGCCTGCTCCACCGTGGCCCAGGCGTGGTTGGCCACGCTCTGCTCCACCGCGTCGAGGACGGCCTGGCAACGGAAGCCGTCCTCAAAGGTCGGGGCCGGGGTGGTCCCGGCGCGGATGCCGTCGAGCAGGTCCTTCACGGCGTGAACGAAGGTGTGCTCGTAGCCGATAATGTGGCCCGCCGGCCACCACGCCGACACGTACGGATGGTCCGCGTCGGTGACGTTGATCGTGCGGAATCCCTGCAGCCCGGCCGGGTCGTCGGTGAAGTAGACCTGGAGCTCGTTCATCCGTTCGAGGTCGAACGAGATGCTGCCCGTTGAGCCACTGATCTCGAACGAGTTGCGGTTGCGGCGACCGGGTGCGAGGCGGGTCGCCTCGAAGGTGCCGGTCGCCCCGCTGGCGAAGCGGGCGAGGAAGGTCGTCGCGTCATCGACGGTCACCTCCCCCATTTGCTCGCCGGCGGCGGCCGAGAGCCCGGCGCCGCCCATGCTGAACTCCTCGATCGGCCGCTGCTTGATGAAGGTGTCCATCGTGCCGACGACCTCGGTGATGTCGCCGACGAGGAACCGCGCGAGGTCAACGCTGTGGGCGGCGATGTCGCCGAGCGCGCCGGACCCGGCGATCTCCTTGCGCATCCGCCAGACCAGCGGGAAGTTCGGGTCGTTGATCCAGTCCTGCAGGTAGACGCCCCGCCAGTGCCGGATCTCGCCGATGCGCCCCTCGTCGATGATCCGCTTGGCAAGCTGGACGGCCGGGACGCGGCGGTAGTTGAAGTTCACCATCGCCACGACGCCGGCCTGCGCCGCGGCATCCATCATCTCCCGCGCGTCGGCCAACGAGTTGGCCAGCGGCTTCTCGCACAGGACGTGCTTGCCGGCGGCGAGCGCCGCCAGCACCACGTCCTTGTGCGTGTCGCCGGGCGTGGAGACGTCGATCAGCCCGATGTCGTCGCGGGCGATCAGGGCGTTGTAGTCGGTCTCGTACCCCTCCCACCCGAGCGACTCGGCGGCCTCCTTCACCGCCTCCTCGTTTCGCCCGCAGATGGCCACCATCCGCGGCTTCGGGTCCACATCGAAGAAGTGCGAAACCTGCCGGTAGGCGTTGGAATGCGTCCGTCCCATGAACTTGTAGCCAACGAGGCCGACGCCGATTTCGGATGCCATGCGTGTCCTCCAGACGAGTCGAGGAGTCGAGAAGTCGAGAAGTCGAGGAGGAGTCAGTCGAGGCTGTTGATGAAGCCGCGGATGATGCGGCCGAGTTCTTCGGTTTGGTCGAGAATCCGTCTGGTGTCGGCGGGAGTCGAGAAGCCAAGACGCTGGCCGACCATGAGTTGACTCTGCACTTCGCACAGTGAACCGTGGGCGATCCGGAGGAACCGGCGAAGTTCCTGCACCCCCGGGCGGCCCTGGCCCTCGGCGATGTTCGACGAGATCGAGGTCGATGCCCGCCGGACCTGGTTTGTCAGCCCGAACATCTCCTCACGCGGCCATTTCATCGTGTGGCGGTAGACGGCCTCCGACAAATCGACCGCGCGCTGCCACGCGATCAGATCCTCGAACCTCCCCACCCTCGCCACACCGCACCTCGCCGTGCTTCTTCTCGACTCCTCGACTTCCCGACTCCTCGACTACGCCGTCACACCCACCAGGCCGCGCCCGGCTGCTCGGTGATGACCGTGTCCTTCAGGAACTGGACCGCCTTGGTAAAGCCTTCGTTGACGCTCATCAGCGAGTCTTCGTGCTCGATCGAGAGCGGGCCGTCGAAGCCGGCCATGCGCAGTTCGGAGACGAACGAGCGCCAGAACTCCGGCCCGTGGCCGTAGCCCACGGTGCGGAAGATCCAGGAGCGCTGCTGCTCCTCGGTGTACGGCTTGGTGTCGAGCACGCCGTTGCGGCGGATGTTCGGCGCGTCCAGCCACGTGTCCTTCGCGTGGACGTGGTAGATCGCGTCGCCCAGTTCGCGGACGCAGACCAGCGGGTCCATCCCCTGCCAGAACAGGTGCGACGGGTCGAAGTTGACGCCGATCGCCTCGCCGCCGATCTCGCGCAGCCGCCAGAACGACTCGGTGTGGTAGGCCACGAAACCGGGGTGCAACTCGATCGCCACCCGCACGTCGTGGTCGCCGGCGAACTTCGCGGCCTCGCTCCAGTACGGCGCGACCTTTTCCGTCCACTGCCAGTCGAGGATTTCGAGGAAATCGGTGGGCCACGGACAGGTCACCCAGTTCGGTTTGCTGGCGTTGTCCGAATCGCCCGGGCAGCCGGAGAAGGTGATGACGTTCCTGACGCCCATCTTCTGCGCCAGCCGCACCGTGTCGCGGTAGTCGCGGTCGTGCGCCTTCGCGATCTCGGCGTTCGGGTGCAGCGGGTTGCCGTGGCAGGACAGCGCGCTGATTTCCAGCCCGCGCGACTCGATGGCCCGCTGGAACGCCTTCAATTTCGCGTCGTCGGCCAGCAACTCGCCGGGGTTGCAGTGGGCGCCGCCGGGGTAGCCGCCGCAGCCGATCTCGACCGCCTCGCAGCCGGCGGCCTTCACGTAATCCAGCGCCTCCTCGAACGGGCGCTGGGAAAAGAGCACCAGGAACACGCCGACTTTCATCCGGGGTCCTCCTCCTGGTCGTCGTGCGGGCGGCGCGCCGCCGTCCCGCCATCGGAGCCTGCTGGCATCGTAACCGAGTCGAGGAGTCGAGACGTCGAGGAGTCGAGAAGGGACGTTGTCGCGCTCGACTCCCGGCACTCCGTCACGTCTCACGTCTCACGCCTCAGAGCAGGCCGGCGCGATCGACGGCGGCGGCCATCGCGAGGACGATGGCCAGGCTGCCGAGGTTGTCGCGGCCGGACGTTTCCGGTTCCTCGCCGGTCGCGACCGCGTGGCGGAACGCCTGGAGCGTGCCGGCGCGGTCGGGGTGCGCCAGCGCGGGTTGCGGAAGCGGCCGCGAGGATTCGCCCCAGCCCTGGATGGTGACCTCGCCGACGAGGGGGTCGGCTACGCCACCGGTCCAGCGCAGGATGCCCTCCTCCCCGAGGATCTCCCAATCGCCGTTCCACGACGTTTCGGCCTCGTGGGTCGCCCAGTTGCCCTCGTAGCGGGCGCTCGCGCCGCCGTCGAGCGTGAAGAGGGCGGCAACCGCCGGGTCGTGTCGGTACGGGCTGTCGGGCACGCGCCAGCCGCGCGCGTCGAGCGAGGTCACCTCCTGCCCGGTCAGCATCCGCAGCAGGTCGGCGTGGTGGATGGTCATGTCGATGACCAGCGGGTGCTCCATGTCGTAGCGGAAGTTGCCTTCGCCGAAAAGCGTCCGCGTATCCCGCCGGTGCTCGGCCCGGACCGTCAGCACGCGGCCGATCGCGCCATCGCGCACCGCCGCCTGCATGGCCCGGGCGGGCGCGCGGAAGCGGTAGTTCTGGCTGACCATCAGGATACGTTCGGCCGCTTCTGCAGCGGCGACGATGTGCTGCGCGTCGGGCAGGGTGGTCGCCAGCGGCTTCTCGACGAGGACGTGCTTCCCCGCCCCGAGCGCCGCCAGCGCGACCGGGTGGTGCGTCGCCGGCGGCGTCGCCAGCAGCACCGCCTCGAACTCGGCCTTTTCGAGCGCGTCGGCGAACGTGGCGAACAACGCTCCGTCGGGCAATTCGAGCGCCGACTCGGCCCACGCCCGCGCGACGGGGTCGGGATCGACCGCGCCCA
This sequence comes from Chloroflexota bacterium, assembly GCA_023423795.1. Lineage (GTDB taxonomy): Bacteria > Chloroflexota > Chloroflexia > Thermomicrobiales > UBA6265 > CADCWF01. The sequence goes on along the minus strand of JAFAEX010000311.1, from coordinate 77,349 downwards.
CGTATTCGATCCCCTCGGCGCGGCGGGCCAACTCGGCCCAACTCCGCCCGAATCCGCCGAGCCCGATTTGCAGGAGTTGCATCCGGTTTCCCTCCGACAGGCGAGACGTGAAGCATGAGACGAAAACCGCGCACAGGAGCGACGGTTGGTGGGGTCGTCGATGTCGGTCGGCCCAACGAACCCGGCCCTAAAGGGACCGGGCTTTCCGGCGGCCGCTCGCTCTATCGTTGCTCGCCATCGGCCCCACCTCGAATTGATCCGTATTCGTGGCATCGTCGCAGCTCGATTCTCCGCCTCCCGCCCTATTCCTTGGACGCCCCGGCGGTCAAGCCGCCGATGATGAAGCGCTGCAATCCGGCGAACACGGCCACGATGGGAACCGCCACCGTCGTCGAGATCGCCATCAGGCTGTTCCATTGCGTGCCGTACTGCCCGATGAGCCGGTTCAGGGCGACGGTGACCGGCTGGATGCTCTCGTCGTTGTTGAGCGACAGGGCGAAGACGAACTCCCCCCACGCGAACAGGAACGCGAACGCCGCGACCGTCACCAGCCCAGGCTTCACCAGCGGCAGCGTGATCCGCCGGAACGCGCCCCAGCGGGTCGCGCCGTCCACCAGCGCCGCCTGTTCGAGATCGTGCGGCACCGACAGGAAGAACGGCCGCAGGATGATGACCGCGAACGGTAGCGAGATCGTCGTGTCGGCGAGGATCAGTGCCTGGTAGGAATTGACCAGCCCAATCCGGGAAAACACGATGAACAACGGTCCGGCCAGCACGATGCTCGGCAGGAGTTGGGTGATCAGCAGCAACAGCAGCACGAGCGAGCCGCCGGGCAACTTCAGCCGCGCCAGCGCGTAGGCCGCCGGGGCCGCCAGCACCAGCGTCAGTGCCATCGTGCCGATGCTCACCACGAGACTTGACCGCATCGCCCGCAGCACGGCAGGGTCGCCGAAGATGGCCTGCTGGTACGCAGCGGCGGTGAACGGCGACGGGATCAGTTGCGGCGGCGTGGCGAAGATGCCGGCCGGGGTCTTGAACGACGTCGAGACCATCCAGAACACCGGGAACAGGAAGACCAGCACGATCAGCACGCCGACCAACGTCGAGCCGTACCCCTGCCGGCGCAGGGACGCGACGGAAGCGCTCATGCCGCATCCTCCCGCCGGGACGCCCAAAGGTAGAGCACGGCGACCCCGACCATGCCGAGCAGCAGCACCGTCGCCGCCGCGGCCCCTTCGCCGAACCGGAAGAAGTTGAAGGTCAGCAGGTAGGTGTAGATCGGAAGCACGGTAGTCGCGTCCACCGGCCCGCCCTTGGTCATGACGTAGATCAGGTCGAAGACCTTGAACGTGTAGATCAGGCCGAGCAGCAGCACGCTGAGCGCCACCGGCCGCATCAGCGGCAGGGTGATCGAGCGGAACCGCTGCCAGCCGGTCGCGCCATCGACCGCCGCCGCTTCGTAGAGCGTCGGCGAGATGCCCTGCAATCCGGCGAGCAACAAGGCCATGTTGAACGGGATGCCGACCCAGACGTTGGCGAAAATGGTTCCCGCCAGCGCGGTACCGGGGTCGATCAGCCAGTAGCGGCCATCCTCGAGCACGCCCAGCGAGACGAGCGCCCAGTTGATGACACCGAAATCGCCGTCCAGCATCCAGCGGAAGAGGCTGCCGGAGACGACCGTCGGCAGCAGCCACGCCAGCAGCATCAACGCGCGCAGGAGACCGTTTCCCGGAAACGGGCGGTTGAAGAAGATCGCGAGCGCGAACCCGATGACGAACTGGAAGACCAGCGACCCGCCCGTGAAGATCAGCGACAACCCGAGGGCGTGGCGAAATCCGGGGTCGCCCAGCAGGATGCGATAATTGTCCAGCCCGACGAACGGCGCGCCGCCCCGCAGGAAGGTCATCACGTTCACGTCGTACAGGCTCATCCGGAGGTTGCTCGCCACCGGGTAGAGCATGGTCAGGGCGATGAACAGGACGGCCGGCAGCAGGAACGCCCAGTCTGCCAGCAGCCGGCGGCGACGGGCGGCCGACGACCGGCGGGCCATGGGCGCCAGCGCGGGTTGGGATGCGGACGGAGCGGCGCTCGCCATCGGGTTGGCCTCCCGCCGTGGTGGAACCCCGGTCCGGCAGATCGCGACTATGCCGAGCCGGGGGGTGAGCGTGTGATGCCTGGATCGCCTTCCCGTCATCCCGAGCTTGTCGAGGGATCTCGTTTTCGAGTCGAGGAGTCGAGAGAGACGAGATCCGTCAACAAGCTCGGGATGACAGCGAAGTGATGATGTGGCGATCAGGCGCCGTGAACAGCGGTGCCCGGCGCGGCTACGGCAGCAATGGGGTGATCGTCGCCTGCGCCTTCGCCAGCGCGTCCGCCGCCGACACCTGCCCGGACACCGCGCCCTGGATCGCCTCCTGGATCGCGTTGGAGATCTCCGGGTACCGGCTGCCGTAGGCACGCGGCTTGGCGACCTTCAGCTGCTCGACGAAGACGCCGTAGATGGGATCCTCGGTCCAGTAGGGATCTTCGGCGAGGTCGGCGCGGCTGGGCAGTTTCCCGGCCTCCTGGATGTACAGCTTGAGGTTGTCGGTTTCCTGGGACCAGGCCAGCAAGTCCCACGCAGCGTCGATGTTGGGGCCGCCGGCCACGATGGCCATGTTCTCGCCGCCGAGGATCGACGCGCCCTGCTTGTCCACCGGCAGCGTCGCCACATCCCAGTTCAGGTCCGGGTTCTGGTCGAGCAGCACGGGAACCTGCCACGGCCCGTTGACCATGATGGCGGCCTTGCCGTTCTGGAACTGGGCCAGCACATCCTGCTGGTTCCAGCCGAGGATGCCCTTGGACATGTGGCCGTTGTTGACGAGATCGACCCAGAGCTGGAGTGCCCGCTGGCCGCCTTCGGAGTCGATGGTCGGGATGTCCTCGCCCGTCTCCCAAAGGAAGGGCAGCCACTGGAACGTGCCCTCCTCGCTCTTGACCGCAGAGACGGCGAGGCCGAAGCGGTCACCTTCGGTCAGCGTGGCGGCGGCGGCGGTCAGCTCCTCCCAGTTCGCGGGCGGCGACACCTCCGCGGCGGCGAGCACATCGCTATTCACGAACTGGACGAGACAGTTCGAATTGTCGGGGATGCCGTAGTTCTTGCCCTCCCAAACGGTAGAGGCCCACGGCCCCTCAAAGTACGCGTCGGCCTGGCCCCAGTCGGCAACGCGGTCGGTGATGTCCTCCAGCACGCCGAGGGCGGCGAACGCCTGGTGGTCCGGGTTGTCGATAACGACGATATCCGGCAACTGGCCGGCGGCGGCGCCCTGCAAGAGTTGCTGCTTGAGGTCGGCGAAGGGAAGCGCGGTGCGCTCGATGGTGACGCCGGGGTGGGATTCCATGTAACGCTGGAGCTGGGCCTCCATGGCCGCCGCGTTGGCGCCGGTGGAGTAGTAGTCCCACCAGTGGAGGGTGACGTCCTGGCGGGCGGCGGTGCGGCGGGGCCGAGCGGAGGACCCAACGGCGGCGAAGGCGGCGGCCCCAGCGGTTCCCTTCAGGATGGAGCGGCGGGTCAGCATCGACTCGTGCATCGTCCTTCTCCTCGATTGCGACGGCGGCGTGCCGTCAGGGTCGGCCCGGCGGCGGGCCGGCGAGCGTGACCGGAACGGGGCCGCTGCTTTGGCGCACCCGCAGGTCGCCACGCAGCAGGATCTGGTTGCCCGCGCCGGATCGGGCGGCGTCCGCATCACCCCCTTCCAGTTGCCGGATCAGCAGTTCGGCGCCGATCCGGCCCATCTCCGCGACCGGAAAATCGACGGTGGTCAGCGGCGGCGAGAACAGCCGCGCCACCCGTTCGGAGACGACCGCGACGAACGAGCGGTCGGCCGGGACGTTTTCGCCGAGTTCGCGCGACCGTCGCAGCAGCCCACCCAGAACCTCGGCACTGATGGCGAGGACGGCGGTCGCCCGCGGGTCCAGCGCGGCGATCTCGTCCATCAGGCAGTAGCCCGCTTCCGGCGAGGGGTCGCAGGTGAACGCGTGGCCGCGCAGGCCGAGCCGGGCGATGCCGGCGCGGAACCCGTCGAGCGAGCGAACGGCCGGACCGTACCCGGCATCGAGCAACTCGGCGGGCGAGTTGACGAAGGCGACATCGCGGTGCCCGAGCGCGGCGAGGTGGTCGAGCGCCAGTTCGATGGCGGCGGCGAAGTCGAGATCGACGAAGGCGATGTCGTCGTTGTCGGCCCGGTGGCCGATGAGGGCGAACGGGATGCCGCGCTCGCGCAGGAGATCGACGCGCCGGTCGTGGAGCCGGACCTGCATCAGGATCAGGCCATCGACGAACCCGGAGGTGGCGAGGCGGACCATCTCGGCGTCGTCGTCCGGCGCGGTCGATAGGATGAACCCGTAGCCGTGGCGGTTGGCCTCCTCGGCCGCCGACGTGAAGAACTCGAGTTGCATCTCGGAAACGCCCTTGCCCGGGGCCGGGAACAGCAGGGCGACGGCGCCCGCGCGGCCCGAGGCCAGAGCACGGCCGGCCGCGTTCGGCCGGAAGTCGAGGGCCTCCATCGCCGCCAGCACGCGCTCCCGCGTTTCATCGGATATGGGGCGCTTGCCGCTGAGCACGTAGGAGACGGTTGACACCGACACGTTGGCGCGGCGGGCGATGTCGGCCATCGTGACCACGGTTGAACCCTCCCGCTCGGCGGCGAGCGGACGACGGTGGCTCGAACGATCGAACGAGGCCGTCGAAGCGTTTCGATGACCACAGACTAGGGCTCGGTCCGGGCGATGTCAACGGGGTTACCGGCAGGGTCAGGCGGGTTCTGCCGCTCGATCGGCCGGCGGGATCGGTGGAGCCGCATCCCCGGTCGCCTGCTCTTCGCTCGGCATCGGCCAAATCTCATCGACGACGACCCAGAGGATGACCGCCGTCGGGATGGCCAGCAGCGCGCCCAAGATGCCCAGCAATTCGACCCCGGCCAGCAGGGCGACGAGGATCGCGACCGGCGGCATCCCGATCGCCTTGCCGAACAGCAGCGGGGCGAGGACGTGCGATTCGAGGTTGACGAGGACGACGTAGAGCACCAGGACCGCGATCACTTGCGGAATGCCGACGCTGAGCGCGGTGAGCGCCGCCAGCACCACGGTGATCGCGCCGCCGACGTACGGGAAGATCTCCAGCACCCCGGCCGCCGTTCCGAGCGATACGGCGTAGGGCACCCCGATCAGGCGCAGGCCGATGCCCATCGCGAGCCCGAAGATCAGCGCGATGATGACCTGCCCGCGCGCCCACGCGCCGATGCGGACGCGCGCGCGATCGGCCACCCCGAGGATCCGGGCCTGGTGGCGCACCGGCGCGAACCGGGCCACCAGTTTGCCGACGATGCCCGGATCGGCGGCCAGGAAGAACGCCAGCACGAACGTGATGAAGACGTACAGGAGGGTGCGCGCCGCGTCCATCGTCACCTGCGTCAGGCGGCCGGCGAGCGTCCCTACCTGGTTGCTGCCCTCGGCGGCGATGCGGGAGAACGACAGGTCCGCCGCCGCCTCCGGGTTCAGCGTCGCCACCCGAGATTCGAGTTCCTGGAGGTAGGCGGGGATCTCGCGCCGGAGCAACGTCGCTTCCGACGCCACCAGCGGGATCAGCACGACGACGACGAGGCCAAGCAGCGCCAGCAGCGCCAGGTAGTGCAAGCCGATGCCGAGCGGGCGCGGGATGCCGTGCCGCTGGAGCCAGCCGACCGGCTCGTCGATCGCCGTCGCGAGCAGGATTGCGAAAACGACGATGAGGAAGAAGTGGTCGAGGCGGGCGCCGATCCAGGCGAAGGCGAACGCGGCCACCAGGATCGCAATGGTGCGGCCGGCGACCTCGATGGTGAACGGGGATCGCGGCGTGCCCGCGCCGTGCCGGTGGTCCTCTCCCATGCCCGCCTGCTCCGTTCCGGTTCCGACCGATTCGGGCCGGCAGCATACCAGCCGGTTCCCCGGGCTATTGTCAGTTCATCAGTGTCGGGGCGATCCCCTCATTGGCAGATCGCTTCCAACCGCGAGCGGCCCCGGAACACGCGAGCGGACATCCGTTTGACAGCCTTCGAGCCCGACCGTAGCCTTGCGACAGCCAATCCGACCAGTCCGCTCGGGAATGCTCGTATGCCCGATTCCCGGCGGCTCCGAACGTCGGCCCGAGGAATTCCGGTGCGCATGCCCTTCCACCGAAACCGGCGCGTTGCCGATCCCGGCGCCGAGCCGCGGACGACTCGTTCGCGTGCGTCGCGTCACGGAGTTCGTCGCATGCCGTCGCCTGGAGCCGCATTGCCCCATCCCAGGCCAGTTTCTCGCGAACCGGCGCAGACGGCCTGCCCATGCGTGCTGCCGGCAAAAAGCAGCGGCGCGGCGGCCTGATCCGGTGGCGATTGCACCGACAGCGACTGCCGACAGGCGGAGAGCGTCAACCGGAATCGTGAGCGCGCCCGAACGCGCCGAGGACGTCCCCGCGCTGCGTTGCACCGCCTTGGCGAAGAACTACGGCGAGACCGTCGTCGTCGCGGGCCTGGACCTGGAGGCGCGGCGCGGGGAACTGCTCGCCTTGCTTGGGCCGTCCGGCTGCGGCAAGACGACCACCCTCCGCCTCGTCGCGGGATTCGAGGAACCCGATGCCGGCGCCATCGAGATCGGCGGCCGGATCGTCGCCGAAGTCTCCACGACGGGGCGCCGTTTCACGCCGCCGGAACGGCGCAAGGTCGGCATGGTTTTCCAGGACTATGCCCTTTTCCCCCACCTCAGCGTCGGGCAGAACGTCGCGTTCGGCTTGCCGCGCGGCAGCCGCGACGAACGCAACGAGCGGGTCGCGGCCGCGCTGGAAACCGTCGGGCTCCACGGGCTGGCCGGGCGCATGCCGGATCAACTCTCGGGCGGGCAGCAGCAGCGGGTCGCGCTGGCGCGGGCGCTCGCGCCGGCGCCGGATCTGGTGCTGCTCGACGAACCGTTCTCCAACCTCGACGCCGAATTGCGGGCCTCGGTCAGGGAAGAAGTCCGCGACATCCTGCGGGCCGCCGGCGCAACCGCGGTGCTGGTGACGCACGACCAGGAGGAGGCGCTGAGTCTCGCCGACCGGGTCGCGGTGATGGCCGGCGGCCGCGTCGTGCAATCGGGCACGCCGGAGGAGCTCTACCACCGTCCGGCCACGCGCTGGGTGGCAGGTTTCGTGGGAGACGCCCAGTTCCTGCCCGGCGAGGCTACCGGGCGGCAGGCCGGGACGGAACTCGGCATCGTGCCGATCATCGGCCAGGCACGGGGGCCGGTAGAGGTCATGCTACGGCCCGAAGCCCTGCGGCTCGCCCCGGCGCCGCCGGGCGCGGAAGGTAACGCCACCGTGCTGTCGCGCGCCTTCTACGGGCACGACCAGGTCCTGATGGTGCGGCTGGACACGGGCCGAGTGCTGCGCGCCCGCCTCGGCTCCTACGGCGGAATCCGCCCCGGGGATCGGGTTGTCGCCGGCGTGCGCGGTGCGGCGCTAGTGTTTCCGTCCGGCCCAGAACCGACATCGGCCACCCAGTCGCGGCGAGATCACGCCGCCCGCTGACTTGAATACAATTGCGCAAGAGCGACAACAGTTCCCGCGTCTCGGTTTCGGAGGCACGATGGCCGAACCAGCAATCGACCTGGATATCCCGGCTGGCGTCCCCTACCTGACCGACGACGCGGAACGCCGTAGGCGAAACGGCGTGTTCGTTCGCATGGTTCGTGACTGGCTCGACGACGAAACCGGCTTCGACGAATCGACGTGGCCGGTCCTGCGATCGGCGCTGGACCGGGAGCGGACGATCGCCGGCGAATCGTTGCTCTTCCAGGACTGACGCGATCGTCCTCGACCGCGGCGTGCTCGGCCAGATCGCCCACCCGCGGCCGAACCCGGACGGTGCCGAGTGGGTGATGCGCGCCGCGGAATCGTGGGCAATCGTCGTTCCGGAGATCGCCGACTGCGAGATCCGCCGGGAGATTCTCCGTATACGGAGCATCCGTGGGTTGTCCCGGCTCGATCGGCTCGGCCAAACGCTTGGCTACGCGCCGTTCGCGACCGACATCATGCGCAGGGCCGCCCAGCTTTGGGCCGACGCCCGAAACGCCGGACATCCCACCGCCGCCTCGCACGCGCTCGATGCCGATGTCCTGCTGGCGGCCACCGCGCTCGAAATCTTGCCCGCGAACCGCGTCATCGTCGCCACCACGAATGTCCGGCACCTCGGGCGCTTCGTCGATGCCCGGCGCTGGCAGGACATTCCGGTTTGACCGGCGGCGACCGCCGAGAGCGCCGCCGGACCCGCCCGTAGCTCCGGGCCTGGACGAGGATTTTTTCCAGCCGCTGGACGTGCGGCGCCCTATCCGCCCGAAACGATCTCGTCGAGCAACCCGGGCAGGTCGCCGAGGACGCCCGGCGCGGCGGACGGCTGCGGTCGGGAGACCGGGATCGCGCCCCAGCCGCGGATGGCGTCCGGTCGGCCGATCGCCGCCATGCCACCAGCGACGATCGGAGGCGGAAGCCGTGGAGCCAATCCGATCGTCAGCACCTCGACCGCGTCCTTGACCGCTGGCAGGTTCACGGCGAGGTGAACCGACAACAGCACGGCATCCGGCCGGTGCAGGCGCACGGCCTCCAGCACGAACCGGGGCGCGACATCGGCGCCGAGGAAATGGACCGCGCATCCTCGTTCCCGAAGCAACCCACAGGCCATGCGCAGCCCGAGTTCGTGCCGCTCGCCCTCGACGCAGGCGGCCACCAGCGTCGGCCCCTCCGGCCGCGGTTGCGCGTGGCGGCGCGACAGTTCCGCCACCAGGTCTCGGACCAGTTCGGACACCTCTTTTTCCTGCGCGACCAGCACCTCGCCCGTCTCCCACCGCCGCCCGAGTTCGGTAAGCGCTGGCTGGATCACGGCGCCGAACGTTTGCTCCAGCGGAAGGCCGAGTTCGTCCGCCGCCGCCACGATGTGAAACGCCGCCGCCCGGTCGCCGGCAAGGGCGAGCCGGAGGAAGGCGTCGGCCAACACGTCCGGTGAGGCCAGCCGGTCGGCGTCCTCGAGGCGCTGCCGGATCTCGGCGAGCGACAGCCGCTCGCGCTGCCAGGACTTGATCCGGCGGATCCGCTCGACGTCCGCGGACGTGTACAGCCGGTGGCCGCCCGCCGTCCGGGTAGCGGAGAGCAGTCCGGACCGCTCGAGGAATCGCAAGGCCGACGGGCTGACGTCCGGGAACTCGCCGCGCAGCCGCGCTACCACCGTGCCGATGGAAAGCGGCTCGTCGGTTCGGTCGGCGGCGGAATCGGCGTCCATCAAAATATCAACCTCCAGTACAGATTGGATAGCACGCGGCGATGGGCGATGCAATAGGCAGCGGTTCGTGTCACCGGACATCCGGGTCGGTCCAGATCGATCCGGATGAGAGGTGTTGACAGATTTGAAGTTGATGTATAGGTTTATATTAATCCGGGGCGAGGTACCGCGCGCCGGCCGGCCAGCCAGTCATTCGCCACCCCAGAGGAGACGCTCTCATGCCTTCGCGACGGAAGTTCGTCACCGCGCTCGGCTCCACCGGTGTCCTCGCCTTCACGATGCTGACCGGCCTCGCCCAGCCGGGCGCGATGGCCCAGGACATGGCCTCCACCCCAACCGCCGACATGGGCAACTGCGTCACCGCCCTCGGCATCGGTATGGACGGCGACGCCTGCGTCAACGTGATCCACGCCTCCCCGGATGCCCCGGCCGTGGATGTCTACGTGAACGGCGACCTCGCGCTGTCAGGCCTCGCCTTCGGCGCGGCCTCCGGCTGGGTCGCCCTGCCGGCCGGCGAGCACCAGGTCCAGGTCACCGCCACCGGCGCGGCGCCGGATACCGCCGTCATCGACGCCGAACTCACCCTCGCCGAAGGCGCGGCCTACGAAGTCGCCGCGACCGGCCTGCTCGCCGACATCACCCCGCAGGTCTTCCAGGCCGATCTCAGCGAACTCGGCGCCGAGGACGCCCGCGTCCGCGTCATCCACGCCTCGCCCGACGCGCCGGCCGTCGATGTCGCCGTCACCGGCGGCGATGTCCTGATCGAGAACCTCGCCTTCCCCGAGGCCAGCGACTACCTCGAAGTGCCCGCCGCAAGCTACAACCTCGAAGTGCGGCCGACCGGCACCGCCGACGTCGCCCTCGCCCTGCCGGGCGTCGCGTTCGATGCCGGCTCCGTGTACAGCGTCTACGCCATCGGCCACGTCGGCGACGGCTCGCTGACGGTGCTCCCGATCGTCGCCACCACCACCGCCCCGGAGATGGCCACCCCGGACGCCTGATCGATCCTCGCATCCCGCTGGCGGCCGAATCGGGTCTGTCGCCGAGGTAGCCGCCAGCGGAACCCACTCCCCTCCAAAACGCGCCGGACCGGCGTTGCCTCGCCCTTTTCGACCCAAAACGCACGCTGGCCGGCCCCAACCTCCTTTTCCAGCGCCGCGGTCCGCTCCTTTCCCCCTGAGGAGCGGGCCGCGGCGTTTCCGTTCGCCGCATTGATCCAGCGAACGGCGCGATATGATCTGCGCCACTGAAATCGCCAGATAAACCGGGGATGCCGAATGGACGCAGGTTCGCGCGCCGATGCCTTGCTGGCCAATATGTTCGGGCCGGACGCCGAGTTCCGCGACGGGCAGCGGGAGGCGATCCTCGCCCTCGCCGAACGGCACGCCCGCCTGCTCGTCGTGCAGCGAACCGGCTGGGGCAAGAGCCTCGTCTACTTCGTCGCGACGAAACTGCTGCGCGAGGCCGGCGCCGGACCAACGCTCATCGTAAGCCCCTTGTTGTCGCTGATGAGCGACCAGCGGCTCATGGCGGACCGGCTGGGCATCCGAGCCGCCCACATTGCCAGCGACAACACGGACGATTGGGACGGCATCGAATCCGGCCTCGCCAGCGGCGCCATCGACGTCCTCTTCGTCTCGCCGGAGCGCCTCGGCAACGACCGCTTCCGGCGGCACACGCTGCCCTCGATCAAGGGCAACGTCGGCATGCTGGTGGTGGACGAGGCCCACTGCATCTCCGACTGGGGCCACGACTTCCGGCCGGACTACCGGCGGATCGTCTCCGTCGCCCGACTCCTGCCATCGACCGTTCCGCTGCTTGGCACGACCGCGACCGCCAACGACCGCGTGGTGGCCGACATCGCCGAGCAATTGGGGCCGAACCTCGAAATCGTGCGCGGGCCGCTGGCGCGCAAGTCGCTGCGGTTGCAGGCCGCCCCGATGGCCGACCCGGCCGACCGGCTGGCCTGGCTGGCGGCAACGCTGCCGGATCTGCCGGGTTCGGGCATCGTCTACGCGCTCACGGTGACCGACGCCGAAACAGTCTCCGCCTGGCTCCGGCAGAACGGCATAGACGCACCGGCCTACCACGGCAGCCTCGAAGCGGCGGTGCGCCGCGCCCTGGAAGACGATCTGCGCCACAACCGGGTCAAGGCCCTCGTCGCCACGATCGCCCTCGGCATGGGCTTCGACAAACCCGACCTCGGTTTCGTCGTCCACTTCCAGCGACCCGGCTCGCTGGTCGCCTACTACCAGCAGGTCGGACGCGCCGGACGGGGCATCGACAGCGCGCTCGCCATCCTGCTCGAAGGCCGCGAGGACGACGAGATCGCCGACTACTTCATCACCACCGCCTTCCCGTCCGCGGCTGAGCAACAGGACCTGATTGCCGCGCTCGAACGGGATGGTCCGCTCACCATCGGCGAACTCCAGCTCAGCGTGAACATGAGCCGGTCGCGGATCGACAAGGCGCTGAAGTTCTTCGAAGCCGACGGCATCGTCGCCCGCGACGGGAGCGACTGGCTGCGAACGGCGAACCCGTGGCAGCCGGACCACGAGCGGTCGGCGCGCATCACCGGGCAACGGCGCGACGAGTTGCGGCAGGCGAGGGATTTCGTGCGCCGCCCGGGATGCCTGATGGAATTCGTCGGGCGGGCGCTCGACGATCCGGAAGCAACGCCGTGCGGTCGTTGCGCGGGTTGCCTCGGGCGCTCGGTGGCGCCGATGGAGATCGACCGCCGCCTCGCCATCGAGGCCCGGCGGTTCCTCCGTCGCTCCGACATCGTCCTCGAACCGAGGATCATGCTGCCGACCGGTGCGCTGCCGACATCACCGTGGCGCAAGATTCCGGAGCACTTGCGACCCCAGCCGGGGCGGGCGCTGTGCTCGTGGGGCGACGGCGGCTGGGGCGACCTCGTGAAGGACGGCAAATACGCCACCGGCCGTTTCGACGACGAACTCGTGCAGGCGGCGGCGGAACTGGTCCGTGAGCGGTGGCGACCGAACCCGGCGCCCGCCTGGGTGACGGTCGTTCCGTCCACCCGGCACGGCGAACTGGTGCAGGATTTCGCCCGGCGGCTGGCGGCGGCACTGGCGCTCCCGTTCGTCCCGGCGCTGTGCAAGACCGCCGAGCGGCCTCCCCAGAAGGAGATGGCCAACAGCGTCCAGCAGGCCGAAAACGTGGCGGGCGCGATCGGCGTGGAGCCGGACGCGGTCCGATCCGGCCCGGTGCTGCTGGTCGATGACATGGTCGATTCCGGTTGGACGATGACCGCCGCGGCGATGAAACTGCTCGGAGCCGGCAGCGGGCCGGTCTACCCGTTCGCGCTGGCCAAAGTCCGTATCACTTAGGAGACCCTGCGTGTCCGTTGCCTCCCGGCTGTCCGACGACGACCTCGCGATCCTGCTGGTGGCGAGCCACCTCGGTCTGCCCCGCGGGTCGGGCGCGGAACCGCTCGGGCCAGCGGGGTGGCACGACCTCGCGGCGCGCCTGCACGACGCCAACCTGCGTCCGTCGTGGTTGCTGGGCCGCACGGCGGACGAACTCGCCTCAGTGGCTACGGCCGACGCATCGCCGGAGCGATTGGCAATCCTGCTCGAACGGGCGGGCACGATCGCGTTCGACCTGGAACGGCTGGAGCAGCGCGGCATCTGGGCGGTCACCCGCGCCGGCGAAGGGTACCCGTCGCGACTGCGCCGGCTCGGCAACCTGCGGCCGCCGGTGCTGTTCGGCGCCGGGCCGCGCGATTTGCTGGATGCGCCGGCTGTCGCCGTCGTCGGTTCCCGTGACGTCGATGGCGCCGGGTCGGCGTTCGCCGACCGCGTCGGCAGGTCGGCGGCGCAGGCCGGGCTGGCGGTCGTGTCCGGCGGCGCGCGCGGGGTGGACCGGGTTGCCATGTTCGGCGCGCTGGATCGCGGCGGGCGCGCGGTGGGCGTGCTGGCCGAAAGCCTCGAAAAGTGGCTGCGCGATGCTGCCCTGAGGCAGGCGATCGCCGAGGGGAACCTCGTGCTACTGACGCCGTTCAAACCCGACGCCGGATTCACCCCGGCCAACGCGATGGCGCGCAACAAGGTGATCTACGGGCTCGCCGACGCGGCGGTGGTCGTCGCCAGCGACGCGCAGAAGGGCGGCACCCTGGCCGGCGCGCGGGAAACCCTGCGGCGCGGGTGGACGCCCCTGCTCGTTCGCGCCGGCGACGACGCTCCCGAAGGCAACCGGCGGCTCATCAACGAGGGCGGCCTGCCGTTGCTGGCGGAGCAGATCGCCGACGGCGACGGACTGGCGACCGCGCTCGCTGCCGCGCAGGAGGCGTTCCGCGCACCGACGCCGCCCGCGACCGAACCTCCGGCCGCCGCCCAGCAATCGCTCTTGCTGGGCGGCGAACCCGTCGCGCCGCCGAAGCCGAAACGCACCCGCCGCACGAAGGCGACCGACCCGGCGGACGCCTGACCCCCCTACTCCACGGCGCCGAAGACCCACGCCCCGCCGGCCATGGTCGCGACCGGCCGCACGCCGGCGAGGTCCTCCGGCGCGACGGCGAGCGGATCGCGGTCGAGCACGACGAGGTCGGCCAGCAAGCCCGGCGCGATGCGGCCGATGCGACCTTCGCGGCCGGAGACGAACGCGCCGCCGGTGGTGTAGGACCGCAACGCTTCCTCGGCGGTCAGCGCCTCGTTCGCGCCGAGATCCCGGCCCGCGACCGTGCGCCGGTTGACGGCGGCGGCCATCCCGACCCACGGGTTGAAATCGGTGATCGGGGAATCGGAGGAGCCGGCCAGCGGCACACCGGCGTCGAGGTAGGTCCGCATCGGCATCGCCCGCGACGCCCGCTCCGGCCCCACGCTGTTGACGAAGCCCTCGCCGAGGTTGGTGAGGAACGGCGACGAAACCACCGCCGGGATTCGGAACTCCGCCATCACGCGCAACGCTTCCGCGGTCGGGAAGTAGGCGTGGTGGACGCGATGGCGCAGCCACGGTTTCGGGTTGGCGCGCTGCGCGTCGGCGTAGGCGCGAACCACGACCTCCTGCGCCTCGTCGCCGCAGGTATGGATGTCCATCGCCCAACCGAGGTCGTGCACCCAACGGATGAGTTCGACGAGGCGGGAAGGCTCGACCGTCCACGTCCCGCGGTTGCCGGGCTCGTCGAGGTACGGCTCGAACATCTTCGCGGTACGGTCGCTCATGCCGCCGTCGGGCATCATCTTGACGCCTTCCAGCCGCAGCCAGTCGTCGCCCAACCCTCCCGCGAGACCGGTGCCGGCGAACTGCTCCTGCAATGCCGTCTCGGTTTCCGGCTTGCCGAAGCCCCATCCGGCGAGCAGCATGTCGGTGCGGACCGTGAGGCGGCCTTCGCGGTGGGCGCGGTGGAAGGCGCGGATCTCGTCCGGATAGAGCCCGGGTTCGCACACCGCGGTGATCCCGAGGGCGTTGTAGGCCGCGCACCCGGCCGCGATCTGGGCCACGAGGTCGTCCTCGGACGGCGCGGGCACGTGGTCGAGGATGAGTTCCTTGGCGCGGTCGCGGAACAGCCCGGTCGGTTCGCCGTCGGCGTCCCGCTCGAACGAGCCGCTGTAGAGGACGTCGGCCGGCGGGTCCGGGCTTTCGGCGGAGATGCCGGCCTCCCGCAAGGCCGCCGAATTGCAGACGAGCTTGTTCCAGACCCGGTGGATGACGACCGGGTTGTCCGGCGCGACCGCGTCGAGATCGTGCCGCGTCGGGTGGCGGCGCTCGTCGAGCAGGCTCTCGTCCCAACCCCGGCCGACGATCCACGCGCCGGCCGGGGTCTGCGCGACCCGCTCCGCGACCCGCTGCTGGATCTCGCCGATGGTGCGGCAATCGTAGAGCTGGACCTCGCGCAGCATGCGGCCGGTGGACAGCAGGTGGTTGTGGGCGTCGATAATGCCCGGCACGACGGGCGCTCCGGAAAGCCGGATCACGGTCGTGCCGGCGCCGGCCAGCGGCGCGACCTCGTCGTCGCTGCCGACGGCCACGAATCGGCCGTCCTTCACCGCGACGGCGGCGGCGCGCGGGTTGGCATCGTCCATCGTGGTGATGGCGGCGCCAAGGATCACGAGGTCGGGCGCGAGCGAGCGAACGGGCATGGATCGATCCCCCGGGGTGTTCGGCGGCGAACGGGCGACTGGTCCGGGATGATACCCGCGCCTGCCTCTACCCGAAACCGGCGCTGCCGAATCTGCCCCTCGAGCGTCGCGCAAGCCGCTTGGGGAACGCGGCGGCAACGACAAGCGCGGCGTCCGCACCGGCGGCGACAACCGGCATCCTCCGTGTTGCGCACATGGAGATGCTCCGAGATGCTCCGCCGTCGGGTCGTTTACCGACGCGAGGGTGCCGAGTCCATCGGCGCGGCGATACACCGAACAACGGATAAACGGAAACGGCCCCGCCGGTCCCGTCTTCCGACGGGACCGGCGAGGCCGCGGGCGATCCGAAACCGTGCGTGCTACCCCTGCAGGTGCGCTTCGAGGAACCAGAGGTCCTTGTCGATCGCGCGAGAAACTTCGGTGAAGAGGTCGGCGGTGTCGGCGTCGCCTGCTTCCTCGGAGGCGGCGATGGCCTCCCGCGACGACGCGCCGTACTTGCCGTACCGATCGACCAGCGCGGCAACGTAGTCCATGCCCTCGTCGATGTCGTCGGGCAGCTCCGGCAGGCGGGTGTTGGCGACCGACATCCGCGCCGTGCCCATCGCCTTGCCGCCAAGGGCGGTGGCGCGCTCGGCGATCAGGTCCACGTGCTCGAGCAGGCGCGCGGCGAGCTCGTCGAACAACAAGTGGAGCTGGATGAAGTCGCGCCCCTTGACGTTCCAGTGGGATTGCTTGACCTGGCTGTAGAGGTCGAAGGTGTCGGCGAGCTGCTGGTTGCACAGCACGATCGACGCCAGCCGGACCTCTTCCGGCAAATCGTTGTGGGTCTCGAAGGTCTTCGTCGCCCCGTCCTGCTTCGCGCGTGCCATACGTCACAACCTCCGTCGTGGGGCACGGCGGCGAGGTGGCCGTCTAGCCCATGCCGCCGCTCATCCGTACCATGATCGTACCAAGTTCGATACGATCGTACCAAGTTCGATACGCACGTTTCGGGCCACGGTTGCCGATCACCCCGACGCGCGCTTACGGACGCCGCATGCGGTGATATGCACACGCCGCGACGGCGAGCGAGCAACACCGGCGGCGCGTCGGCGCGAGCACCGAAGGGTCAAGGCTCACCCTCGGTTCGTTCCAACCGTCCGGGCGGGCATCGCGCCAGCCAAACGGGCGGTGTCGCGCGACGGCAGGTCGGGCGCATCATACGGTCAGGTACACGCACGGACGCGGGCAAGGGCAACGTATGATCCGTTTCTACTGGCTCGAACCGGGCGTCCTCGCCGGATGTTCCCGACCCGGCGCGCGGCCCGGGCGGTATGCGCCCTCGCCCGGCAACATCGCGGCGGACCTCGCGGTGCTCCGGGCGCACGGAATTGGTGCGCTGCTCTCGCTCACCGAAACCGCGCTGCCGGGAGATGCGCTCGCCGAAGCCGGGTTCGATTCCTTGCACCTGCCGGTGCCGGACTTCCATCCGCCGTCGGTGGAACAGTTCCTGGGGGCGCTCGGATTCCTCGACCGGGAGCGGGCGGGTGGCATCCCGGTCGCCGTCCACTGCCTCGCCGGCCAAGGCCGCACCGGCAGCGTGCTCGCCGCCTGGCTGATCCGCGACGGCCGAAGCGCGGCCGAGGCGATCGCGACGGTGCGCACGGTCTGCCCCGGCGCGATCGAATCCCCACCACAGGAAGCGGCACTCCAGGCGTTCGCGCGCGACCGGCCCTGGCTGGTCTGACAGACGGGAACCGGCCGCGATTCAGGATGCGTTCAGCGCGTGGGTGATGAGCCGGTCGATCGCGCGGAGGACATCGTCCACGTCGAACGGTTTGGCGATTACCGGCACCTCGTCGGCGAGCCCCGTGTCGTCCACCACGCCCGTCAGGACGAGCACCGGGATCGGAGCGTCACGCCGCCGCAATCGACGCACGAGATCGAGGCCGTCCATGCGCGGCATGCGGACATCGGTGACGACCAGGTCGGTCGCGAGGCGATCGACCGCTTCGAGCGCCATCCGGCCGTCGTACGCGACGCGCACGACGTAGCCGTACTCGGTCAATACTTCGGTGAGCAGATCGACAACCGCCCGGTCGTCGTCCACGATCAGGATCGTTCGCGCCACCGCCGAAAGGCCCTCCACGAGCGGACTTGACCGGCCCACGCACCGGCTCCTCAATGCAATCAGGGTGCCGCGGCTTGGCTGCATTTTCCACCCGCCGGGGGTTGGGCTGGCGGGGCTGTTTGCTGGCATCATTCCTGCGTTTGGCAGACGCAGGATGGAGTCCCGGCACCGGGTTCGCCGCCCGCCGGGGAGTACCCGAGCGGGTCGTTTGGTGACCCCGGCGTCACGGTCGCATGTGGTCCGGATCACCGGGGCCGACGCGCACGCGGAGGACGCCGGTGCCGTTTGCAGGGAAGGATGGTTCGATGGCCGCGATCAGCCCGGAGGTGGGCGAGGTATCGCCGGACGCCCTCGCCGAGTCGTACGCCGAATCGGTGGCGGCCCGCTGGCGTGGCGAAGCCGACGGGACCGGATTCGAAGACTGGCTGGAAGCCTACTGGCATCCGGAACCGCTGCCGGAACCGGCCGAGCCGCCGGCCGCGGTCAGCCTGCTGGGCGGCATGCCGGCGGTGCGCTGGCACCGGATCGAAGGAGCCGTCGTGGGGTTCGCCACCGGGCGGCGAGGCTGCTGGTGGATTCCGGTCGGAACCGCTCGCCTCGCGGCCTAACCGCTGCCACCTGACCTACGTCGTGGCGGAATCCCGGCGGCCATGCCGGGCCGTCGTGGCGCCGCCCTCGCACCCCGGTAGCCAGACCGGGCGGCGAGGGCGGCGCCTTTCCATTCCGCGACCTTGCCCAAGTGACGCAGGCCGAGGCCGCTCAAGCGACCCGGCGGACGCCGCTTTCCCGGGCGTCCCCTACCCGACACCCACATCCAGAGCGCATCACCGTCATCGCGAGCCCACCACCGTCATCCCGAGCCTGTCGAGGAATGACGGCGGCGTGGCGGGATGACGGTGGTGGGTGGGACGTACCGGCGTGGTTCTCGAACACACGCCAATCGGGATCACCGGCATCCGATGCCGCCATCCGCTCCAACCACGCGGCTGGGCCGCTTCGCGGGCAGACCAACCGGCGGCAAAGCGGCTGCCGACGAGGACCGCGCCCGAGCGCCGGAACCAACCGGGACATCGGGCCGTCTACACTCCGCGCAGGAGGAGACCCGATGCCCCGACTCGCCCGCGGCCTGGCCGTGGTGCTCGCCATCCTCGTGCCGTGCGTCTTGCCGAGTCTGGCGACCGGCCAGACCCCGGCACCAGCGGTCCCCGCCGGCGCACCGCGCCCGGGCGCATCGTCAATCGGGGACCCGCTGTACCCCGCGGCCGGCAATGGCGGGTACGACGTCCAGCGATACGACCTGGCGCTCGATGTTGATGTCGAGCGCGGCGTCATCCGGCAAGCGACAGCCCGGATCGAGGCGGTTGCCGTCCATTCGCTGTCGCGCTTCAACCTCGACCTGCGCGGCCTCGATGTCGAATCGGTCGCCGTCGATGGCGTTCTCGCGCAATGGATCCACGACGACGCCGAACTGGAGATCATCC
Source organism: Chloroflexota bacterium (assembly GCA_023423795.1). GTDB lineage: Bacteria > Chloroflexota > Chloroflexia > Thermomicrobiales > UBA6265 > CADCWF01. The sequence goes on along the minus strand of JAFAEX010000311.1, from coordinate 58,352 downwards.
CGGCGGCGCCCATCGCGGACGGCGAGGCGTTCACGGTAGCCGTGTCGTACAGCGGCGATCCGGGATCGAACGGCGTGGCGGACCGCTACCAGCGCGGTTGGCTCACCGCGGACGGCACGGTGTACATCGCCGGCGAACCGGGCGGGGCCGAAAACTGGTTTCCGGCGAACAACCACCCCGAGGACGCCGCGGCCTTCACGCTGCGCATCACCGTCCCGGCGGGGACCAATGTCGTGGCCGGCGGCGATCTCGTGGCGGAGATCTCCGAGGGGGGTCGCAGCACGTTCGTCTACGCGAACGACGACGAGATCCCTCCCTACCTGGCGACGTTCGCGGCCGGCGATTTCGATGTCAGGACGTGGGACGAGTACGTGGACGATCGAGCGGTCCACGTGACCTACGCCTTCCCGCAGGACGCGACCGAGCGGGAATGGGCCGCGGTGGCGAACACCGCGGAGATGCTGCGCTACTTCTCCGGTTTGTTCGGTCCGTTTCCGTCGGACCGGATCGGCGGCGTGGTCGTCGATGGATTCGGCGCGGCACTCGAAACCGAGGAGATGGTCGTTTACGGACGCTCCGCGCTGGAAGAGCGCACCGTCGCCCACGAGATCGCGCACCACTGGTTTGGCAACTCGGTCCGGCTCCGGCGGTGGTCCGACATCTGGCTGAACGAGGGAATCGCGCGGTACGCGGAAGCGCTCTGGGCCGAACATACGGGCGGACCGGCGGCTCGCGACCGTGTGCTGTCGGACCTCGCGGCGGCGCTGGAACGCACGAGCTCGAATCCGGCCCACGCCTTCGCCATCGGCAACCCGGCCGCCGGCGATCTTTTCAGCGGCGCGATCTACAACCGGGGCGCGCTCGCCATGCACGCGCTGCGGGCCGAACTCAGCGACGACGCCTTCTTCCGCCTCTTGCAGGAATGGCACGCCCGCAACGCCGGCCGCGCGGTGACGACCGCCGAATTCGTGGACCTCGCCGAGGAGATCGCCGGGCGGGACCTCGGCGCGTTCTTCGGCCGCTGGCTGTTCGAATCCGCGCTGCCCGACCCGCTGCTGCCGGAAGCGTCAGATCTGGCCACCCCGGTCGCAGCAACGCCGGTGCCCGGGCACGATGCGCAGGGCCTCACGCGTTTCAATTGGCATCGACTCGCGACGCTCCGCCCACCGGACGGAGTGCAGGCGTCCGAGCGGCCGTCGTCCGGCGACGGGCACGGCGGGCGACTGCCGGGCAGGTTTGGCTAGCCACGAAGTTGCCAGCGTAGCGCGCACCCAGTGGCGCCGGTACGGGAACTCGGAGGCACACGGGCCGATCCAGTTGGCGAGCGCCCATGCCCACAGTACCGGTTCGCCGCCGTCTGTCGGGCCCGGGCCGCAACCGGCGGCGTTCCTCGGGAATCGCCGTCCGATCCTTTCGGAAAGCGTTGGCAATGGAGCAGGAAGCGGCGTCACCTGGCGGAGCCGGGGCCGCGATCGAAACAGATGGCGCTTCGCCGACCCGTCGCCGGGCGTCGGCCGTCGCGCCTCGCCTTGGCCGTCGCGGCGGCACAGCGAGCGGACATATGGTCGATGGCACGCATCAGGCAACGGTTCTCGATACTGGCGGCCCACGGCGGCCGTGACCAACGGGACGTGTCCACCGGCTGGAATTCCCACTTGTGCGTCGCGAACTTCCCCGGTCAGGGGACGACAGGCAAGCGGAAATCGAGCCGACATGGCGCCGATCCCCGGGCTGCATCGGCGACCAGAGCGTCCACAGTGTTGACGACTGCTTGAATCGTCCGTAAACTCTTTGTGAAGGCGTGGTGAGGTGGATCGATACTGTGTCGTGACCACACCTTCCTTTCATTGAGGACCCGACATGGCGGTCGGGCATGAGCGTGGCGCGTTCGACGGTGGGCGTGCGAAACGACAGGAGGGTAGCCGTGGACCAGGAGAAGTTCGACGCGTTGGTCCAGAAACTGACGGCCGATGCTTCCCGCCGCGGCGTCGTTCGCGGGGTGCTTTCTGGCGCGGTGGCCAGCGCGCTCGGCGTGGCCGGGCTCCAGGCCGCCGACGCCAAGAAAAAGGGCAAGAAGGGCGAGGGGGACGGGCCGGAAGACGAACGGTGCGTGCCGAACGGCCGCCGATGCGGCAAGTGCGGCAAGAAGAAGAACGGCAAGCCGAAGTGCAAGCCGTGCAAGAAGTGCTGCAGCCGCTACTCCCAGGCGCAGCCGAACGGCCGAAAGCGCTGCCAGTGCAAGCCGAGCGGGGCGCAGTGCCGCAACGGCGCGCAGTGCTGCAGCGGCGACTGCCAGGGCGGGTTCTGCGTCGAGTACGGTTACGGCGGCTCGGCGGGGTCCAAGGGCAAGCGCGGCAAGCGCAACCGCTAGGGCTGGTACGCTCCCCGGGGTGGCAGGGCGCGTCCTGCCACCCCGTTTTCGTTTTCCGGAGGACGCGGGTGACGGGGACGCGGCGCCGGGACCTCGACCAGATCGGACGGGAACGGGGCACGAGCAGGTCGTCGCTCTACCGGGACCTGCTGCGACGCTACGAACCCTTCCTCGCACCGTTTCGGGACGATGCTTTCGACCTGCTCGAGATCGGCGTCGGCGACGGCTCGTCGCTGCACGTGTGGCTCGAGTACTTTCCGAACGCGCGGATCGTCGGACTCGACATCCGCCGCGTGTTCGTCCCGGATCTGCCGCCTCGGTGCCGCATCGTCCACGGTCCGCAAGGCAACGGCGCGTTGCTGGCGGATCTGTTGCGAGACCATCGGTTCCGGGTGGTGATCGACGACGGCAGCCGGGACGGCGCCCAACAATGGGCGTCGTTCTCCGCGCTGTTTCCGGCGATCGAGCCGTCCGGGTTCTACGCGTGCGAAGGCGTGTACGACGATTCGCCGGAAGCGTTGCAGGACCCCGCCGCGTTCGGCAATGCGGCCGCGCAAGCCGATGCTTCGCTGCGCGACCGGCTGCCGCGCGCCTCCCGCATGGGCCCGTTTTTGGCTCCGGCGGAACCAGGCCTGCCAATCGTCCTCACCTCGCTGGCGTGGACCCTTGCGGGAAGCCCTCGCGGTTTCTTGCCGGACGACCACCCAGCGTTCGCGTCGGTCCTGCGTCGCCTGGACACGGTGACATTCCTGCCGATGGCCGTCGTGGCGACGGCGCGCGGACGGGAGCACGAGCGATGAAAGGCCGAAAACGGCGCGGTTCCCCCGTGCGGCGCCTGGTGGGGGTCGGTCCCGTTCCGACGGGACTGCCGAAGTCGGTCACGTGGGAGCAAGCGCCGTTCGATAACGGCATGCCGGCCCACACCGGCGAGGTCATCGCGTGGCTCCGGCTGGCCGCCGACCGTGGAGCCGCCGCGTTCGTGGTGCCGATGGCGTTCGCGGAATGGCTGGCGGACCGGCCCGATGTCGCGACCGCGCTGGTCGAGACGTTCCCGCTCACGATCGAAGCGGGCCTGGAGGGCATTGCGTTCGACCTGCTCGCGGCCCGCGATGGTCCGACAGGCCACACTACCGACATCGCCGGCGAACATCCCGCACCCGAAGAGACTCCCTTCGCGCCGAAGCGGGCCGATCTCGCCGCCGAGCCCGGCGCCGGCCCAGACCGGGACGATGACGGGGACGCTCATCCGCCGGTCCGTGCGAAGGTGCAGGGCTGGACGGTCGATCCGGCGAACCCGACCGTCCTGCACGCGATCGGCGACCTGGTCGATCCGAAGCTGAAGCTGATCCTGCGCGACCCGATCGAGGGCGCGCTGCGCGGCGAGCTCACGCTCATGGTGCGTGGGATGGATGCGCTGCATCTGCGGTTGCCGCTCGCGCGCGGGGTCGCCGCCGATGTCTACGTCGATGTCCACGACCCGTCCTTCCTCCATCACACGCTGGATTTCCTCGACCTGGCGGTGGATCTGGCGACGGGTGTCGTACACGTCGAGTTCGACCTGGCGCTGGATGACTGGGAAGAGGTTTCATCGATCTCCATCGCGCCGGCCGAGCCGCGCAACTGGCGCCTTCACCCGGGGTTCCAGGGTGGCACGTCGTTCCGGCTGAAACCCGTGGCGCCGGCCGGGGCAACGCTGGAGATCGTCGATGTGGCGCTGGCCCCGACCGGCGTGGTTCGGCGCGGTCCGCGCTGGGCGCCGGCAACCCGGACGGCGCCGCGGCCGCACCGCAAACCGACCGGCCGGCCTCGGGACGCGGTGGTTTTTTCGAGCTGGGTGCCGGAATCGGGCCTGCCGCTTGCCGCCTATTTCCTGGAGATGCTGAAGCGTCGCCACGCCGATTCGAAGATCTTCGTGGGGATCAACCACGGTTCGGCGCCAGGGTGGCGGGAAATGGTCGAGGCGAGCGGGCTGGACGCGGAGGTGCGCGATGCGCCGCCGGGGGTCCAGGTTTCCTCCGACGTCGCGGGCACGGTCGCGGGGCTGGCGGCGCTCCGCGAATGCGCCGAACCGTTCGACGTGGTTTGGTTCGGTCATACGAAGGGAATCTCCAAGCTGGACCAGCTGGAGTACGGCCAAGCGCGCTGGGCGGTCGAGCGATGGTTCTGGGCCGCGCGGTCGGAGGCCGACGCGATCTTCGCCAACCCGGCAATCGGGGTCTGGGCGCCGCATTGGCTGATGTTTCAGCCGGTGCACCTCGAGCAGACGAACGCACTACGCCGCATGTACGACGCGCCATGCGCGCCGCTGGGCGCGATGGCGGTCTCGACCCACTTCGCGATGCGGTACGCCTGCGTGCGAGATTTTGTCGACCGGGTTCATCCCAAGTTTTTCTTCGCCGGCCCGGAAGCGTTCGGCGGAAACCGCTTCTTCGCCGAGTTCGCCTTACCGAACGTGGCAATCGTGCAAGGGTACGAGCCGTTCGTCGGCGAAGGCGTCGGCGGCACGCACGCGCCGGCGGAACGCGGCGCGGAAAAGGCGATCATGAACGACTGGCGGCAAAACAACGGCATGGTGCGGCATGAACTGGCGCGGTGGCGGGAAAATCCGGTTCGCTTCGAGCCATTCGACGTTGCGCACACGACCGTTTCCTGACCGATCGACACGCATGTCCGCGGCGAGCCGAGCGGATGCGGCGCGCACCGCGGGAGAGCCGGCCAGCGCGCCCGACGATGCCGTCGGACGACGATAGGGGGATCATGGGCAAGACCCGAAGCGGGACATCGAAGACCGTCACGACGAAGCCGGACGACCGGACGAAGACGCGCACTATCGTAGTCGGCGCCACGTGCGCTCCGTACAAGCTGGACGACGCCGCGGAACACCTGGCCTGGTTATCGGAACGGGCCGCGATGGAGGCCGACGCTGCCTCGGCGGGGTTCCGGCTCGCCTGGTTTGTCGCGCTCGAACACCACGGAGCAAACCCGTCCGCCAGCCCGTTCGGCGGGCTGGTGGACGACGAATGGGGCTTTTCTATCGACACCGGGGCGACCCGAATCGACGGTTACGAGCGACTGGTGAGGATCTGCACCGGGCGGAACCTGATCGTCGAGTACGCAATGCGGCGGGACGCGGACTGGATCCTGTTCCTCGACACCGACGTGACGCCGGCGCCGAACTCGGTCTCCGGGCTGCTGGCCCTCAACTGGCCGATCGTTGGCGGCGAGGTGCCCGGCTATCGCCTCAGTGGACGGAGGGTGAAGTTCATCTCACCGGTCGGGCGCTGGGGCGGCGTGCGCTACCGCTTTCCGGTGCAGGCCCACTGGAACACCGCCGGATACCTGATGGTCCACCGCGAGCTGTACCGAAAGATCCGGTGGCGCATCGACCCGCCGCTGACGGACGACCCGTGCTACGCCTTCGACGCGGTGCAACTAGGGTTCCCGACGCTGGTGCGGAAAGATGTAGTGGGTGACCATCGTCCGCTGGTGCCGATCGAGGAGCGCGCCTACCGGTTGGAGATCGCTTCCGCGGGCGTCCGAACAATGGGCGGCAATACGGCGCAAGCGAGCACCCCCGATCCGGGGGAGCGTTCGACCCCCGAAGGGCCGGGCCAATCGTGGGACACCGCACCACGGGCGAACATGACACGCAGCCGCGACACCGGTCCCCGAACTGGCGTGCTGGGCATCGGCGTCATCACGATGAATCGCCTCGACGCGCTCAAACAGTGCGTCGCCCGGATTGCGCGCCATACCACCAGTCCGTACGTCCTCGTGATCGCCGACGACGGAAGCACTGACGAAACCGTGGAGTGGGCACGCGGGGAAGGCGTACCGGTCGTGACGGGCGACCGTCGCGGCTGCGCCTGGAACAAGAACCGCGCGCTCTACTTCCTCCGCGAATGCACCGATTGCGACCCGATCATCCTGCTCGAAGACGACACCTGGCCGGTTCGGGATGGCTGGGAGCGGGTATGGATCGACGCCGGACACCAATGGCGCCACGTCAACTTCGATGGATCGAGTTACAACGCAGATCTCGCACCGGAGGACCGGCCGACGGAACCGGGGACGGCGATCCGACCGTACGCAACCCCCCACGTCACCGGAGTGTGCACGGTGACGTCGCGCGCCGCCCTCGACTCCGTGGGATATCTGGACACGCGGTTCCACGGTTACGGAATCGAACACGTCGAATGGACCGAACGGTTCGCCGCACGGTTCGGAACCGAGTGGAACCTTCCCGACGAACGGTATCCGGCGCTGAACCACGGCGTCCTGATGGCGTGGACGGGAGCGTCATCGTTCGACCCCGACGAGGTCAATGCCAACCATCAGCGATATGTGGAACTCCGCAGCAAAACGACCCGGACCGGATTTCGCCGACCGTGGCGGAACGACGAGGAATGGCTCACGCTCGGGCTCGAGGTGGCGATCGCCTGGGAGATGTTCGCCGCGGAAACGAACGACGATCGGCGGGCTGGGTCGGACCGTATCAACGTTGACGGTCCAGCTCCTGCCAGGAGTCTTTCAGAGCACCTGCCACGGGTGCTGGAATCGCTGCGCTACCCAAACGGCCCGGAGTTGTGGTTCTTCACCGACGGCGAATCGCCGCACAGGGCCTTGACCGCGGTCTACGGCATCATCCTCAACGGGTACAGTCCCAACGGAATCACGCTCTTCGGCTCACATCATTGGGATGATCACGCGCGACGTGAGTTCACGGCCCTGGCCCCGTTCGCCACCGTTGCGCAAAGCGACCTCGTCTTCGCCACGATCGAACAAGCGATGGGACGTGGGCTGGCCGCCGAGGCGAGACGCCGCGTCGAGGTAGAACGAATCGCCGCCCCGCTCGTTTGGCCCGGCGGCGAGTGTTGCGTCGCGGGCGACGACGTGTTCGTCCTCAACGGAGTTGACGACGCGCTGCGGACCGCTCGCGAGCATGACCTCGTGATCATCGCGGACGCCGAAACCGCGCCGGACCCACCGAAAGCAGGCCTCTTCCGCTCGTCCCGGGGCTTGCACAAGTTCCCTGGCAGTCTCTACTGGGTTCGACGGCACGTGGATTCGACCAGGATCGCCAAGGTTGCCGCCCTCCTGTCGTCAGATGCGGCACCATGGCCAGACCGGGTCTACGCGATGGTTGCGCTGTTGTATGCCGGCCGGCCGACGGCGCTGCTCCCGGCCGATCGATACGCGGCGATCGCGGGCCAAATCGCCGAGGAACGGTCTCGGACGGGCGTCGAGTTCATCGACGCCTGCGATGTCGCACGGCGGCGCGGGCTTGCCGCCCTCGTGGCCGGCGCGGCTTCCCGTGCCGTGGACGACGGAGAATGGGCATCGCTCATCGATCTCGTGCTCGGAGAGCGCAGCCCTATGCCAACCACCGGCTGGAACGCCGCTAACGGCCGTCCCCTATCATTCGAACGCCATTCGGCGGGGCGACACGCGGATCCGAATTCGAGGCCTGGCCCGGGTGGTGGCCACTCGGCACTCGCATCGTCGGCTGACGCGGCGCCAATCCAGGTGCGGATTCGGGGCCAGCAATTCCTGGCCCGGCCGATGCCGAGCGTTCCGAACTTCTGGGACGAAGTCAACCAGGGCGCGTGGGAACTCGACACGTTCGCCGTCCTCGACCGCCTCGTATCGAGCGGCACGACGTACGTGGACTGCGGCGCCTGGATAGGACCGACGGTCCTGTTCGCGGCGAGCAAGGGCGCGTCCGTTACCGCCTATGAATGCGACCCGGTCGCGCTGGAGGCCCTTCACCGAAACATTGAGCTCAACCCCGAGTTCGCCAGCCGGATCGACATCATCGATGCCGCGCTCACGGATCAGGACGGCCCCGCGGTGCTCCACGCGTTCAGCCCCGGCGATTCGCAGACGACCTTCTTCTCGTCTGTTGAACGAGGAGGTGAGGTGCTCGAACCCGGCGCGATGGCGACGGTGCGTGGTCTGGACACCGGGCGCGAATTCGACCGCCGTGGCTGGCTGAACGACCCTCATGCGCTGGTCAAGATCGACACCGAAGGAGCAGAGTACCGAATGCTAGCCTCCCTCGGATCCAGGATCGCGACCGCGGCATGCAGCTTCTACGTCTCGTTCCACACGATAAACATCGTAAACATCGTGGGTGGCGGCACGAGGCCAGACCGCCTGGTCCGTCAGCAGGCAACCCTGACGTGGATGGACCAGTTTTGGGACTACGCGTGGTGGCGGGCAACACACGGGACCACGCTCGAGCCGATCGACAAACAACATTTCCTCGACCTGGCCCTCGCGGGCGAGCAATTGCCTTCGATCCTGTTTTCCCGGCGCAAGGATCTTGCGACAGGAGCCAGCTAAGAACTCCAAACGAGTCAGCGCGGCCGTCTTCGCCGTCCAGCAATCGACCCGCGCGAAAGCGGCGAATCGTCGATAGGAGTGCGGCCCGATGTCGGTCGGACCTCGTGGGATCCTCGATCTGGCGACGATCCCCTTGGAATTCGAACCGTGGACCTATCGCTCGCTGCATTCCGATCTCTGGTACCTGACGGACGCCGAACTGGGCGATCACTATGAGCAATACGGGCGGACAATGGGGCGACGAGCGCATCCGCTCGAAACAAGGGAAGCGCTCCGGGATCTCGTGCCAATTGCGTCCCGCATCCTCGAGATTGGACCGTTCTTCAAGCCCACTTTCAGCGGCGCGAACGTGCGGTATTTCGACGTCCTGGACCGGGCTGGACTCATCCGCCACGCGGCGGACCTCGGGTTCGTGGATGTCGATGTGCCGGCTATCGATTTCGTGTCCCCGACCGGGGATCTCGCGATCGTGGATGACGAGTTCGATGTCGTTTTCAGCAGCCACGTCATCGAACACCAACCCGACCTCGTCACCCATTTGCAGCAGGTCGAGCGCATCCTGTCCCCCGGCGGCGTCTATCTGCTGTTCGTACCGGACAACCGGTACTGCTTCGACCACTTCCTGCCGGAAAGCGCGATCGCGGAAGTCATCGTGGCGTTCATCGAACGTCGGCGGTTCCACACGCTACGGACGGCCATCCAGCACGAAACGATGGGCGCGCACAATGATCCCGTCCGCCACTGGCGCGGTGACCACGGCGAGCAGGCACAACTGGGCGCCGAAGTCATTGCCCTCGCGATGGAGTCGTACGATCGGGCCACCTCCCGCAACGAGTACCTCGATTTTCATGCGTGGCAGTTCACGCCGCGGTCGTTGCGCTCAATCATCGGGCTGCTCAACGAACTCGGTGTAATCGGCCTCGAACCAGCTCGCGTGTTCGACACGCTCGCCGGCCACAACGAATTTTGGGCGTTGCTGATCAAACGGCCTTCGGCTGGAACCTGACCCAGCGCGAGTCAGGACGCCCACCGATCGGCCGGCGGGCAAACGGCAAGCAGGGCACCGAAACAACGGCGTCGGCTCCGGGAGTTGACGGAGCGGCCGCGAGCGCCGCGGCGCCCGAAATGAGCAGCGCCGCCTACTCCGGTGCGTCCGTTCTACGTCGTTGCGCCCGTTCGCGAATGAAACCGGGCCGTCTCGCCGCGTTCGAGCACTGTCATCCGGTCGCCCAGGCCCTCCCGCTGGGCGCGCGCGATGAAGTCCGACAAAGGCGACGTGAAGGCGTCGTAATCGTCGAAGTGGATGGGGATGGCGCGGCGCGGGTTGACGAGCTTCAGGCACTCCACGCCCTGCTCGTCGTCCATCGAGACCATCACCCCGAGGACGCGGGTGCCGCCGAGGTGGAGCAGCCCGAGGTCGATGTCCGGGAACCGCCGCGGGATCTCGGCCAGTTCGTCGATGAGCAGGGTGTCGCCGGATATGTACAGGCGCACCAACGGCGGACCGCCGATGCGGGAAAACTCCAGCAACGACCCCATCACGTCCGGCAGCGCGAAGTCGATCATCAGCGGGCCGTGGCGGGCCGGCAGCGCGGTGATGCGCACCTCGGCCTCGCCTCGGGTGATGACCTGCGCCTGCCACGGGTCGAGCGGCCAGGTGTTGTTGAATCCGCGCTCCTCCAGCAACGCCGCCGACTGGCGCACGGTGACGATCGGGACGGCCTTGTCCAGCCCCTCCTCGGCGGCCTGGTCGAAGTGGTCGCCGTGGAAGTGGGAGAGCAGCACGAAATCGAGCGGCGGCAGGTCGGCCAGGTCGCAGGCGGGATCGGTCAGCCGCGTCGTGTGCAGGCCGTAGCCGAGCCATGTCTGCTCGTGCTTGTGGATGAAACTGGGGTCGGTCAGGATCGTGAAGCCGGCGAAGCGGATCAGGACGGTCGCGTTGCCGATGAAATAGACCGAGCCTTCGGCGAAGTCGGGCGCGGTGTCGCCCGGGCGCGGCTCGATCGCCATCGGCGTAGGCGTCGGCTGGTCCTGCTGGCGGTCGGGCATTGGGCATCCCCCGGTCGCGTCGCGCGTCGCCTGCCGTGGCGCACCGGGCGTGCCAACGAGTCGAGAAGGCGAGGAGTCGAGGAGTCGAGAAGAACAGGACGCCTGGCCGTTGGGCGTTTCCGTCCCCACCGGCACGGCGAGCATCGGGATGCCGGCACGTGTTCTCGACTTTCCGCCCTTCTGCCGGCCCGATGGCGGCGGCAAGAGCGCCGCACCGTGCTACGATTGCGCGTGGCCCCGGCGCGGCCGAGCGAGGCGTGCGCGGGAGTCAGGAGACGGGTACGACGGCGGTGCGGGGCGGCAGGCCCGGCGCGGCGGAGGGGACGGCGGTGCAGGCGTTCGGCGGCGAGTGGCTGGTGATCGGGCTGATGACCCTCGCCGCCTTCGCGATGGGGATGACGCTGCTCAGCCTCAACCTCATCATCGGGCCGTCCAAACCCTCGGCGGCCAAGAAGGCGCCCTACGAATCCGGGTTGCCGGACATCACGCCGGTCAAACCGCGCTTCACCCCGCGCTTCTACGTCGTCGCCATGCTCTTCGTCGTCTTCGACATCGAGGCCATCTTCATCTTCCCGTGGGCCGTCATCATGGACAGCCTCGGCTGGTACGGCTTCATCGGCATGATGGTCTTCATGTACTCGCTCTTCGAAGGTCTGATCTACGCCTGGAAGAAAGGGGCCCTCGAATGGGTCTGATCGACGACCGCTTCGACAAGAACGTCTTCATCACGTCGCTGGACTTCGTCTTCAACTGGGCCCGGCGCTCGTCGCTCTGGTGGCTCCAGTTCGGGCTGGCCTGCTGCGCGATCGAGATGATCTCGGCCTCCATGGCCCGGTTCGACCTCGCCGAGCGCTTCGGCATGCTCTACCGCGCCTCGCCGCGGCAGGCCGACCTGATGATCATCGCCGGCACCGTCACCAAGAAGATGGCCCCGGTGGTGCGGACCCTCTACGACCAGATGGCCGAGCCGAAGTGGGTGCTCTCGATGGGCTCCTGCGCCAACGTCGGCGGCCCCTACGACACCTACGCGGTGGTGCAGGGCGTGGACCAGGTGATCCCGGTGGACGTCTACGTGCCCGGCTGCCCGCCCACCCCGGAAGCGCTGTACTACGGCATCCTGGAACTGCAGAACAAGGTCATCAAGTACGAAACGATGGCCCGCAAGCAGGGCAAGGACGCCGCCGAGGCCCATCGCGTGGCCGAGCGCGAGGCGGCCATGACCGCCGTCCACGGCTAGGGAGTTGCGCGGCGTGAGCGAGCGAACATTCACCTCCCAGAGCGCGCTGGCGGCCCCGGCCGAGGGCGTCGAGCGGGCGGCCCCGGCCGACCCGTGGGCGCGCGAACTCTATTTTGACGACGACGTCGAGCTGCACCCGGCGCTGCGCGAACTGCGCGCGAACATGCCGGACAGCCTCGTGGACGTCGTCCGCTTCCGCGACGAAACCACCATCCACGTCCGCCGCGAGGACTACCGCGAGGTCTGCCGCTTCCTGCGCGACCACCCGCGGCTGAGCTTCAACTTCCTGACCGACAGCACCGCGGTGGACATGCTGCGCCTGCGCGAGAACCCGCGCTTCGACGTGGTGGCGCTGCTGTACAGCCTGCCCAACCGCGTCCGGCTGCGGATCAAGGCCGGCTGCAACGACGGCGAACCGGTGCCCTCGCTGGTGCCGCTCTGGAACGGCGCAAACTGGATGGAGCGCGAAACCTACGACATGTTCGGGATCGTCTTCGAAGGCCACCCGAACCTGCGCCGGATGCTCCTGCCCGACGACTGGGACGAAGGCCACCCGCTGCGGAAGGACTACCCCCTGCGCGGCTGGCGGGAGTTCCCGGCTACCAACACCGAACGCACCATCGGCCGCGTCCGCACCCGCTGGACCGGCAGGGAGTCTTCCTGAGATGGCGGCCACCGCGAACCGACCGGGCGAGATCGCGCCGGAGTTGGCGCCCGACTTCGGGGCGTCTTCGGCCGACGCGATGGGGACCTTCTCGGTCACCGACGCGATCGACCTCGGCGAAGACCGCCGGCAAATGGTCCTCAACATGGGTCCGCAGCACCCCTCCACGCACGGCGTGCTGCGGGTGATCCTGAAGCTGGACGGCGAGGTCATCACCGACTGCGATCCCGTCATCGGCTACCTGCACCGCGGCACGGAAAAACTGGGCGAGGCGCACCGCTACGCCCAGGTCATCCCGTGGACCGACCGCACCGACTACGTCGCCGCGCCGATGAACAACCTCGGCTGCGTGCTGGCGATCGAGAAACTCGTCGATGTCGTGTCGCCGGAGCGCGCCCAGTACTGGCGCGTGATCATGAGCGAGCTGTCGCGGCTGACCTCCCACCTCGTGTGGCTGGGCACGCACGCGCTGGACATCGGCGCGCTCTCGATGTCGCTGTACTGCTTCCGCGAGCGGGAACTCATCCTCGACATCTTCGAGACGTTCTGCGGCGCCCGGCTGACGACCAACATGATGGAGATCGGCGGCTTTTCGCGGCCGATCCCCGAGAACCTGCCGGGCATGGTCCGCGATTTCTGCAAGATCTTCCCGTCGCGGCAGGCGGAGTACGAGGCGCTACTGACGGGGAACCCGATCTGGCAGGCCCGCACCAAGGGCATCGGGGTGATCACCCCGGAAGCCGCCATCTCCTACTCGCTGACCGGCGCCTGCCTGCGCGGGTCGGGGATCAACTTCGACGTCCGCAAGGCGCTGCCGTACCTCGTGTACGACCGGCTGGACTTCGAGGTGCCGCTCGGGCAGCACGGCGACACGTTCGACCGCTACCTCGTCCGCATGGAAGAGATGCGGCAGGCGATCCGCATCATCGAGCAGTGCCTCGACCACTGCGAGCGGATGGACACGCCGCTGATGGCCTACGAATCGGCCTACGTCATCCCGCCCCACAAGGGCACGATGACGACCGCCGAGGACATGCAGCGCCACTTCATCTGGGTGATCAAGGGGTTCAATCCGCCGGTCGGCGAAGCGTGGGCCTCGATGGAGCACCCGAAGGGCGAGAACGGCTACTACTTCGTCTCCGACGGCGGCCCGATGCCCTACCGCTGGCGGATCCGCACGCCGGACTTCGTGAACCTCGGTGTCCTGCCGCACCTGGCGCAGGGCGCGATGCTGGCCGACATCGTGGCGCTGATCGGCACGATCGACATCGTGCTCGGGTCGGTGGACCGCTAACGGGCTCTTGCGTATCCGCGAACGAGAAACGGGGCGGCGGGAAATCCCGCCGCCCCGTTTGTTGTTTGGCCGGCGACGTGGGCGGCGCCATCCCCGGCGCCTACGCGACCGCGGGCGGTCGGAGGGGCAGGTGCCGCCGCGCCTCCGCAACGACGCTGCCAACCGCGACGACGACGGCGCCGAGCACGGCGCGAGCAGCCAGCAGGGTCGCGGCGTCCGGCGCGAGCAGCGGCTGGCCGCGCAATGCCTGCCAGGTGAGGATGGCCAGCGCGCCCAGGTAGCCGGCCGCCGCGATGCCGACGAGGCGGGCGCGGGTGGCCTCCGTCAGCCACGAGGGACCGAAGCGGACGAGCGCCCAGGCGAGCAGCGGCAGCACCTGCAGCGCGTGCATGCCGACGAAGTGCGCGATCCGCAGGTCGCCGCCGGTCGTGCTCCAGCCGACGACGGGCAAACCGGGGCCGCCATCCGCGACGCCGTAGGAATGCGCGCCGAGGATCGCGGAGCCGGCCGCGATCTGCTCGGGTCGCGGCACGGTCATCAGGAAAGCGACGGCCATGCCGAGCAGCGACACGACCACGCCGAAGCGGATCGCCCGCCCCATCGCGCGGTCGGCGAACGGGTAGCGCCACAGCAGCAGCGCCGCCGCCACCGCAAGGAACCAGACGACGGCGATCATCGCGCCCATCGCCGAAAAGAGCGCGGCATCGAGCGAGGTCGCGTTGTTGAAATGGCTGGTTGTGCCGCGCGCGGCCTGCACGGCAATGATGACGATCTCGCCGCCGAGCAGGACGGCGGTCGCCCACGAGACGACGGACACCGCCAGCGGTCGGCGATCTCGCAGGAAGGACAACAGCCACGCCAGCGTCGCGGCGTAGACGGCGATCGACAGGGCGAACTTGGCCGGCTTCATCCAGACCGGCGCGCCGGTGACCACGCGCGGGTCGAGCGCCAACCCGGCGAGGAAGACGGCGAGGGCAACGACCATCATGGCGACGAGCGCGGCAAGCGGCCGGTTCGCCCGGCAGAACGACAGCCACCGGGTGAAGACCCGGTACGAACCGCTTCCGGTTCGCTTATGCGCAGTCGCTACGGGTGAGGTGAGGGGAAGGTCGGACACGGGATGCACCTCGGGACGGAGCCGGAACCACCCGGCCGGGTGGTAAACTAACGGTCGTTAGCATAACCGCATGCTAACGACCGTTAGGCGATCCGTCAACCACCGGAAGGACAGGCCGTGGGCGAACCGAAACGCGGCGCGCACGCGGCGCATCGCGGGCCAGCCGATCCGGCTGGTCAACGGGCGTCCCGGCAACGCAACCGGCACGGCGAAGGCACGCGCCTGCGAGCGGAGATCGTGTCGGCCGCCGAGCGGCTGATGGCGGCCGGAAGCGCCGAGGACAGCCTGTCGCTGCGGGCGGTGGCGCGCGAGGCGGGCATCGCCGCGCCCTCGATCTACCTCCATTTCGCCTCGAAAGAGGAGTTGCAGCGCGGCATCGTGGACGAGTTCTTCGTCGATCTGCGGGACACCATCGTGGAGGCGTTCGCCGAGACCCCGGACCCGCCGCAGGCGCTGCTGTCCGGCTGCCTCGCCTACTGCCGGTTCGCGGAACAGCGCCCCGGAGCATACCGGGCACTGTTCGCGACGCCCCGCGACGGCGCGACGGCCGGCCCTGGCGAACCGGATTCCGGACGGGATGCGCTCGGCACGCTCGTCGATGCGCTGGCCCGCTGCATGGAGGCGGGGTGCGCGCCGAGCACCGATCCGTTCGCGCTGGCGGTTGAGGTGTGGACGGCGCTGCATGGGATCGCGTCGCTCCGCTGGGCGATGCCGGGTTTCGGCTGGCCGCCGCTGGAGGAGCAGGTGCGGCGGGTACTGGAATCGGTCGCCGGGGTACGATTCGATGGCGATGCCGACTGACCCGGCGCAGCCGGCCCGGCAGCACGTGAGGAGCGCCGCGTCGATTGCCCGACGAACGCGGCGTCGCAGCGAACCGGCGCAGGACCAACGGTGCTCGCCGACGTACGGCGGCATTGCGTCGCCCAAGCCGCTACCGGCCGCAGTGGGCCGCCGAATCGGCGAGCGGAGAACGCGATGACCCCAGAACCGACGAGCGAGGGCTGGCCCCAATGGGCGCCTTACGGATCTTCGGTGTTCCCGCCCGAGTTCTCCGCAAACGCCTATAGGTCGTTCAACCCGGATCTCCGAGACTTGACCGATGCCGAACTGGAGGCCCACTACGAGCGGGACGGGCGAGCACACGGTCGGCAAGCCCACGGGCCGTTCGGCCGTGCCGCCATAAAGGAGCTGGCGCGGTCGGCGCCTTCAGCACTGGTCCTGGGACCGGACGGTGCGAGGTTGCTGGCTGGATCGGACGGGGGGCTGTCCGCCGTGCCGGCGCTCGGCGACCCGGTGGGATCCACCGACGCGGACCTCGCCATCCTCGACGGCCAACTCGACCTCGTGTTCGGCGACCAGCTTCTGCCCTATCTGCCCGATCTTGCCGGGCACCTCGTT
The DNA here is from genome assembly GCA_023423795.1 of Chloroflexota bacterium. Classification (GTDB taxonomy): domain Bacteria; phylum Chloroflexota; class Chloroflexia; order Thermomicrobiales; family UBA6265; genus CADCWF01. The sequence continues at coordinate 41,877 of JAFAEX010000311.1, read as the reverse complement.
CAAGTGGAGCGGTGGTTGCGGCCGGGCGGCGTGTTCGTCCTGGCGATCCCGGACAAGCGCTTCGGCCGCGACCACTTTCGGCCCGAGAGCACAATCGCCGACGCGATGGCCGCGCTGGTCTCCCGCCCGACCGAGCCCAGTCTCGGCACGACGATCGCGGACATCGTGCTGAGGACGCATGACGATCCGGAACAACATTGGCAGGGGCATCACGGCGTGCCGATGCGGGCCGATGCCGATGGCCTGTTCGACGCGATGCAGACGTTCGATGCGGCGACGAGCGGCGGCGCTCCGTCGGTTCGCCGAACATGGGTCTTCACGCCATCGTCGTTCCGCGACGTACTTCGACTCCTGAACGCAGCCGGAGTGACCGACCTGTACCCGCTCCGGGTCTACGACACGTTGGCCGGCAGCGGCGAGTTCTTCGCCGTCCTGCAGCGGGGGAGGCGAGCGGGTCCTATTGACGATGACCAACGGCTGGACGCGGTCGCCGCGTTCGCCGTTCGCGGCTGGAGCACCGTCGGCGTCGGCGCATTCGTCGCGAAGGAGGCGCTGATCGATCCGTCGGTTTCGCTGACGCTCGCCGACCCGATCGCCATTCCGTCGCGGGTCCGCCTGGCGCTCGCCACCCAACGCATCGAAACGTTGCGCCTCGCATTCGTAACGATGGCTGGCTATCGCCACGAAGCGTGGTTCAACGTGTACCAGCCGCACTTGATCGACCACCCGTTCGCATACTGTGCGGTCACCGCCGATCCCACGGCCGGTACAATCGTCATCGATGCCGACCTCGACGGGAATGCCATCGACCCGTTCGCCACGCTGGAACTGGCCATCGACGAGGAAGCGAACTGGCGCGTTCACGGTTGGATGCTCTGGGACAACCTGCGCCTCGAACCGCAGGCGCCCGTGGGAGCACGATTGGACGTCCGGGGGCTGCGCATCGACCGGGCACGTGCCCTGCGCCGCGGCCCCAGGCATGGCGTCCTGACCAATCCGCGGCCGCCGGCCTTCTCCAAAGCGAACGCCGACCGCCGGGACGCCGTGCTGTTCGCAAGCTGGGTACCGGACGAGGCGATGCCGGTCGGCGAGCACCTGCTGGCGACGTTGGCGCGGCAGCATGCGGACTCGAAGATCTTCGTCGGGATCAACCACGGCTCGTGCACCGCATGGGAGGACGCCGTGCGCCGCTCCGGCCTCGACGTGGAGATCCGCCACGCGCCGCGGGGTGTGACCACGAACTCGGACGCGGCCGGATTCGTCGCTGCCCTGGCTGCCCTGCGGGCAACGGAGGAGCGGTTCGATCTGGTCTGGTTCGGGCATACGAAGGGCGCATCGTCGCCCACCAGTCGCGCCTACGACCGGGTACGCTGGACGTTCGAAAAGCGGTTCTGGGGCCGTCGGGACGTGATCGACGGCTACTTCTCCGATCCGGGCATCGGACTGTTCGCCCTGAATTACATAGTCCCCTGGAAGGACATGACGTTCGACGCCGACGCGCTGGAACGGATGGCGAACCGTCCGGTCCGGGCGCTTTCGATCGTCACGATCTCCACCTTCTACGTGATGCGCGACGAGACGGTGCGGGCGTTCTGCGAAACGGCGCCTCCATCCATGTACACCGACGGCGTCGAGAGCTTCGGCGGTTCGCGCTACTTTTTTGAATGGGGCATGCCCAGTTTTCCCCTGATGCTTGGGCTCGACCCGTACATCGAGCGGGGTCTTGGGCGAACGACGCTGCCGGGCACGCGCACGCTCGACGCCACGGTTTGGGCGGACGAACGCCAGAACCATGCGTTGGTACGAGAGCAGCTGCTGCGCTACCGCGCCGACCCTGCCGGGTACGAGACAAACCTGACCGGGTTGGCGATCGAAGCGAACGAAATCGAACTGCCACCCGAAGACAGCCGGAGCCGAGCGATGTGGGTCGAACTGGCGGGGGAGCACCGATGGATTACTACGAACACCTGAACGTCCTCCACCACTTGCTGACGCCGCAGGCGTACCTCGAAATCGGGGTCTGGACCGGGAAATCGCTCGCGCTTTCGGCATCGCGCTCGGTTGGCATCGATCCAGCGCCGGTCATCGAGGTCGATCCGCTCGGCACGAAACCGTGGCTCAAACTCTACCGTCTCACGAGTGACCAGTTCTTCGAGGCGTTCGACCGCGACGACGTGCTCGACGGCGCCGACCTCGAGTTCGCGTTCATCGACGGCATGCACCGATTCGAGAACGTCCTGCGCGATTTCGCCAACGTGGAACGCTGGTGCTCACCGCAGGGCGTGATTGCCATCCACGACGTGCTGCCGGCGGCGGTTGACTGGGCACTACGCGAGCCGGCCCACCTGAGCTGGACGGGCGACGTTTGGCGGATCGTGCCCTGCCTTCACCTGCTGCGGCCGGATCTGCGCCTCACCGTGGTTGACTCCTTTCCCAGCGGAATGCTGCTGGTCGGCAACCTGGACCCGTCAAGCACGGTGCTTCGCGAGCGATACGACGTTACGGTGGCGGAGGTCATCGGCGACCCTCGGCCCTACGACGAGCAAGTACTGACCTACCTGGCCGAGGTCGAGCGCGTGTCGGTTGACGATTGGCTCAAAGAGGTCCGGCGAACGATGGTCATCTGACACCTGGCCCTGCCCCCTGACGCTGCCCAAGAACTGAATCGACGAGCCGCCGGCGGCACGTCCGTGATTAGCGAGACTCGACGGTATGGAACACGTCCCGCTTTCGCCACCACACGCCGGTCCAATCCACGGTTTCCAATGGCGCAGTTATGCTGTTGGCGGTGCGGAACCCATCGACGGCCTGCCGGCACCCGACGAGGTCGTAGTCGTCGATGACGACGTAGCCGCCCACGGAGAGTTTCGGATACAGGGCCTCCAGCGCGACGATGGTGGATTCGTAAAGGTCGCCGTCGAGGCGCATCAGCGCGAGTCGTTCGATGGGCGCCGACGGCAAGGTATCGCGGAACCAGCCGGGCAGGAAGCGCACCTGCTCGTCGAGCAGGCCGTAGCGCTCGAAGTTCGCCGCCACGACCTCCAGCGGGATCGCCAGTTCACGGTACGTGTGCAGTCGGTCGCCCGTGTCGGACGGATAGCGATTCGCGTCCGGCGGGGGAACGCCGTCGAAGGAGTCTGCGACCCAGACGAGCCGGGACGAATCACGGTAGGCGGCGAGGACGGCGCGCATCAGGATAGTGACGCCGCCGCGCCAGACGCCGGTTTCGATGACGTCGCCGGGAACGCCGCGGCGAATGACATCCTCCAGCAATCGGCGCGTGTTCTGGAGCCGCTCGACGCCAACCATCGTCTCGGCCCGTTCCGGCCAGTCCAGCCCGACGCGCCGCCGTTCGGGGTCGGCGGCGGTCACCCGCTCTCCGGGCGCATTGGCCAGGTCGCCCGGGTGGATGGTGCCGTCGTCGGCATAAAGGGTGCGGGTCAGGTTCCGCACGAGGAGGTCGAGATAGAGCGCGGTTGCCGGCGAACCGGCGCAGGGATCGATCCGGGCCGAGGCGACGGCGCGTTCGAGCGCGTCGAGGCGGCGTGAGAGGATCGGCAGCTCTCGTTCGAGCGCGTGCAAGCGCCGCTTTCCCATGCGCGCACTCCAGCGAGACAATGCGACCTGTCTGACCGACACGACCGCGGCAAGCGTACAATCGCCGGACGTCGGGTTGGGCGCGTGCGGTCGGCCAGCGGCCGCGGAGGCGAGCTTTGGGCGGAAAAAAGAAGGGCCGAGCGAAGCACGCGAAAGTGCCCGCACCTCCTCCTCCCGCCGACTCGCCGGCAGCGCGCCATCCGGTGTGGACCGACGCGTTCGCGACGATGACCGTCGTCGATCTGTTCCACAAACTTTACTACGATGCCCACGAGCGAACGTGGACCAATACACGCTGGCTCGGCCACACCGTGCTGAAAACCCCCCTGGACCTGTGGGTGTACCAGGAAATCCTGCACGAACTACGGCCGGCGCTGATCGTCGAGACGGGCACATGGTCGGGCGGCAGCGCGCTCTACATGGCCAACATCTGCGACCTGCTCGGCGCAGGCCGGGTTGTATCGATCGACACTTCTCCACCGCCGGACTTCGACCACCCGCGAATTGCGTGGGTGACCGGATCGTCCACCGAACCGGCCATCGCCGGGATGGTCACCAATCTAGCGGCGCGCGTTGAAGGCCACGTGCTGGTGCTGCTCGATTCCGACCACACCTGCGATCACGTGCTGGCCGAAATGCGGCTGTACGCACCGTTGGTGACGCCGGGGTCGTACCTGATCGTGGAAGATACGAACATCAACGGGCACCCGGTCCTGCCGGATTTCGGTCCCGGTCCGATGGAGGCGGTGGCGCTATTCCTCGGCGAAAGCGACGAGTTCGTGCCCGATCCTTCCCGAGAGAAGTTCTACTTGACCCAGAACCCGGGCGGGTACCTGCGCCGCCGCTGACGCCGGACCGCCCGCCGCGCACCGACGCCGGGAGCGATGCATGGACACGCACCACGACCTGTTGACCTTGCCGCCGGACCTGCCGCGCCCGAAGGACGACGGCGGAGCCGACCACTTGCCGGGCATGCGGCTGCCGGAGATCGCGCTGCCGGCGACGGACGGTGCGTGGGTGGACCTGTCGGTGCTGCCGGGGCGGACGGTCGTGTATTGCTACCCGCGCACGGGGCGGCCCAACCGGCCGCAACCGGCGGGGTGGGACGCAATTCCCGGCGCGCGCGGATGCACGCCGCAATCGTGTGCGTACCGGAATCACCACGACGACCTGGCGGACCTGCACGCTCGGGTGTTCGGGCTTTCGGCGCAACCGACCGAGGACCAGGCCGAATCCGTTCAACGGCTCGGCCTCCCCTACCCGCTCCTCAGCGACGCGGCCGGGTGCTTCACCGCGGCGCTCCGGCTGCCGACGTTCGAGGTCGAGGGAACGACGCTGCTGCGGCGGCTGACGCTGATCGTCCGCGACGGCACGATCGAGCACGTCCGCTATCCCGTCTTCCCGCCGGACGAAGACGCCGTGGTGGTCGCCGCGTGGCTGCGGGCGAACCCGGCGTAGAAGCGCCGCGTCCAAACCACGATGCGCAATTCCGCCGTGGGCCGAGCCGGGCGGGAGCCCCGTGCTACCATCGGGAAAGCACTGGATCTTCGCGCCAGTTCTGGCGCGACCACCCGGAGGATACCGAGAACATGGCGACCAGCTCGCCCACGCACGCGGCGACCGCCCACGAGGGTGGGGAAATCCACGCCAACGTCATCTCCGCGCTCGGCAACACGCCGCTGGTGCGGCTCAACAACGTCACCCGCGGCATCCGCACCCCGGTCGTCGCCAAACTGGAGTTCATGAACCCCGGCGGCAGCGTGAAGGACCGCATCGGCATCCGCATGATCGAGGAGGCCGAGCGCAAGGGCTGGCTGAAGCCAGGCGGCACGATCGTGGAGCCGACCAGCGGCAACACCGGCGTCGGCCTGGCGATGGCCGCCGCCGTGCGCGGCTACAAGTGCATCTTCGTGATGCCGGACAAGGTCGCGCCCGAGAAGATGGCGCTGCTGCGCGCCTACGGGGCCGAGGTCGTGGTCACGCCGACGGCGGTGGAGCGCGATTCGCCGGAAAGCTACTACTCGGTGGCGGACCGGCTGACGCGCGAGGTGCCGAACGCGTTCCAGCCGAACCAGTACTTCAACCCGATGAACCCGAAGACGCACTACGAATCGACCGGGCCCGAGATCTGGCGGCAGACGGGCGGCGAGATCACCCACTTCGTCGCCGGCGTCGGCACCGGCGGCACGATCTCCGGCACGGCGCGCTTCCTGAAGGAGCAGAACCCCGAGATCAAGGTGGTCGGCGCGGACCCCGAGGGCAGCATCTATACCCAGCCGGACGACATCCACACCTACAAGGTGGAAGGGGTCGGCGAGGACTTCTGGCCGGGGACGATCGACCCGTCGCTGATCGACCGCTGGATCAAGGTGACCGACAAGGACAGCTTCACCGTCGCCCGGCGGCTGACGCGGGAGGAAGGCATCCTCGTCGGCGGCTCCTGCGGGATGGCGGCGTGGGCGGCCCTGGAGGTCGCGAAGGAGATCGACGACCCGGACGCGCTGGTCGTCGTGCTGATGCCGGATTCCGGGCGCGGCTACCTGTCGAAGATCTACAACGACGACTGGATGCGGGAGAACGGATTCCTGTCGCGGTTGGGCCACCCGATCCGGATCGGCACGGTGCTGGAAGAGCGGCGCGGCGCGACCCCGAAGGTCGTCGCCATCGGCCGTGACCAGACGGTGGCCGAGGCGATCGAGCTGCTGCGGGAGCACGACATCTCGCAATTGCCGGTGCTGCGCGATTCGACCTACACCGTGATCGAGAACGGCGGCCGGGTCCCCATCGAGGTGCAGTCCGTCGTCGGCTCGCTGCAGGAGCGCAGCCTGCTGGACGCGCTGTTCCGGAAGCCGGACGTGCTGGCGGCGAAGGTGAGCACGATCATGGAAGCGCCCTTCCCGCTGGTGGACGCCAACGAGGAAGTGGAGCGGGTGGTGCCGATGCTGGCGATGGGATCGCCGGCGGTGCTGGTGCAGCGCGGCGGACTGTTGATCGGGGTGGTGACGCGGGCCGACGTGCTGGAGTACGTCGCGCACCACCGGACGGCCAGTGCCTGACGCAGGCTCGGCGCGAGGGAGGATGGCGCATGAGCGCGCCCGCCCGAACCTACGATCTCGACGACCTGTACCGGCTGCGGGAGCAGGACCCCGATCCTCGCAACCGGTACGAACTGATCGACGGGGAGTTGATCGTGTCGCCTGCGCCGGGGCTGCATCACCAGAGACTCCAGTTCAGACTGACGAAGATCATCGATCGGGCAACTGAGCACCACGACCGCGTGTCGATCTTCCTCACCCCCATCGACCTCCGCGATGCCGACCGGTCCGTCGTTCAGCCGGACCTGTTGCTGCTGCTCGACGAGCGCACGGGTATCGAAACGGCGCGCGACATCGCGGGTCCGCCGAACCTCGTCGTGGAGATTTTCTCGCCCTCGACGGAACGAATCGACCGCGGGAAGAAGCTGGCCTTCTACGCGCGACTCGGGGCCGACGAACTGTGGCTGGTGGACGGCAAGCGCCGCACGCTGTCGGTCTATTCCGACCCGGTCGATGGCCGCTGCCGGTCGGTGGTGACGTTCACGACGCCGGGCTCGGCGCGCTCGGCGACGATTCCGGGCCTCGAGGTCGATCTGGACGAGTTATTCGCGGTGCCGGCGTGGCTCGCCGAAGACGCGGAAACCGCCGAGGACTGAGGCTGCACCCTACTCAGTTTGACGGGGCGGCGGGAGCGCCTTCGCTCCCGCCGCCCCGTTTACGTTCGGCCGCCGGGCTTTCGTGCGGCGAGCGCCGCCTCAGGATGCCGGAACCGATGGCGACCGGTCGCCCGAAGGCGCGATGGCCGGGCCGACCTCGAAGCAGCAGCGCGGAATCGCCGGATCGCAGGCCTGGCGAACGGGCGCACCGATCGCGTCGGCCAGCATTGCCTCGGCGAGGCAGCACGCATCCGGTGATTCGCGGACGGCCTCGGCCAGCGGGCAACTCCGGCCCCGGATGACGAATCCGCCGTCCCGCTCCTCGATGTCCGCCTGCCCGCCCATCTCGTCGAGCAGGGCGACCCCGTGCTCGACCCGAACCCGCAACGGCGCGGTTGGAGCGGTTGGGACTCCCACGATGCGCCGGCCAGCGTCGCGGACGAGTTCGGCGACGGCCTCCGCGGGAAGGCGGGCCGACAGGACATCGATCAGGACGCCGAGGATCGTGCCGTACCGCTTTGGGAAGAAGCGCTCGGCGTCCGGGGTGAGCGCGTAGGCGTAGGCGGGTTTGCCCACGCCACGCCGCACGCCCGTCTGGGCGACGAGGCCGTCGCGCTCCAGCGCGGAGAGGTGCGCGCGCACGGCGTTGTCGGTGAGGCCCAGTTCGCGCGCGAGTTCATCGACCGTGCCGAAGCCTCGGCGAAGCAACAACACGACCTGTCCGCGGGTGGTGGCGAAAAAGCGCTGGTCCCAACGGCTGGGTGGCATCGGCGGACTCCTCGTTCCCCGCCACAGTACGCCCGTGGCTCGACGAAAACAAGTTTGTCACATACATCATTGACAAATGTCGCAAACCTGATACCGTGGGGACGTGCCCCTCCGGCCGAGCGGTCGGGATAGCCCAGGGCAAGGCGCCAGCAGGAGAAAGACCATGGTTCCGCGCGCACCGTGGCGAGCCGCCACCGTCCTCGTCGCCAGCGGGTTGTTCGCCGTCTCGGCCCTGACGGGCGCGGCGCAGGATTCGACTCCGCACGCCGGCATGCCGGGCATGGCCGATGCCCACCCGGCCCATATCCACGTCGGCCCCTGCGACCAGCTCGACCCGAACCCGACCTTCATGCTCTCCGACGTGACGCCGGCCGGCGGCAACGCGTCGGAACACGCGATCCCGGTCGAACGCAGCCGGACAACGGTCGAATCCACGCTGGCCGACCTGCTGGCCGGCGGATACGCCATCAACGTCCACAAGAGCGCCGACGAGATCGGGACCTACATCGCCTGCGGCGACCTCGGCGATGTCGCGGACGATGCGGACGGCGCCGCGCTCACCATCGGCCTGCGCGAACTGAACGATTCCGGATACGCGGGGATCGCGATCCTGACCGCAAATGGCGCCGCGACCAACGTGGATGTCTACCTCGCACACGGTCTGGCCGGGAACGACCACGACGCGGCAGCCACCGAGGACGATACCGCTGAGGCCGTGGCCGGCGCGACGACCGTCGATATCGTGGACTTCGCCTACAACCCCGACCCGGTCGAGGTCGCCGTCGGCGCTTCGATCACGTGGACCAACGGCGATACCGCGCCGCATACGGCGACGGCACGCGACCGCGCGCTGCTGCAATCGGGCACGATCGCTCCCGGCGAGAGCTTCACCCAAACCTTCGGCGAGGCCGGAACGTTCGAGTACTTTTGCGAGTTCCACGCCGGCATGAAGGGGACGGTCATCGTCAGCTAGCGGGCGGCGGCCGGCATCCCCAATTCGCAAGGCCCCGCGCCGCGCCGGGTTCGCCCGGGCGGCGCGGGCGCGTGTCTCCTGGACGCGGGACTAGTGGCGCGCGAACGGGCTTCCCGCGCGGCGCTCGGCTACCATTGCCGGAATTCGCGGCCGATCCCGGCCAACCGTTCGTCACCGAGGCGGATACCACGCGAGGAGCGTCCGCCGTGCACCCGAGGAGGCCCACGTGACCGCATCCCGCGATTGGGACGCGACGGCGTTCGAAACCCGCGCGATCCATGCCGGGCAGGACCCGGACCCGACCACCGGCGCGGTGATCCCGCCGATCTACCAGACCAGCACCTTCGTGCAGGAGGGCGTGGGCCAGCACAAGGGGTTCGAGTACGCCCGCACCGACAACCCGACCCGCACGGCCTTGCAGCAGGCGATGGCCTCGCTGGAAGGCGGAGCCTGGGCGCTCGCCTACGCCAGCGGACTAGCCGCCACCCAGAACCTCGGCTACCTGCTCGCGCCCGGCGACCACGTCATCCTGTCGGACGACGCCTACGGCGGGACCTACCGGCTGTTCGCCAAGGTGATCGCCCGTTACGGCATCGAGATCAGCCAGGTGGACCTGACGGACCTCGACGAGGTGCGCGGGGCGCTGCGGTCGAGCACGAAGTTCGTGTGGGTGGAGACGCCGACCAACCCGTACCTGAAGATCGCCGACATCGCGGGCATCGCCTCGCTGGTGGCCGACCACCCCGCCATGCTGGTGGTGGACAACACGTTCGCCTCCCCGTACCTGCAGCAGCCGCTGGCGCTCGGGGCGGACCTCGTGCTGCACTCCACGACGAAGTACCTCGGCGGCCACTCGGACGTGGTCGGCGGCATCGTCGTCGGCAACGACCCCGAGGTGTACCAGACGCTGAAGTTCCACCAGAACGCCGCCGGCGCGGTGCCCGGCCCGATGGACTGCTGGCTGACGCTGCGCGGGATCAAGACGCTGGCGGTCCGGATGGGGCGCCACAGCGCCAACGCGCGGGCGATCGCCGAATTCCTGGATGGTCAGGACGCCGTCGAGCAGGTCTTTTATCCCGGGCTGGCGTCGCACGCCGGCCACGAGGTCGCCGCGCGTCAGATGCGCGACTTCTCCGGGATGGTGTCGTTCACGGTCCGCGGCGGCTACGAAGCGGCGGCGGCGGTGGCGGCCGCAACGCGCGTGTTCCAGTTGGCCGAAAGCCTGGGCGGGGTCGAGTCGCTGATCGAGCACCCCGGCGTGATGACCCACGCCAGCGTGGCGGGCACCCGCGGCGAGGTCGCGGCCAACCTGCTCCGCCTCTCGGTCGGCATCGAAGGCATCGACGACCTGCTGGACGACCTTCGGCAGGCGCTGGCCCACGCGGCGGTGCCGGCCGGCGCGGCGCGGTAGGGCATCCCGCGCAACCGCACACGGACCGCGCACGCAAGCCGTCATCCCGAGCCAGTCGAGGGATCTCGTCCTTCCCCGCAAAGGGTTACGACGAGATCTCCCGCCCGGCTCGGGATGACGCTTCTTCGGGATACAAGCGCGGCCTCCGCCTCACCGACCCGGAAAGGGCGTCGGCGGCGGAAGATTGACGGCCCCGACGAGGCGAGCAAGCACCCCTACCGGGTCGTACAGGGCGACGAGGCCGTCGAGGACCACGCCGGCGGTGCCGGAATCGACCGGATCGGTGGCGCACCACGACGGGGGAACGACGCCGAACTCGACCTCCGGCCCGTCCGCGTACCAGACGCGTAGCGCCCGCAGGACGCCGTAGGTTTCCTCGATACGGTCGGTCGGCTTGCCGAAGTGGGCCAGCCAGCCGGGAAAAGCGAAGAAGCCCGCCACGTCGTGGGTGACGATCACGAGGTCGATATCCGAATCGGGGCGGGCCGTTCCGCGCGCCCACGAGCCGACCAAGGCGACCGCGGCCACGTCCGGCCGGTCGGCAGCCCAGGCGCGCACGCCCTCCAGCAGGATGCGCGCCCGGGCGCCGGCAATGGAGGCCGGCAGGCCGGGAATCATCCGTCCCTCCCCTCACCGGCGGCCGGTGCGGGCGTCAGGAAATCTCCCGAAAAACGGCGCACGCGTTCTGCCCGCCGAAACCGAAGCCGTTGGCCAGCGCGGTGTGGATCGGCATCGCGCGGGAGACGTTCGGCACGTAGTCGAGCGTGCACTCCGGGTCCGGGTTGTCGAGGTTGATCGTCGGCGGGGCGAGGTCGTCGCGGATGGCGAGCACGCACGCCAGCGACGAGACGGCCCCGGCCGCGCCGAGCAGGTGGCCGACCATGGATTTGTTGGCGGAGATGGCGACCCGCTTCGCATCCTCGCCGAGCGCCCGCTCGATGGCGCGGGTCTCGGCGATGTCGCCGATCGGCGTCGAGGTCGCGTGGGCCGCCACGTAATCGACGTCGGCCGAGGTGATGCCGGCGCGCTTCATGGCGAGGGACATCGCGCCGGCCGCGCCGCTGCCGTCCGGGATCGGAGCGGTGATGTGGAAGGCGTCGGCGGTCATCGCGCCGCCAGCGGCGTAGCAGATGGCGGACGCCCCGCGGCGGACGGCGTGCTCCTCGGTTTCGAGGATCATGACGGCCGCGCCTTCCCCGAACACGAACCCGTCGCGTCCCTTGTCGAAGGGGCGGCTGGCGCGCTCCGGGTCGTCGTTGCGGCGGGACAGCGCCTGCATGTTGGCGAGTCCGGCGATGGAAACCGGGCTGAGCCCGGCTTCGGTACCGCCGACGATGGCCGCATCCGCCTCGCCGCATTCGAGCAGGCGGACGGCATCGACGAACGCTTGCACGCCGGCGGCGCACGCCGCCACCGAGGTGATGACCGGGCCACGGACGCCGAAGGCGATCGACACCTGCGACGAGGCCATGTTCGGAGCGAACATCGGGATCAGAAACGGGCTGACCCGTCCCGGGCCGCCGCGCTCCATGGCGACGATGTTGGACTCGATCGTCCAGATGCCGCCGCCGCCGGTGTTCATCACCACGGCGGTGCGCTCGCGGTTGGCGTCGGTGATTTCGAGGCCAGCCGATTCCAGCGCCTGGCGGGAGGCGGCGACGGCGAACTGCGCGAAGCGGTCCATCCGCCGCGCGGCCTTGCCGTCCATGAAGTCGGCCGGCGCGAACCCGGGCACCTCGCCGGCGATGCGGACCGGCAGGTTGCCGGCGTCGAAGTGCTGGATCTCGCGGATGCCGGAGCGGCCGGCGGTGAGGCCCTCCCAGAACGTCTCCGCGCCGATGCCGAGCGGGGTGACGGCCCCGATGCCGGTGACGACGACCCGTGGTGCCACGATGCTCCTCGCTGCGTTCGCCGCCGCGCGCGGCGGGCGTGCTTCGCCGGGACGCTCCCGGCACGGACGGCGCGGGGCCGAGACCCCGCGCCGGACAGGACGTGGTGAACGATCGGGCGTGAAGGCTACCCCTTCACCCGTTCGTCGCTGGGCAGCCCGAAGTCGGCCGGCCCCAGCACGGTGGCCTCGCGCTCGATGCGCCGGATCAACCCGGACAGGACCTGGCCGGGGCCAACCTCGACGAAGGTCGCGACGCCAGCATCGAGCATCTCGCGGACCGAGCGCGTCCAGTTGACCGGCCGCTCGACGTGGTGGGCGAGTTCGAGCCGGATCTCCTCGACGGTGTGCATCGCGGCGCCGGTGGCATTGGCGACCACCGGCACGCGCGGCGCCTGCAGCGGCAGCCGATCCAGCATCTCCGCGAGTTGCTGCGACGCGCGCGACATCAGCGGCGAGTGGGACGCGATCGAGATGCCGAGGCGGGCCACGCGCTTGGCCCCCGCCTGCTTGGCAAGGTCCATCGCCCGCTGCAACGCCCCGAGTTCTCCCGAAATGACGGATTGGCCGGGGCAGTTGTCGTTGGCGAGGGCGACGATGCCGTCTGCTTCGGCCTGCGCGACAAGTTCGGCGAGGGTGTCGCGGTCGAGACCGATGACCGCCGCCATGCCGCCGGGTCGCTCTTCGCCCGCTTCCTTCATCAGGCGGCCGCGCTCGCGGACGATGCGCAGCGCGGAGGGAAAGTCGATGACCCCGGCGGCGACGAGCGCGGTGAATTCGCCGAGCGAGTGGCCGGCGACGATCATCGGCTGGACCTTCGCGCCGGCGGAGTGGGCCCGCTCGCGCATCGCCTCCAGCGCAGCGACGCTGGCGGTCAGGATCGCGGGCTGGGCGTTGATGGTGTCTTCGAGGACGTCGGCCGGGCCGTCGAAGCAGAGCCGGGAAAGTTGGAAGCCGAGCACCTCGTCGGCGTGGTCGAAGACCCGCCGCGCCGCCGCCGAGCTCTCGTAGAGCGAACGGCCCATGCCGACGAACTGGCTGCCCTGACCCGGAAAAACCAGCGCTACCGGGCCTCCCAGCGCATCCAATCCGCTTGCCGAACCAGCCGTGGTCATGTGCTCCCGTCCACCCGAAAACCCGCGGCATCGTGCCGATATTCGGCGAAGGATACCATGCTGCTTCCGCGGCCCCGGTCGCCAGCCGCCCGGTGCGATCGTATCGTCACGATGGAGGGACAAGTGGGCGAACACGACGGAGCGGATGACGAAAGGGTGGAGGAGCCGACCATCCTCCTGCGTGGTAAGCGGGTAGCGATCGGCCCGCTCCACGCCTGGCTGCTGCCGGCCCTCCATCGCTGGCAAAACGACCCGCTGACGGAGGAACTGGGCGGCGGCGCGTTCCGGCCGATGGCCGAAGACGCGGTGCGCGCCGAATGGGAGCCGTTGCTGCGCGGTGAGCGCGCCGGCTGGGCAGGGTTCGCGATCTACCGCCTTCCCAACCTCGAACCGATCGGCTACGCGAACCTGCGGGACTGGCAGACGCCGCACCGGACGGCGGAGTTCGGCATCACGATCGGGAACGCCTCCCAGCGCGGCCGAGGGTTCGGGACCGAGGCGACACGCCTCGTGCTGCGCTGGGCATTCGAGATGATCGGCGTCCACAACGTCTGGCTTGACACCGTTTCGACGAACGTCGCAGCCATCAGGGCCTACGAAAAGGCCGGGTTCCGCGAGATCGGGCGTATCCGGGAAGCGCGGCGGATCGGCGGCGGCGTCGCCGATGTCGTGCTAATGGATTGCCTGGCGACGGAGTTCCGGGCAACCGAGGACGTCAATCCGTAGGGAGCAGACCCGCCTCGCGCAGAATCGCCAGCGCGCCGCCCGGCTTAACGAAGCGGACGCCGGCGTACTCACCGAGGGCGAGCAGGTCGTCGTCGAGCGTAACCACGAGATCGGCCCGGCCAGCGAGGGCGCTGACGACGAGGTAATCGTCGTTGGGATCTCGGCAGATGCGCGGGTACGGACCGATCAGGCGCGGCATGGGTTCGCCGATCGTGTCGAGGAACGCGAGCATGGCCGACGCCGCATTGTCCCCAACGCGCTTTCGGATCGAGCGGCGGCCAGAAGCGGCGCGCTCCACCTCGATCGCATGTTCGGCGGGCCAAATCAAGGTCAGGGTTCCGGCGACGGTCGCGCGCAGAATCTGGTAGACAGCGGTCCGTTCAGCCGCAGGAGACGCAAGGTAGGCCAAAAGGACGCTCGCATCGAGGAGGCACCGCACCACGACCGGTCAAGCCGACCGGCGCTGATCGTCCGCCTCGCGGCGGAGTCGCTCGGTGATGGCGCGGTTGATTTCTTTGCCGAGTCGCTTGCCGATCGCCTCCGCTTCCTCGTCGGAGAACCCCTCGTTCGACGCGGACACGGCGGCGTTGAGGCGCTCCAATTCGGCGAGGGCAGCGCGGCGTCGCTCTGCGCGCCGGAGGCGACGCAGATCCGCGAGGTCGGCGGCCGAAACGAGCGCCGCGCGCGGTTCGCCATCGACGGCGATGAGCACGGGCTGGCCGTCGTCCCCAAAATCCGGCGATGAGGTCGGCAAACGACGCCGCGGCGGCGGCGGAATCGAGCACGACGTCGGGTTGGTCCGCGACAGCAGGGGCGACGCCGGTGCGGTCGTCGGGCTGGGGGGGGGTCTCGGTCGCTCAGGTCGGGTCCTCCGCGCCGGATCCGGCCGCGCGATCACGGCTCCATTGCAGTGGGACGGCAGCGGACGGTCGCGAACGTGACATCCCTCATGCTCCTGTCGCGAAGGGCGCGGCGGCCGAAACGAGCGCCGGGCCCGGACCGGTTCGGCAGCGGTAGCGGGATTGGCGAACAGAGTGTCCGCCACGGGAGGCCCGAACGGGGTACAATCCGCAACCGTGCCGGCGGCGCCCGCCGCGGCCGGTGCGCGCCCGCGACGGCGGCTGGGGCGGGGACGGGGGAGCACCGCAACCGACATGGCGACCGAACAGCCGCTGTGGCTGACGTTCATCGTCGCGTTCATCTTCATGAACGTGCTGTTGATCGGCATGGCCTACATGACGTGGTTCGAGCGCAAAGTGCTCGGCGCCATGCAGGACCGGATGGGGCCGACCCGTACCGGGCCGAAGGGCTTGCTTCAGCCGATCGCCGACGGCATCAAGCTGTTGGGCAAGGAAGACCTCATCCCGGCCGCGGCCGACAAGTGGGTCTTCTTCTTCGCGCCGCTGGTCATCTTCGTCACCGCCATCGTGCGGGTGGCGGTGATCCCGTTCGGCGGCACGGTCACGATCTTCGGGCACCCGGTGAAGCTGTTCGCCGCCGACCTGAACGTCGGGGCGCTGTTCCTGCTGGCGTTCGGCTCGCTCGGCGTTTACGGGATCATCCTCGGCGCCTATGCGTCGGCCAACCGCTACTCGCTGCTCGGCGGGTTGCGCGCCGCGGCGCAGGTGGTGTCCTACGAGATCATCCTCGGGTTGTCGCTGGTCGGGGTGTTCATCACCTCGCAGTCGCTCAGTGTGCTCCAGATCATGGAGCAGCAGCAGATCACCCGGATGTACGGGCCGATCGCGATCCCGAGCTGGAACATCCTGTCGCAGCCGCTGGCGTTCGTCATCTTCCTGATCGCGGCCGTCGCCGAAACCAACCGCGCCCCGTTCGACCTGCCGGAAGCGGAGACGGAACTGATTTCCGGGTTCCACACCGAGTACTCGGCGTTCCGGTTCTCGTTCTACTTCCTCGGCGAATACATCAACATGATCATCGTCAGCATGTTCGCGGCGGTGATGTTCCTCGGCGGCACCGACGGGCCGGGCGCCGACCAGTACTGGGGCCTCGGCATCCTCTGGCTGCTGGTGAAGGTCGTCGTCTTCCTCTTCTTCTACGTCTGGTTGCGCGCCACGCTGCCCCGCTTCCGCTACGACCAGTTGATGGGCATCGCGTGGAAGGTCCTGCTGCCGCTGGTGCTGGTGAACATCGTCGTCACCGCCTTCGTTCGCCTGATCACTCTCGGCCAGTAGGAGGAGTCGCGGCATGTCCTGGGATGTCCTGATCTTCTTCCTCCTGGGCGGGGTGGCGGTGCTCACGGCGCTGGGGATGGTCGTGTCGGCCAACCCGGTGCACTCCGCGGTCTTCCTGATCCTGTGCTTCGTCAACGTCGCCGGCATCTTCGTGATGATGGGCGCCGAGTTCCTGGCCGCCGTGCAGGTCATCGTCTACGCCGGCGCGATCCTCGTGCTCGTGCTGTTCGTGCTCATGCTGGTGGACCCTGACGATTTGCCGGAGTTCCACGGGGCGCGGCCGGTGCAGCGCCCGGTCGCGGTGCTGCTGGGCGTGGTGCTGCTGCTCGAGGTGGGATTGGCGATCCTGACGCGGACGGTGGTCGGCGGGCAGGGCAACGCAACGCCGGAAAACATCGCATTCGTCGGCGGCAACACCCAGGCCGTGGGTAACGTCCTCTTCTCGCAATACATGCTGGTCTTTCAGGTGATCTCGCTGGTGCTGCTGGTCGGCGTCATCGGGGCCATCGTGCTGGCTCTGCCGGAGCGGCTCGGGGAGCGGGCTCCAGTGCGGCGGGGGACCATTTCGCTCGGCCACGCCCGCGGCATCGACGACCTGGCGCTGCCGTCCCCGGTGCGGGGCGAAACGCCGATCCCGACCAGCCCGGCGCGCGACGAGGCGGCGCAGTCCGCTCCACGCGAACTGATCATGGTCCGCGACCCCGATCGATACACGACCGTCGGCGGGTTCGACCGCGACAACCGGCGCTAGCGCAACAGGGGAGCAGCCACGAGCATGGGCGCGTTGACCATCAGCCATTTCCTGTTCCTGAGCGCGGCGCTGTTCATCATCGGGATGATGGGCGTGCTGGTTCGCCGGAACATCCTGATCATCTTCCTGTGCGTCGAATTGATGACGACCGCCGTGGCGATCTCGCTGGTCGCCTTCGGGCTCGAGAACGGAACGCTGTACGGGCAGGTGTTCGCCATCTTCGCGGTCGCGGTGGCGGCGGCGGAAGCCGCGGTCGGCTTCGCGATCATCCTCGCGCTGAGCCGGCGCGCCGGCACGGTGGACGTGGACGAGTTCACGGCACTGCGCGATTAGGCGTCGAGCCGACCAGCGGGAAACGAACGACGGGACGAAGGGGCCGGCGCTGGTGCGCCGGCCCCTCGGCATGCCGGGCAGGTCGAGCCACACATGGAATCGGGCTAAAGCGGGACCGGTTGCACGGGCAGGCACTCGACCGATTTCGGCGCGGCGACGTATAGTGGAGGGGACGCCCCCGCCCAACCCGCCCGTAGTCCGCCGCGCCGCGCGCCAACAGCGCGTCAGGTCGCGCCGCCACCGAGGGGTCGCGCATGCTGCCGCCGTTCCGCCCGTCCGATGCCCATCCGTTCGATCGCGCCGGTCGCCTGAGCCGGCGCACGTTGCTGGCCGCCGGCGCGGCGATCCCGCTGGGACTCGCCACCGGAATGGGTGGCATCCGACGCGCCGCCGCGCAGGATGCGGCGAGCGGCGAGGTCGCCGCATTCACGCCCGGCGCGGGCACGCTGTACTTCGCCGAATCCGGGCACAACCTTGCCGAACCGTTCCGCTCCCGCTGGGAGCAGGCGGGCGGCGCCGACGTGCTGGGCGTGCCGCTTTCCGAAGAACGCTACGCCACCGGGGCCGGTGGCGTCCTGCAAACGTTCGAGAACATGACGCTCGTGTTCGATCCCGGCCAGCAAGCGCCGTTCGACGTGCGCGGCCAGCGGCTCGACAAGACGCTCTGGCTGTCGCTGGCCCCGCGCGAGGCGTTCGCCAAGGTTCCGGGTGCACCCGAAGAGTGGGGCCACACGCTGACCGGCGCGTTCGCCGAGTTCTGGTCGGCGTTCGGCGGCGAGGCGCTGTTCGGCCGGCCGCTCACCGAGCCGTACCGCGACGACGCCACCGGTGCGCGGCTGCAATTGTTCGAGAACGCGCTGCTGGAAGACACCGGGGCGGCCGTCCGCCTCCGGCCGCTCGGGCGCGAACTGGCGGAGGGCGCCGGGCTGCTGGCGAGCGACCCGGCCTTCCAGCCCGCGCCGCCGACCGGCGGGCAGACGTTCCTCGTGTCCTCGTCGGACGGGTTGCGGTTGCGGTTCGCCCCGAGCACCTCGGCCGACATGGTGACGCTGCTGTCGGACAACGCGGAGTTCATCGCCGCGCCGGGTTGGGCCGGTGGTGAGTGGGCGCCGGGTTACGCCGACGGATATTCGGGCTACGTCTCGACCGGGTTCCTCCGCGAACAGCCTCCCCTCCCCCAGTTGGACCCAGCCGACTGGGACCCGTCCCACTGGCAGGGCGCGTCGCTCGGCGAAACCAACATCCGAGCCGAACCGACGACGGGATCGCGGATCGTGCGGACACTGGAGTACGGAGATCCGCTGACCGTGGCCGCGTGGGTGAAGGGCGAAGAGGTCTTCACCGGGGCCGATCTCTGGGCGCAACTGACGGACGGGACCTATGCCTACGGGCGCAACGTCGGGCGGACCGCGCCGGTCGCGCCGCTGCCGCCGCCGGCCGACGCGCCAACGTGGGGCCGCTGGATCGACATCAACCTGACCCAGCAACTGATGTCGGCCTACGACGGCACGACGCCGCTGCGGACGGTGCCGGTGACGACCGGGATGGCCGGCTGGGAAACGCCGCCGGGGCTCTTCTCGATCGTGCACCGCGTGGCAAACGAGACGATGACCTCCGGCGCGATCGGGGCGGAAAACCACTACCGTCTCGAGGACGTGCTGTTCACGCAGTACTTCACCGACCGCGGTCACGCCATCCACTTTGCCTGGTGGCGGACGAAGGAGACGATCGGGCGGCCGGGCAGCCACGGCTGCATCAACGTGCTGCTGGAGGACGCGCGGTACTTCTGGGACTTCGCCGACTTCGGCACGCCGGTGTATTCGCACTACTGATTCCCGTTACCGCGCGAACCGGCATCGGATTTCGGGCCGGTGCGTCCCCGAACGCGGGGCGCACCGGCCTTTGCACGTTCCAGACATGATTCGCCAGCAGCGCGGACGCAGATTCGGGCTTCCGAAAGCGAGCACTTCGCTGCGGCTGCACCGATGTCGGCACAGGCAAGCGCAGTTTCACGGCCGCCGTCCGATCGCCGCCGATGCGCCCTGCCGCAACACCCCGTCGATCGATCGGGGGTCGGCTCAGCAGTCGAAGACCGACCAGCAGATGTCGTTTCGCTGCCGCTGATCGTCGAGGACGAGGTCGCGGATCGGCTCCGGAAGTTGGTCGCGCTGCCACCGGCACTCGCGTTGGCCGGCGCGTTCGGCCGATTCGCCCGTGGCGGCAGCGCGGGCGGCTTTGATCGCGTAGGCGGCCGCGCCGAGGTCGTGCGCCGCGACATGGGCGACGGCCGCGGCCTGCCCGGCGGCGTACGCGGCGAACCGCGCGGCGCCCGAAAGGTCGCGGGCCGCGGCATTGGCGTGACCGGCCGCCACGCGAGCGTCCGACATGCGGATCTCGCCGCGCGCCCAGGCACGAGCCTTTGCGATCGCAACGCGCGGCCGCGCATCCTCCGGCCGGACGGCCTCGAAGGAGTGGAGCACGTGTTCCGCGCACGACGCGGCCCACAAGGCGAGGAGTCGATGATCGGCGTCGGTGAGCGTCCCCCCGCGGCGGATCGTCACCAGGCGGGGATCACGGATCTTCGGGAGGATCATGGGCGATTGCCTCCCATGTGTCGTGCCTGACCGACTCGACGTAACCGACGAGTGGCGGTCATTAAGCCGGTGCGTCAGGTCTATGACTCATAACCGCCCCAAGCGACAGTGTCCAGGCGATCATCGCCATCCGATGCGCATCCGTTCAATCGCGCCCGGCGGTGCGCCCTTGAGACGCACCGTATCGGCGTTGCTTCCCGTTCGCCGCCGATCACCAAGCCGGAGTGCGAAGGGCCCTCAGTTGCAGCCGGCGGGCCGCGCACTGCCGGAATGTACGGCAACGATCAATAGGATCCGTGCTACTGGTAGGTCTGACACGTTCCCCAGTTGCAGAACTGGTTCCAATCACACTGGTTGAAGCACCATCCGCAGTTGGCCCGATCGTGCATCGTGTCGTAACAGTAGCCGTTGCATGCCTCCAGGCCATAGTCGCATCGGCACTTGCCTTCGATGCAGCGAAGGTCGCGCCGGCACTTGGTTCCGCAATCGCCGCAGTTCCGGGGATCGGTTTTCGTATCGACGCACCGCTTGCGGCACAGGTTGCCAGCGGCACACACGCACTTGCCGCCCTTGCAGCGCGACCCTTCCGGGCACTTCTTACGGCACTTCCCGCAGTGGCTGGCGTCGTTCTTCAGGTTTGCGCAGACGCCGCCGCACTGTTTGGTCCGCCCCTTGATGCAGCGGCAGCGACCACCGGCGCAGCGAGCGCCCGGGCAACAAGGACTGGCAGCGCTACAGGCCGAACCTGCCCGGGCACACCGCGCACCCGGCGATTGGGCATCTACGGACGCCGAATCATGCCTCATCAGGCCGGTCGCCAGCCCGCCAAGCACTGCGAATGCCCAACGCCTCGTTCCGTGGCGCCCGACCGAGCGCGCCAACCCGTCGAATCGCCTCGGTTCCAAGGCTCTCCCCCCCTGTCCGGCGTCCGAGATGTGGACGTACAATGCACAACAATACTGGAAATTGATCTTCGGCGGGCCAGCGGCGCGGGGGAGCGCTATCCGCCGATACGTGATGGGGGATCGCGGTGAAAGGACTGTTCGGACGCGGATTGGGTGCACTCGGCCGGGGAGTGGCGCTTGTGCTCGCTGGCGGGTACGCGGGGACCGCGGCGGCGCAGGGAGCAGACACCGGGGACGAGGTGAACGCGGCGGGAGCTGGCAACGGCGGCTCTGGCTCCGTCGAGACCAGCGGGGCGATCTCCACCGGCGATCTCGGCGGCGGCGGGGTGGTCGGCAATACGGTCATCGCGGGTGATGTGACCGGCCCCGGGGCGAGTCTCGACGGCGGAAACGTGGACGTGAATTCGTCGTTTGCGATCGGCAACAGCGGCGGCCCGGCGACCATCGACGCAAGCGGCGGCGATTTCGCGGACGTGTCGTTCGACCTCGACGAGGGACGGTCACACCACGACAGCCGGGACATCACCAACGAGCGCGGCGGAAACAACAATCCGCCGGACTTTTCCAGTTGACGGACGAACTTCCGGCGAGCAACGGCGCGGGCTACGCCTCGTCGGCCCCGAGGAGGCCGGCGCGGAGGGCGTAGCGCACCAGTTCGGCGCGGTTGGTGAGGCCGAGTTTCTGCATCGCGCGGTGGCGGTAGGTCTCGACGGTCTTGGGCGAGAGACTGAGGATGTCGGCCGCCTGCTGGGCGGTATGACCCTCGGCCGTCAGGCGCACCACGTCGCGCTCGCGGTCGGAGAGCACTTCGCCGAGGTCCATTTCGTCGCCCGTGCGGACGCGGCCGAGGTAGCCGCGCAGCAGGGTCTTGGTCGCCGCCGGGTCGAGGAACACTTCGCCGCGGGCCACCGTGCGGATGGCTTGCAGGAGGTCGGTGTGGGCGGACGCCTTGCGGACGTAGCCGCTGCCGCCGGCCTCCAGCACCGGAAGCAGGTAGCGCTCCTCGGCGTGGACGGTGAGGACGAGGACGCGCGTCGGCAGGCCGAGCGCCGTGATCTGGCGGATCGTTTCGAGCCCACCATTGGGCATCGAGAGGTCGGTGACGACGATGGCGGGCCGGTGCTGGGCCGTCAGGGCTACCGCGGTCGGGCCGTCGGAGGCTTCGGCGACCACACGCATATCCGGTTCGGCTTCGAGCAGCGCGCGAAGACCGGCCCGCACGATGCCGTGGTCGTCGGCGAGCAATATGTCGATGCGGCCGGACCGCGATGCGCCGTCGGACATCAGGCCGCCCTCGGCGCGGTCGCGGCCGGCGACCGCCCGGACTCCGGCGCGGGCACGAAGGCGAAGACTTCGGTGCCGCCGCCAGGATGGGACCAGATGCTAACGCCGCCGCCGACCAGGGCAAGGCGTTCGGCCATCCCGAACAGTCCGAGCCCGGAGCCAGCCGGCGCATCGGTGGCGGCATGCCGCGGATCGAAGCCGACGCCGTTGTCGCGGACGGAAAGGGTCACGTCGAACGGCCCGCGGTCGAGATCGACGGCAACCGCCGTCGCGGCGGCGTGCTTGGCGACGTTTGTGAGCGCTTCCTGGGCGACGCGGTAAAGCACGAGTTCGACCTCCGCTGGGAGCCGGCCGCGCGTGCCGCGCGCCTGGAACTCGACGGCGATGCCGAGTTGCTCGCCGTAGCGCTGCGCGATGTCGTCGAGCGCGGCGGCGAGGCCGAGGTCGTCGAGGGCGGGCGGGCGCAGTTCCAGCGCGAGCCGCCGGACGCCTTCGAGCGCTTCGACGGTCATCTCTTCGAGCGCGGCGGCGGCGTCCCGGACTTCGTTGTTGGGCGAGCCCTTCAGCGCCGCCACGCGCAGGAGTTGAGCGAACAGCACCTGCGCCGTGTCGTCGTGCAGCTCGCGGGAAACCCGCTTGCGCTCTTCTTCTTGCGCGGAAATGACCTGCGAGGTGACGTGGCGCAGGGCGGCGCGGTCGCGTTCGAGCTGGTCGAGCGTCCGGTTGAACGTCTGCGCGAGGTGGGCCATTTGGGGATCACCGGCAGGCAGCGGCACGGCGCGGGCGGAAAGGTCGCCCTGGCGAACCGCTTCGGAGACGCGGGTCAGCATCTCCAGCGGGCGGAACGCGGCGCGCAGCACGACGTAGTTGACCGCGACCGAGAGGACCAACCCGAGCAGGACGAACACCAGCACCGGCGGCAACCCGCCGAATTCGAACTGCCGCCGCACCGCGAGCGTCGTCGCCCAGGTGCCGACGACCGCGCCGAGCACGACGATTGCCGAGTTGGCGATCAGCACCCGGTAGAGGATCGGCAGCCGGACCGGGCGAGCATGGTTCCCGCTGGCGGCGAGGAACGGGTCGGTTTCGGAGGTGGTGACGGCGGGACCGCCGGGCGGCCCGAAGAGCAACGGCGGTTGGTTCTGGCGAAGCTGGTCGATCACGGGCGCAGGAACCTTGGGGAACGTCGAAGGGAACGCGGACAGGTCGGGATGGCCGAGCCCTGCGTCAACAATAGCAACCACCCCCGGTTCCGGCGAACCGGAACCGGGGGTGGCGTCGAGACGGCGCCGACAGGACTGCCGGCATCCGGCCTAGCTGACGAAGGCGACGTTGTAGTTGCCGCCGGAGGCATCGGCGATCGCCGCGCCGCCGTTGGTGGCCACGCCGACGTTGGTGCCGTTGGCGATGTCGCCGCCGTACACCGACACGCCGCCGTCGCCGGCCGGGTAGCACTTGCCCCACTTGTCGCAGATGGTGCTGCCCATGGTGTCGCCAACGGCGATCGCGTTGCCGGCGTTGGCGCCGGAGTTGATGTCGCCGAGGGCGGCCGCGCCGCCGTTCGCGGACGCGGTCGCGCCGCCACCGTTGCCGGCGACGGCAGTCTCGACATCCTGCGCGAACAAGAGGTTCATGGTCCCTACTCCTCCCCGTCGTTCCCGGCGCCGTTTGCGACGCCCGCTATAGATATAGCATCAAAACGCCGGTTCGTGTGCAGTTCCGGTTCCCGACCTTCGCTTTTCGGCGTCCAGAATCCCGCGAACTGAACGTACAGCGCGCCGGTGCGCCGCTTGTCGAACGGTTCGGCGGCGTAAAGCCAAGCGGCCAACCGGCGGTATGGTGGCTCTCCGCACTATAGGTCCGGGAGGATCGAGTAGCCGGCGACGAGCACCAACTGGACGTCGATCGCCGTGTGCACCACGAAAACCGGCCACTGCGAACGCGAGCGGTCCCGAAGCACGACGTAGGCGAGCAGCGCGAGCGTGTTGAGCCCGATGCCGACGGCGGCGATGCCGTCGCCAACCGGCAGCACCCGTGCCCAGAACAGCGCGTGGATGCCGCCGACCAGCACCAGCGTGAGCACCGCGCCGACGAGCAGGCCACCCACGCGCCCACGCCGGTCCGGCCAGCCCGCGCGCCAGGCATCGAGCACGAAGAACCACCCGAGGTGCTCCAGCGCGCCGTTGAGCGGCGCCCAAAGAAGCACGGTCAACCACGGCCCGAGACCGTTCGGCCACCCCGGCCAGCCGCCTTCGAGCCCGAGCGCCGCTTGCACGAACGGAATCGCCAGGGCCGGCAGGAACACCGGCCACGGCCAACGCACGGGGCGGTGGTACCCGAGCGACCCCCGCCGCCACAGCGGCAACGCGACGGATACGACGCCGAAGTAGAGGACCAGCGGCGCGAGCGCGCCGCCGGTCTGCGCCAGCAACCAGGCGGCGGCGACCGGCAACCCGAGCGCCACCAGCAGCGCCAGCAAACGGTCCGTGCCCGTGGGCCCGCCAGGTCGCCACTCCGACCACCGCGATCCGGCCGCCGCGTCCGGTTCGGCGGCTGCCCGTTCCGTCATCGCGACGAGCCGCGGTCAGGCGCGGTCATTCCGCGACGCCCGCTTCGCCGACGATACGCGCGATCGCCACCCGCACCAACAGTTCGCCCGGCACGCCGTTACGTTCGCCGTACTCGGCTGCGCGGTCGTCGCCCACGTAGCGGGCCGCGATGCGCTCCGCCCACTCGCGGACGGCGGCGAGGTCGTCGGAAAGCGTCGCGTCGCCCTCGACGAGGACGTAGGCATACGGGAACCGCTCGTCGTCCACGCAGAGCGCGACGCGGCCATCGCGCCGAATGGCGGACGCCTTGGCGGTGTCCGCGCCAGTGTTGAAGAGGAGATCGTCGCCGTCGAGCAGGAACCAGACTGGTACGACGTGCGGGCGGCCGTCGGCGCGCACGGTCGCGAGTTTGGCGGTGCGCGTGCCCGCTTCGAGGAACGCGCGGGCTTCGGGATCGCTCATCCGGCGCATCGGGGCTCCTCGTCGAACGCGGGCGCGAACGGGACCGCCCGCCGGTCGGCGCAGGATACGCCGCAGGCCAGCGGCGTGGGAGGTCACCGGGCTCGGTCGTGGTTGCGCTGGGCATCGCCCCGGTGGATCTCGTCGGCCGTCACGGCGAGCCGGACCACCGCGCCGTCGAACCCGGAGACGACGGCGAACGGAACGTGATCGACGTAGACCTCGTCGTGGCGCACGACCAGGCAATCGTCGATGGCGCCGACGGCGCAGCCCAGGCGAAGACCGTCCACGTCAAAGACGGCAGCGCCGACGGGAACGGCGAAGCGTCCGACCCGGAGACCGGCAGGAGGCGAATCCGGCGAATCGGTCGGGATCATGCGGTGTCGCCCGGGCGCTCCATCGTGACCCCGGCCGGCGCCGGTGGCTGCGGCGCTGGATGCAATGGGGATGCCACGGCCAGTGGGCGGCGTTCTGGCCGATTCCCAAGGTCAACATTCCACGTTCCGGCCGTTCGTCCCGGTGTGGACCGGCCGCCGCGTGCGACAATCCGCCGCCGACCCGACGTGGACGACGACGCCATGAGGAGCCCGCGTGAACATCGAACTGAGCCGCATCGACCTGCCCGATTTCGACGTTCCCGGCGGCGATCCTCCCGCGATTCCGGCCGGGCAGTACGCCGAGCGCTGCGACGCGCTGCTGGCCGCGGCAGGCACGGATTGGATGGTCGTCTACGGCGACCGCGAGCACAGCGCCAACCTGCTGCACCTGACCGGGTTCGATCCCCGGTTCGAAGAAGCGCTCCTGCTGCTCGGGCCGGATTCCTCGCGGGTGCTGGTGGTCGGAAACGAGGGCGCCATCTACGCGCCCGTCGCCGGGTTGCCGCTGACGGTGACCATCGCCCAATCGCTGTCGCTGATGGGGCAACCGCGGACGGAAACGCCCCGGCTCCGCGACGTGCTGTCCGAATCCGGCATCACCGCGGGGCAATCCGTGGCGATGGTCGGCTGGAAGTACCTCGAAGCCGAGGAGACCGACGACCCGATGCGGGTGGCGTTCGTGCCGGCCGTCGTCGTTTCCATGGTGCGATCGCTGACCGGCGCCGAGCCGATCGACGCGACGCGGCTGCTGATGCACCCGAGCGAAGGACAACGGGCGCGGGCATCCGCGGCGCAGATCGCGGCGTTCGAGTGGTCGGCGGCGCGGGTCGGAGCCGCCGTGGCGCGGGTCGTTCGCGGAGCCCGTCCGGGCATGACGGAGCGTGAGGCGATCGCGCTGGCCGGCTGGCAGGGCGAACCGCTGTCGGTGCACCCGATCCTGCCGTCGGGATCGCGCGGCGAGCCGATCAACGGGTTGCGCTCCGCCTCCGCGCGCGTGCTGCGCGAGGGCGACGGCATCAGTTGCGGCATCGCGTACTGGGGCTCGCTCTGCTGCCGCGCCGGCCTGCTGACCGCCGGACCGGACGAGACCTTCCTGCGCGAGGCGGTGCTCCCCTACTTCGCCGCGCAGGCGGCGTGGTACGCGACGATCGGGCTTGGCGTGGCGGGCGGCGAGGTTCACGACGCGGTGTACGGCACGCTCGCGGAGCGGGGCGCTGCATTCCGGCCGATGCTGAACCCCGGGCACCTCGTCGGGTTCGACGAGTGGGTGCACTCCCCGATCCGCCCGGGAAGCACGGACGAACTCGGTTCGGGCATGGTGCTGCAGTGCGACATCATCCCGACGCCGCTGCCGGCGGGAACGACGCTCAACTGCGAGGACACGGTGGCGCTGGCCGACGAGGCGCTGCGCGCCGAACTGGCGCGTGACTATCCCGACCTGATGGCCCGCGTGACCGCCCGGCGGGCATTCATGACCGAGACGCTGGGGCTGACCCTCGCGCCCGAGGTTCTGCCGCTCTCGTTCGCGAACGCGTGGCTGCCGCCGTTCTGGCTGGATGCCCGGTTGGCGTGCGTCGTGGCGAAGTAAGGATCGGCCCGCGCGAGAACCGCAATCACGCGAAATCCGGCCAATCGGAGGGGAACCGCCGTCGCCGGTGGTCGGGCCGGCGGCGCGGCCAGCCCGGTTCGTTCGGCACTTATTCGGTATTGATTCGGCGTTTATTCGGCGGCGGTTTTCCCATGCCCATGCGGAAACCGGGTTTCTTCGGCACCCCCCGCCAGCCTCTGGGGCGCAAGCGGGGCGGGCGCGTCCGGCGCGGGGTTCCGGGCGGTGCGGGTGGGAGTGGGCGCGACTAAACTCCAATCCGGTCGCAATGGTGCGTACGTACGCAACGCACCACGACCGAATAAATGCCGAATAAACGCCGAATAAATACCGAAAAAATGGCCCTCGCGGAGCCCCGCCGGGCGCTGCCGTTCGCGGCGGGGATGGGCGCCGGGTGAATGCCCGCAGTCGGCGGGGACACCCACCCGAATTCCGTACTACCCGTGCGCTCAACCCACGCTCGGCCCCGAAGGGGCCCCGTTCTCGTAGGCCGGAGTTGATGGCGTTTGCTTGACTGTTGCGGATACCGGCCGTGCTCGACCCCGGAAGGGTTTCGTTCCCGTAGCCCGGAGTTTTTGGCGGTTGCCAATGTGATGCGGATACCGGCTCCGGGCTGGCGCGATGAATCGTGCCCCTACAACCCGCGACGATCCTGCCCGGCTGGAGGGGCGCGATTCATCGCGACCGCCACGCCGATGCCCGAACTATGCTGACAAACGCCATCAACCCCGTGCGGACATGGGCGGTAACCGTGCCAAGAACGCAACCGCCATCATCCCCGGTCAGCCTTCACGACCAGGGCTACGCCCCGTCCAACGCTCCGGCTGGCGACGCGTACACCAGATCTCCAGCCGCGATGCGCGCTGGCGGCCCTTCGTAGGCGGCGTAGAAGCCGCGCACACCCGCGCCGAGGAAGACCAGCGCCTCGGAAACTTCCTTGCCGGGGCGCTCGTCCTCCGGCCAGTCGAGCACCCAGCGCGAGAACTCGACGCAGGGATCGGCCACCACCACCGGCGAGAGCGTGAGGAGGCGGCCATCGCCGGTGGCGATGGCCAAGCCGCCGGCGAGGTCGGCGCCCGACCAGGTGCGGTCGGTGGCGACGAGGATGTTCTCGCCGGCGATGCCGTCGTCGATGCCCTTCGGGAAGCGCCCGCGCATCAGGTCGTAGTGGCTGGTGAACCCGACCGAGACACCGTTGTTGCCGCGGAACTTGCTCTCGGGGTGGTCGCGGTGGTGGACGTCGGGCACGCGCTCCCCGTCCGCGCCGATGCCGGCGACGCCGCCCCCGTCGAGTTCGAGCGACCGCACCTCGCGGATGCCGGAAGGGTCGTAGCAGCGGAAGCGCGGGCCGGGCTGCTTCAGCGAGCGGATCTGCACCTGCAGGCGCACGATCCGCCCGATCGGTTCCATCCCCTGCTCCATCACTGCCCTCCCGCCGCGCCGGGCGCAAGCAGGTCCGCCACCATGCGGGCCATCAGGCGGGCCGAGGCGGCGATGCTCGGCACGTCCACCCATTCGTCGGCCTGGTGGAAATTGCCGCCCAGCGGACCGCACATCACCGTCGGGATGCCCGCTTCGCCGGAGAAGAGGTTGGTGTCGCCGAACCCCCAGTACCCCCACTCCGGTTGCCGCCCGGCCTCGATCTCGTAGGCCCGCGCCAGCGACTGCGCGACCGGGTGGTTCTTCGGCGTGTCCCAGGGCGGGTAGAACGGCGGATCGACGGTGACGGCGAAGCGCGCCGGCGAACCGAGCGATTCGGCGAGCCGGACGACGGCCAGCAGTTCCTGCGATCCCGTTTCGCCGGGCGTCAGCATCCGGTTCACGACGATCCGCGCGCGCTCCGGAACGGTGATGACGTACTGCTCGTTGCCAGCATGGATGCCGAGGACGCAGCGGCTGCCGCGCATCCGCGGGTGCGACTGGATCGGGATCTCGTCGAGCCTCGCCACCAGCCGGGCCCCTTCGGTGGCGGCGTTGATCCCCTCCCACGGCCACGAGGCGTGGGCGGCCTTGCCCGTCACGTCCACCCGGATCAGCGCCTTGCCGACCGAGCCGAGGCACGGCGCGCCCCACGACGATTCGGCCACCAGGCAGTAGTCGGACCGGAGGTCGGCCGCGATCAGGGCACGCGCGCCGGAGGAGTACGCCTCCTCGTCCACGACCGAGGAAAACAGCACCGTGCCGCTCCACGCGTCGCGGTGGCGGTGGAGTGCACGGGCCGCCAGCATCGTCGCGGCCACGCCCGACTTCATGTCGCACGCGCCGAGCCCGTACAGGCGGTCGCCGTCGCGGTGCGTCGTCCACGGGTCGGTGGACCAGCCATCGACGGCGAGCACGGTATCGACGTGCCCGTTGAGGAGGAACGTCGGGCCGTCGCCGTTCTCGATCCGGCAAACGACGTTGGGGCGGTTCTCGTCGCCGGTCGGCTGGTACGCGGGATCGAGTCCCTGCGCGGCCAGCCACTCGAAGACGGCGCGCTGGACCGGCCCCTCCTCCCCCGGGTAGGAGCGGTAGGCGACGAGGCGCGATGTGAGGTCGGCCGCTTCTTCCTGGTCGATGTCCCCGAGCAGATCGCGAAGAACGTCGGTCATACGGTCATACCATCCTGGCTCGGGGCATCGGAACGTCCCCGGCGTGCCGCTACATGTGCAGCGCGAGGGCGAACGCGGGATCGGTGAGCGCCGGGCGCTCCAGCGAGAACGTGTCGATCGGGTACGGCGTTTCGCCGTTCGTCGCCAGGTCGGCGAGGATCTGCCCGATCAGGGCGGCGAATTTGAAGGCGTGCGCGGCTCCCTGCGCGACGACCACCTGCGGATAACCGGGGACGGCATCGATCGTGAAGTTGCGGTCCGGCGGCATCGTGTACAGGCAGGTGCGGGTGTAGAGTTCCGGCCCCGTGTAGCCTGGCAGCCGGTCGTCGAGGAACGCGCGCAGCCGCTGGTCGGCGCGCGGGTTCTTTTCGTAGGTCCGGGTTTCGGTGGTTACGACGTCGCCGCCGACATCGACGCCGGCCTTGGTCGCCACCTCGCCGTACACCGGGAACCCGTAGAAATCCTCGCCGTGCCAGATCCAGATCGGGAAGCGGTCCGGCGCGAACTGGCGCAGGTTGGGCGTCGCCCAGAACGTCACCTGCTCCTGGGTAATCGTCAGCGGCAGCGAAACGCCCACGCCTTCCAGTACCTGGTTGGTCCACGCATCGGCGGCGACCACCAGTTTGCCGGCGTGGAACACGCCCTCGTCGGTGTGGACCTCGACGCCGTCTCCCACCGGGCGGATGGAGCGGACCGGCGTGTTGTCGAGCACGGTCGCGCCGTGGAGACGGGCGAGCGCGACGTGGACGGCGATCGCCTTGCCGGAATCGACCAGCCCGGCCGTGGTCTGGTAGAGCACGCGCTCGGAACCCTTCAACCGCCACTGCGGGTAGCGCCGCATCGCCTCGTCGGCGTCCATGTCGTCGAAGGGAATGCCGGCGGCGGTCATCGCGCTGGCGTAGTTGTCGATCACCGGGCCGTCGGTTTCGGCGAGGTCGAGGCCGCCGGTCTTGACGACGAGCTGAACGCCGGACTCCTCCTCGACCTCCGACCAGGCGGTGAAGGTATGCGGGGTCAGCGCGGTGTAGGCCGGATCGTGGTAGGAAAGGCGGATGATGCGGGAGTGGTCCTGCGACGCGCCGTGGGGGTGGCCGATCGCGAACTGCTCGAGCGCCAGCACCTCGGGACCGGCGATCTTCGCCAACCGGTAGGCGGCGGCGCTGCCGATGCCGCCCACCCCGACGACGACGTACTCGTAAGCCCATTTCACGTCGTTCCTCCCCTGGCGCGCGGGTGCATCGGCGGCCCGCCCGCCCGCCGTCGCTCCGGCGTCCGTCGTCATCCCGAGCCCGCTGCCCGCATCCCGGGCCCGCTGCCGTCATCCCGAGCCTGTCGAGGGATCTCGTCGTCGCTCGACAGCCTCGGGATGACGGCGGGCCGAACGGTCTCAGCCGTTATTCGGCAGAGAGCGTCCACTCGTAGGCGTTGTCGAAGTTGTTGGAGATGTACGGGTTGCCGCGGTAACCCTCCAGTTCGGACTTGTGGCCGAACTTGTTGACGAAGTTGAGCATCGGGGCCCAGGGCAGTTCCTCGGCGAGGATGTCCTGCAACTGGTGGTAAATCTCGGCGCGCTTGGCCTGGTCGGTTTCGCGGACGCCCTGCTCCAGCAACGCGTCGGCCTCGGCGTTCTTGAACATCACGTAGTTCGCGCCGGAGCCGGTTTCGGACGGGATCATGGTCGAGTGCAGGCGCGAGGTCGGGTCCGGGTCGCTGGGGATGGCGTTGTCCCACGCGACCATCAGGGTGTCGAAGTTGCCGGCCGGCACGTCCTCCGTCCAGAGGGTGGAAGCCGGGCGGTTGTCGATGCTCAGCTCGACGCCGAGTTCCTTCCACGCCTGCTGGATGACCAACTGGGCGCTCTCGCGGGCCTGGTTTCCTGCCGAGGTGGACATCGTGAACGCGAGGCGCTCGCCGTCCTTCTCGCGGATGCCGTCGCCGGCCGGAACCCAGCCGGCCTCGTCCAGCAGCGCCTTGCCCGCTTCGAGGTCGTAGGGGTACTGCTTGACGTTGGGGTTGTAGGCCCAGTGGGCCGGCGGCAGGTAGGTCAGCGTCGGCAGTTCCAGCCCGTAGTAGATGGCGTCGTTGATGGTCTGGACGTCGATGCCGTGGTAGAGCGCCTGCTTGACGCGCTTGTCCTGGAACCACGGCTTCGAGTTGTTGAAGTAGATGAACTCGGTGAAGGTCGAGGGGGTGACGACGACCTCGCGGCCTTCCAGCGTCTCGGCTTCCTCGAAGCGGTCGGGCTGGATGCCCTGGTAATCGACGAGGTCGATCTCGCCGGTCTTGAACTGGGTGTACATGACCGGGATCTCGGGGATCAGCTTGACGATGATGCGCTGGATGGCCGGCGCCCCGCGGTGGTAGTCCGGGTTGGCCTCGACGGTGAAGTGGTCGCCACCGACGCGCTCGACGAACTTGTACGGCCCCGTGCCGATCGGCGCGGTGGTGTTGAACGCGGCGGTGTTGATGTCCACGTCGCCGCCGAGGATGTGCTCCGGGATCAGGCTGGTGACGCCTGTGGTCCAGAGGATCTGGAAGGGCGCGAAGGGCTCCTTCAGCGTCATCACCACGGTGTAGTCGTCCGGCGTCTCGATGGACTCGATCTTGTCGTGGCCGGTGCGGGAGCGCACCGCCACGTCCGGGTTCATGATGGTGTCCCAGGTGAACTTGACGTCGGCGGAGGTGAACGGCTCGCCGTCGTGCCACTTCGCGTCGTCGCGCAGCTTGAACGTCCAGGTCAGCCCGTCCTCGGAGACGCCCCCGTTCTCGCGGGTCGGGACGTCCAGCGCAAGGTTGCCGACCAGTTCGCCCTCCGGGGTCATGTTCAGCAGGGAGTCGAACATGAGCAGGTCGGGCAGGGTCTCGGGTCCGGTGTTGGCGTAGAGGATCGGGTTGTAGTTGACCGGTTCCTGCGACATGCCGACGATCAACTCGCCGCCCTGCGCGGCGGCCGTGCCGGCGAGACCGAAGCGGTGTGCGGCCGGAACCGCGCCGAGCGCCATCGCGCCCGCGCCGAGGGCAACCGCCCCGCGCAGCGCCGAGCGGCGGGAAATGCTGCCATCCAGGATGGTTTCGAGCAGCCTCGCGTACCGTGGATCGAACGCCATCGTCGTCCTCCGAACGTGGGTACCCGATACGCCGCCCCGGCGCATCGCCCGTCCTCCTGCGTGGGAACGGCATTGTAGGGGGTTTGGCCGCGTTCCGGAAACGATTTCCGAATCGGCCTCAGCGGAGCCGCTGGCGAGGGTCGAACGCATCGCGCAGGCCGTCGCCGACGAAGTTGAACGCGAGCACCGCCAGCGTGATGGCCACCCCCGGAAAGATGGCCAGCCACGGCGCGCGCGTGAAGAAGTCCTGGGCGTTGTTGAGCATGATGCCCCAGCTCGCCTGCGGCGGCTGGATGCCGTAACCGAGGAACGAGATGTAGCTTTCGGCGAGGATCGCGTTGGCGACCTGCAGCGTGGCGGCGACGACGATCGGGCCGATGCCGTTCGGCAGCAATTCGCGGCCCATGATGCGCGACGCCGGCGAACCGATCGCGCGGGCGGCGGTGACGAACTCCTGCTCCTTGAGCGCCATAAATTGGGCACGGACGATGCGGGCCACCTCCATCCAGGAGGTGGCGGCGACGATCAGCGTAATGGTCAGCGCGGACGGCTGGATGAACGCCGCCAGCACCAGCAGCAGGTAAATCGTTGGAAACGACAGAAAAACGTCGGTCAACCGCATCAGGAGCGTATCGACGATGCCGCCGTAGTAGGCGGACACCACGCCGACCAGCGAGCCGACGATGATGGTGACGACCATCGCCGCGAACCCGACGGTCAGCGACACCCGGCCGGCGAAAAGGAGCCGGCTGAGCACGTCGCGCCCGATCTCGTCGGTGCCGAGGATGTGCCCTTCGGACAGCGGCGGCAGGTGGCGCTGCAACGGGTTGACCGCGTCCGGGTCGTACGGCGCGATCCACGGCGCGAGCGCGGAGATCACGAACAGCACGAGCACGGAGGCGAGGCCGATCATCGCCAACTTGTGGCGGCGGAAGCGGCGCCAGATGCCCGCCGCCACGCCCTCGGTTTCGGTGCGCCGCGCGCCGTCGGCGGGCAGCGACGCCAGCGTGCCCGGTGCGGTCTCCCCTGCCATCAGCGCCGCGCCCCGATCCGGGGATCGGCGATCCCCAACGCGACGTCGGCCACGAGGTTGCCCATCACCACCAGGAAGGCGGTGATCATCAGCATCGCCATCAACACCGGGTAATCGCGGTAGGTCAGGGCGTCGAGGAAGAGGCGGCCCATGCCGGCCCAGCCGAAGATGCTCTCCGTCACCAGCGCGCCGGAAAAGACCGCCGGCAACTGGACGCCCGCGAGCGCGATGACCGGGAGGATGGCGTTGCGCAGGATGTGGGTCTTCAGGACCGGCGTGGGCGCGAGGCCTTTGGCGTACGCGGTCCGCACGTAATCCTGGTCCTTGGTTTCGAGCAGCGCCGTCCGGAAGTAGCGGCTCCACTGCGCGGTCAGCACCAGCCCGAGCACGAGGGCCGGCCCGACGAGGTGGTGGAGGATGTCGAGCGCCCCGCCGCCGTCGCTGGTGAGCGACCGGGTGCCGCCAGACGGAAGCCAGCGAAGCCGTTCAGAGAACACGAAGATGACCATCAACCCGAACCAGAAGGTGGGGATGGAGAGCATGACCAGCGCGCCGGTGGTGGCGAGGTAATCGAAGACGGAATACTGGCGGAACGCGCCGAGCGCGCCGATGACGAACCCGAGCACGATGGCGATCGCGTAGGACGTGCCCATCAGTTCGATCGTGGCGGGCACGCGCTCCCAGATGAGCGAGCGGACCTCCGCCCCGCCCCGGTACGAGTTGCCGAAATCGCCGGTGACGAGGTTGCCCGCCCAGCGCAGGTATTGCTGCGGCAGCGGGTCGTCGAGGCCCCAGGCGGCGCGGATGCGCGCGATGTCCTCGGCGGTGACGTTGGGATTCGTGGCGTAGACGGCGGTGGGGCCGCCCGGCGCGAGGTGCATCAGCGAGAACCCGAGCACCGAGATGCCCAGCAGCAGCGGCACTATTTGCAGCAGGCGCCGCACCACGAACTCGCCGTGCACCGGTTCGTCACCTCCCGGGTTGTGGCTGGTCTCGTCGGCCGCACCGCGTTGGGCGGCCAGGCATTGGCAGGTTCGTCAGGCATCGATGACCGTTGGCCGGGCCATTGTATACACCACCCGGCCCATGCTGGAACCCCTTCCGGCGTGCAAATGATGACGATCCCATGCGGGAACCGGGCGCGGCAACGGTCGCCACGGGTCCATTCGGGTCCGGCTCCGGTCGCCGCCCTTGCCGTCATCCTGGCCTGGCCCATCGTCATCCCGAGCCTGTCGAGGGATCTCGTCGTCGTACCTCGCACCCAGCACCCAGCACCCAGCACCCAGCGCGTCGCACGCGCCTACGTACCGCCCGGGTACTCGCGGCGCAGCCGCCAGCGGTTCAGATCGCCCTCGCGCCGGTAGTCGATCTCGTCCATCAGGCGGCGGAGCAGGTGCAGCCCGTAACCGCGCACCCGGACTTCGCCCGGTTCGAGATCGCGGGCGTCGGAGGGCACGAACTCGCGGCCGGCGTCGATGAGCACGACGGTGACGCCCGAAGCGTCGAAGGCGACCTCCACGCGCAACCAGCCGTCGCTACGACCGCGGTAGGCGTGGAGGACGGCGTTCGATCCTATTTCCTGCACCGCGAGTTCAAGGTCGCGCGCGACGCCGTGGGCGGCGTCGGAATGAAGATCGCACGCAGCGACGACGCAGGCGCAAACCACCCGCAGATATCCCAGCGTCGCCGGCACTTCCAGCGAGACGACCGCCGGGAGGTCCGGCCGGGCGGGGAGATCGCTCACCGACTGGCCCGGACGAAGGCGCGGGCGGCCGGATGCGGGAGGGCGTGACGGCACGCTGGTGCGATCACGAGCATGCCAGGAGCGC
The DNA here is from genome assembly GCA_023423795.1 of Chloroflexota bacterium. Lineage (GTDB taxonomy): Bacteria > Chloroflexota > Chloroflexia > Thermomicrobiales > UBA6265 > CADCWF01. The sequence continues at coordinate 6,095 of JAFAEX010000311.1, read as the reverse complement.
GGCGGTCGCGGCCTCGGACGTCGGGTGGATGTCGAAGGCGTGGTCGAGGCCGGTCAACTCGAAGACGATCCGCACCCTCGGCGGCAACTCGGCGAGCACGAGGTCGCCCTGCAATTCGCGGGCGCGTTTCATCTCCCGCACCAGTACCGCGAGCGCGGTGGAGTCGATGAACGACACGCCGGCCATGCTGACCACGACCCGCCGATCGACGCCGCCGCCCGCCAGCGCCTCGCCGATGGCGGGCGCTTCGGCGGCGTCGAGCCGGCCGGACAACTCGACGATCCGGATGCCATCGAGGTTGCGCTCCGTCCACTCCACCGCGCTTCCTCCGTTCGCGCCCGCCGTCAGCCGCTGGCCCAGACGTCCGCGAGGTACCGGCCCTCGGCCGCCAGCGAGCGTACCCATTCCTCGGCGGCGGCCGGTGCGAAGCCGCCGGCGGAAATCGCCACGTCGGCCAGCGCCTGCCGCACCGCCGGCTCCATGCGGCTGCCGTCGCCGCAGACGAAGCAGGCGCCGCGGTTCGTCTCAAGCATGTCCCATACCCTGCCCGAGTCGGCCCGGATCAGGTCCTGCACGTAGCACTTCTCGCCGCCGCTCGGGCGGGAGAACGCGCAGCGCAGATCGACGATGCCGTGGGCGGCCCAGGTTTCGAGTTCGTCCTTGTAGATGAAATCCTGCTCCGGGTGGCGGCAGCCGAAGTAGAGCAGCGCCGGGCCGAGTTTGCCGCCGCGCAGCAGTGTCGCGGCGCGCTCCTGGAGGAACCCGCGGAACGGGGCGAACCCGGTTCCCGGACCGACCATGACGATCGGCGTGGCCGGGTCCGCGGGCGGCCGGAACGGGATGCTCGGCGAGCGCACGTAACCATCCACCACGCTGCCGGCCGGGTGGCGCGAAAGGTAGCCGGAGGCGATGCCCCGGTAGGTACCCATGCCGGAGCGCGCCGGAGCATCGACGACCGCCACCGTCAGCGAGCAGGCGCGGGGATCGGCGGCCGGCGAAGAGGAAATCGAGTAGTAGCGCACCCGCAGCGGGTGCAGCATCTCCAGGTAGCGCTCGAACGGCAGCTCGACCGACGGGAACCGGTCCAGCAGGTCCAGCACTGAAACGCGGGCGGCGAGGACCTGTTCGGAATACGCGCCGTCGGCGGTGAGGGCCAGCAGCGCGTCGCGGTCGGCCTCGTCGCCGGTGAAGCGGGCGAGCGTCTCGATGTGGGACCGGGCGGCGACCTCCTGCAAATCGACGTAGCGGCTGAGGAGATCGACGACGGCGACCGGCTGGTCCAGCGGCAGGACGGGGCTGCCCGGTCCGTGCCGCCGGATGCGGACGAAACTGTCGGTGGCGAACCCGAAGCGGCGCAGGGCGCGGGTGATCGTATCGACGTTGTTGCGCGGGATGACGCCGAGGTGGTCGCCGGCCCGGTAGTTCATCCCCTCCGGCAGCGCCAGTTCGATATGCCGAGTGGAGCGTTCGTTGCCCGTTTGCAGTTCGCGGTTGACGAGCACGGTCAACGGGCGCACGGCCTCGGTGAGGAACGGGTTGGCCGGAGCGCTGACCCGCTCGACCTCGTAGAGCGCCGTATCCGCCGCGGCAAGCGCCGTCTCGTCGAGACCGGTCGTCGCGCCGAGGGCCGGCCACAGGGTCGCCAGCCACGCCGTCACCTGCCCGTCGTAGTCTCCCCCCTGGTCGCCTTCGGCGCGGTCGAGGAATCTGGTGGCGCCGTGGGCGGCGAGGCCGTCATCGACCCGCCGCGGGATCGCCTGGTAGGTCGCGGCCCACTCGTGGTTGCCGCAGCCGAAGACCGCGTAGCGGACGCCGGCGAGCGCATCGTCGGCGAGCGCCGGATCGTCCAGCCAGTCCACAAACCGGGCGGCGTTGTCGGGCGGGGTGCCGTTGTAGGACGCGGTGACGACGACGAGCGGGGCGTCGGTCGGCAGCGAACCGGCGCGGTCGTCCAGCGGCTCCACCGTGGGCGCGAAGCCGCGCACCGCCGCCTCGTTGGCGACGCGGTGGGCGAGGTCCTCCGACGCCCCGAGGTTGGAGCCGAACAGCACCAGCAGCGGCGTGCCGTGGGACGGCGCGGCGCCCACCGGAACGGTCGCGGGCGCGGGCGCGGCCGCCCCGGACCCGTTGGCGGACACGGCGGCCGCAGCCGGTTCGGCGACGCCGAGCGCGAACGTGACGCGGCCCGGGCGCGGCACCGGGGCGAGGCGCAGGCCGTCCGGCTTGATCGTCAGCGTCTGCCGGATGCGCAACTGGTAGTTCTCGGGGTCGGCGATGTCGAACCGTTGCAGCAGCATCGCCAGCACGAGCGTCGCTTCCTGCAAGGCGAACTGGCGGCCGATGCAGGCGCGTTGGCCGGTGCCGAACGGCTTGTAGGCGTTCGGCGGCCTGGCGGCCTCGACCTCCGGCGCGAAGTTGTCCGGGTCGAATACCTCGGCGTTCGGGCCCCAAACCGACGGATCGCGGTGGAGCAGCGGCGTGAGGATGCGGATGACGTCGGTCGGCTCGATCGCCCACGTATCGGCGAGCGTGTCGGGCTCCAGCGGCCGGCGGGAGAAACCGGGCGCCGTCGGCCACAGGCGGAGCGATTCCTTGAGGATCTGGGGAACGTAGACGAGGGCGCGGACCTGCTCGTAGGTCGGCAGTTTCGAGGCGTCCGGGCCGAAGACGCGGTCCACTTCCTCCTGCGCCCGGGCCATGACCTCGGGGTGCTTGGCGAGGAAGTAGAGCGCGAACGACAGCAGTCCGCTGGTCGTCTCGTGGCCGGCGACGAGGAAGGTGTTGATCTCGTAGCGGATGAGGACGTCGTCCATCCCCTCGCCGGTGGTCTTGTCCACGCCCTCCAGCATGAAGCCGAGCAGGTCGCGCGGTCGCTCCACATCGGCCGGCAGGGACTTGCGCTGGGCGATGATCTCGTCCACGAAGGTGTTCATCTCGGCGCGGTATTCGGCGACCTTCGGGTCGTCGGAAAGCTCGCCGCCGCCCATCAGCAGCCCGGTCGCCTTGTCGAGCGTATAGACCATCCCCTGCACGTACTGATGCAGGTCGGAGCGGTAGAAGGAGTTGAACCGGTACCCGAAGCCGCACAGCCCGATGGTGTCGAGCGTCAGGCGGGTCATGTCCTCGGCCACGTCCACCGTTTCGCCGGGGTTGAGGCGGGACCACTTCAGCACCAGTTGCGACGCGAGGTCGAGCATCGCGTCGTGGTAGTGGACCATCGCCGACTGCGAGAAAGCGGGCAGCAGGATGCGGTGGGCCTTGCCCCAGTTCGGCTCGTCGGTGTAGGCGGTGAAGAGGCCGTCGCCGGCGAACTGCCGCAACTGGACGAGTCCGGCCGCGAGCGCCTTGTCGAAGCGGCGGTCGTCGCTGACCTCATCGACGTAGGGAAAGCCCCAGACGATGATCGTTCGCGTCGGCGCGCCCGGCTGCTCGAAGACGGGGCCAACCGATTGCGCCACCTTCATGATGCCTTCGAGCGGCGTCGGAGCCGCCATCGCGCCCATCATCGTGGCGAGGTCGGGCTTCGGAAACGGGGTCGTTGGGCGGTCCGCCATGGTGCACCTCCGCTGCGAACGGGGCAGGCGACGCCCCGGCTCGGTCGGTAACGCGCGACTCCGGATGCCGGACATGGTACCGCCCATCCGCCGCCCGCGGACCGGCTGGACCGGCCGATTGACCGTGGACGGCCCGCCCGGCGATCATCCACGGCGTCGAAATCCGCCCGGCGCCGGAGCGCGCCTCGCCCGAAAGACGTGATGACCGTGCGCGCCACCGCCGCTCCCGACCTGCCGCGCGCACGCGGGTTCGCCGCCGCCCGGGCCGCCGCCGCCGGCGGTCCGCTCCTGCTCGCGCTGTGCGTGATGGTCGCCTTCAACCTGCAGGCCGGGCTGGTCGCGATTGGCCCCGTGCTGCCGGCGATGGTGGCCGACCTCCGGTTGTCGAACACGGCGGCCGGCATCCTCGCCGCGATCCCGATGCTGATGATGGGGCTGATGGCCGCGGTTGGCGGCGGGCTGGCCGACCGCTGGGGCGCGTCACGGACGATCGCGGCCGGGCTGGCGCTGCTGGGCATCGCCGGCGGGCTGCGCGGGGCCGCGCCCGGGTGGCCGCTGCTGCTGGTGGCGACGGTGCTCTTCGGCGCGGGCATCGGAACGGCGCAGCCTGCCTTGCCCCGGCTGGTGCGGGTGGCGTTCCCGGCGCGGCTCGGGCTGGCCACCGGGCTCTACACCACCGGGATCGTGCTGGGGCAGGTCGCGGCGGCCTCGTTGACCGGTCCCGTCCTGCTGCCGACCGTCGGCTGGCGCGGCTCCCTCGGCTTCTGGGGCTTGCTGGCGGTCCTGGCGCTCGTCCCGTGGCTGCTGCTCGTCGGCTCACCCCGGGCGGCGGCGATGGCCGGGCCGGGCGACGACGCGGGCGAAGGCTGGTCGCCGTGGCGCGACCGCCGGATCTGGGTGCTGGCGTTCCTGTTCGCCGGGCAGGGGCTGAGTTACCTGCTGCTGGCGACGTGGCTGCCGGCGGTCTACGGCGAAATGGGCATCGGCGCTGGCGGCGCGGGCGCGCGGCTGGCCGTGCTGACGGCGTCGTGCCTGCCGGTCGGGCTGCTGCTGCCGGCGTTCTCCGACCGGATCGGCAGCCGCCGCGCGCCGCTGATCGCCTCCGCGCTGATCGTCGTCGCCGCCGGCATCGGGTTCGCCCTCGCGCCAGCCGCGCCGGGGTGGAGTTGGCTCTGGCCGCTGCTGGCCGGGGTCGGCACCACCGGGGTGTTCGTGCTGACGCTGGTGCAGGTCGCCGAAGCGCCTCCCGCCGGGCGCACCGGCGCCGCCTCCGGTATGGTGATGGCGGTCGGCTACGCGGCTGCCGTGCTGGGTCCCGTGCTGGCCGGCGCCGTGCGCGACGCCACCGGCGGGTTCCGTTCGGCGCTGCTGGTCATCCCCCTGGTCGGCTTGGTCATGCTGGGGCTGGCGTTCGCCGCCCCAGAAACCGCCCGCAGGCGCTGACGCGGCGCGGCGCGGGAACGCTCCTTGCTCTATGGCGCGCGCGGGGAAATCGCCCCGCCGGCGGGCTCCCGGGTATCCGGGCCGCCGCCGCCATCCCGGAGAGAGGGCGTCCCATGATCCTGCGGGTAGACAAGATCCCGGTCGATTTCCCGGAGCCGAAGCACCCCTCCCCGAACGACGCCGCCGCGGTGCAGGAACTGCTCGGCGGCAAGTTCGGCGAGATGTCCACGCTGATGAACTACACGTTCCAGTCGTTCAACTTCCGCGGGCGGGAAGCGGCCCGCCCGTTCTACGACCTCATCGCCAACATCGCCGCCGAGGAATACAGCCACATCGAAACCGTCTCCTACGCGATCAACCTGCTGCTCACCGGCACGACCCAGCGCGGCACGGACCCGACCACGACGCCGCTGGAGCCGGGCGTCGATGCCCGCAACACCTACCACTTCATCGCCTCCGGGCAGGCCGCGCTGCCGGTCGATTCGATGGGCAACCCGTGGACGGGGATGAACGTCTTCTCCAGCGGGAACCTCAAGATGGACCTGCTGCACAACTTCTTCCTGGAGTGCGGCGCGCGGGCCAACAAGATCCGCGTCTACGAGATGGTGGACGACCCGGTGGCGCGTACCGCCGTCGGCTACCTGCTGGTGCGCGGCGGCGTCCACATCGTCGCCTACGCCCGCGCGCTGGAGCACCTGACCGGGGCCGACCTCAGCAAGTTGTTCCCGATCCCCGACATCAGCAACAAGAAGTTCCCGGAGGCGAAGAAGCTGGAAGACCAGGGCCTCCACCTGAAGATGTTCCGCTGGAGCATCGACGACTACAAGCGCGTCGGCGAGGTCTGGAACGGCCCGCACCCGGAAGACGGCCAGCCGCTCGAGGTGGTGGACGGCATTCCCGAAGGCTTCACGCCGCCCGCCCTCGACGAGGAGCCGCAATTGACCGCGCCCGGGATCGATCCGGTCTTCCTCGCGGAAGCCGCGAAGCGCGTCTTCGGCACGGCGGCGCCGAACTAGCCGAAACTTGGAAAAAAATCAACGATCGCAACGAGCGGGCGGCGCCGGATGGCGCCGCCCGCTCGTTTCCAGTCAGGCCCGG
>JAFAEX010000307.1 GCA_023423795.1 Chloroflexota bacterium | reverse complement strand
GCGCACGGCAGCGCGCAGGGCGGCCACCGCCCGCCGCTCCGGTTCCAGCGCCGGACGCCGCAGCGCCCGCTCGGCGATGCGCAGCCGCTGGTCGGCCCGGCGCAGCAGCCGCCGGACGTGCAGGTCGCGGTCGCGCGCGTAGTTGACCATCCCGGCCTGGAACAAAGCCTCGCGGCGCAGCACGGCGTTTGAGCCGCAGAAAAAGGCGGCGTTCCAGCCGTCCTTGCCTTCCTGGATGGGGCCGTAGAAGAGCGGCGCCTGGCTGCCGAAGGGGTCGCCGGGCGGCACGTTGCGGAACCACTGCGGGGTCTGCACGAAGGCGACCGTGGGGTCGCGGAAGTACCCGAGCGTCTCGTCGAGGATGTCCGGGTGGGGAATCTGGTCGGCGTCCTGGATGAGGATGAACTCGCCGTCGGTGCGGAACAGGGCGTTGTTGAGGTTGCCGGCCTTGGCGTGGCGCTCGCGCCCGCGCCACTCGTGGGAGCGGACGATGTAGCCCGCGCCCTCCTCCCAGGCCATCCGCCGCATCGCCGCGGATTCCCCGTCGTCCAGCACGAAGGTGCGGTGCGGGTGGCGGATCGCCACGGCGGCGCGCACGGTATGGCGCACCAGTTCGACCGGCTCGTTGTAGCAGGTGATGAAGACGTCCACCGTTTCGTCGCCGCGGGCCGGCGGCGGCGCGCCTCGGCGGCGCCACTTCCACATGGTCACGCCGAAGAGCATCGTGTCGGCGAACGAGAAGACCTCGGCGGCAAGCAGCGCGAGCGCGAGCGGCCAGAACGCCCAGTTGACCGACGACGCGCCGCGCCAGAGGAGATAGTTCAGCCCGAACGCCAGGTTGGCCACGATGAGCAGCCGCACTACCCAGACGCGGACGGCCATCCGGCGCTGCGCCTGCTGCGACTCGACGTAACTCGGCCGCGCTCGCCGCGAGCCGGTCCCGGCGGCGTTTCCCGCCGTCCCCACCCCGACCCCCATCCCTGTCCCTTCCGGCGCTGGCGCCGCGTTCCCCGGTGGTACCCGCCCTCCCCGGCGAGCCCCGGCACGCGCGCCCCACGCGCCCGCCGAGGGAACAGCATGAGCATACCGCGTGCCGAGGTGTCACCGCCCGTCGCGGCGATTCAGGACGCCGCGGAATCCCGGCGAACCACGATCGCCGTCAGGTCGTCCGGGCGGTCGGCGCCGGTGTCCGCGAACGCGATCAGGCGGTCGATCGTCGCCTGGGCGGAACCGCCGAGGAGCGGCGCGAGGGCCTGCGCGTCGAGGTCGAGGTCGGGGCGGGCGTCGGGCAGGCCGTCGCTGTAGACGACGAGCGCGTCGCCCGGCTTCAACGCGATGGCGCCCTCGGCGAACCGCGCGCCCGGGATCACGCCCAGCGGCAACCCCTTCGGGGCGCGAACCGGCTCCGCCGCGCCGGAGGCGCGGTGGACAAGCGCAAGTCCGTGGCCGGCATCGACGACGGCGGCTTCTCCAGTCGCCAGGTCGATCCGGGTGTGGAACAGGGTCATGAACGCGCCGGACGCCTCGAAATCGGAGGCGAGCGCCTGCTCGACCCGCTCCACCCGCCGCCCGACCGCGCCCTCGGCCGGGGCCGCGCGCAAAGCGGCGCGGGCGGTGGCCATGAGCAAGGCCGCCGGCATGCCCTTGCCCATCACGTCGCCGAGCGTCAGGGTCAGCGTTTCCGCGCCGTCCACTTGCCAGTCGAAGAAGTCGCCGCCGACGTCGCGGGCGGGCAGGCAGGCGGCGGCGATGTCCCAGCCGGGGACGATCGGCGAGGTGGCCGGCAGCAACCGCGCCTGCACCTCGGCGGCGCGGGCGAGTTCCGATTCGAGTTGGCGCCGCTTCTCGTCGAGTTGGGCCTGCAGCCGGCGGTTTTCGCGCGCAAGCAGGAGGCGGCGAACCGTGCGGTCGAGCACCGCCTGGAACTCGACCGGTTCGAGCGGCTTGCGCAGGTAATCGTCCGCGCCGCGGCGCAGCGCCTCGATGGCGACCTTTTCGGAACCGAACGCGGTGGCCATCACGACGGCGACGTCGCGGCCGTCGGCGCGGACCCGGTCGAGCACGTCGAGGCCGCCCATCACCGGCATCGAGATGTCGCAGATGAGCAGGTCAGGCCGGAACCGCTCGATGGCGTCGAGCCCCTGCGCGCCGTTCGCCGCCGACTCGACCTCGTAGCCACGGGCGCGCAATCGGACCCGGAGCAGCCGGTTGATGTCCGGGTCGTCGTCGATGACCAGCGCCCGGATCGGCTCCTCCGCCACGTCGCGTTCGGTCATCGGCCGTCTCCGGCGACCGCGCTCCCGATGGCGGCCAGCAGGTCGTCCATCGTGATCGGCTTGGTCAGCAGCGCCGAGATGCCCAACTCCTCGATCTCCTCCCGGGCGTCCCCGGCGACCGTGGGGCTCGCGGTCATCATCACGACCGGCACGTCGTGGGTTTCTTCGAGGTCGCGCAGGGCGTGGAGCGCCTCGATCCCGCCCATGCCGGGCATGCGGATGTCGAGCAGCACCATTGCCGGCCGTTCGCGCAGGGCGATGGCGACGGCTTCCTCGCCGTCGGCCGCTTCCAGCACCGAGAATCCGCGCCGGCGGAGCAGGGTCGCGATGTGGCGGCGCAGCGCCGGGTCGTCGTCGGCGACCAGGAGCTGGTCGCGGTCGGGGTGGACCGCGTCCCCTACCCGTTCGAGCAGCACGGCTTCGTCGATCGGCTTGGCAAGGTAGCCGACCGCGCCGAGGCGGCGGCCCGCGCCGTCGTCGGGCAGCATCGAGAGGACCATGACCGGGATCGCGGCGAGGTCGGGATCGGCCTTCAAGCGCCCGAGCACGGTCATGCCGTCGATGTCCGGCAGCACGATGTCGAGCAGGATCAGCGCCGGGTCCTCGACCGCCGCGAGGTCGAGCGCATCCGAGCCGGTCGTCGCGACCAGCACGTGATGACCCGCGCGCTCCAGCACCCGGCGCAGCAGGCGCGCGGTGTCCGGGTCGTCCTCGACGACGAGGACGACGCCCATCCCGGCCGCGGTTTCCGTTGCAGCGGCGGCAACGGCATCGCTCGCGCGTTCCAGCGCCAGCGGCAGGGTGAAGGTGAACGTTGAGCCCTTTCCGGCGGCGCTTTCGACGGAGATCGTCCCGCCGAGCAACTCGACCAGCGACCGGGTGATGGACAGGCCGAGACCGGTGCCGCGGGTGGCCATCGTCGTCTGGTTGCTGGCCCGGAAGAAGCGGGTGAAGACTTGTTCGGTTTCGGCCGGGGTCATGCCGATGCCGGTGTCCACGACGGCGCACGACGCCATCGCACCGTCGCGCGAGAGTCGCACGGTGATGCCGCCGCCCTCCGGGGTGTACTTGTTGGCGTTGGACAGCAAGTTGGTCAGGATCTGCGTCACCAGCGCGGGGTCAGCCCAGGCCGGCGGCAGGTCCGGCGCCGCCTCCAGCGCCACCGTCTGGCCGCGGGCTTCGATCTGCGGCCGCATGGAGGCGATCACCTGCGCCGCCAGCGGCTGCAGCGCCAGCGCCTCGGGCTGTGCATCGACGCGGCCGGATTCGATCCGCGACATTTCGAGCAGGCCGCTGACGAGGGTGACCAGCCGGTCGGCGTTCGCGCCGACGATTTCGAGGAACTCGCGGGCTTCGCCGTCGAGGACTCCGCCGGTTTCTTCGAGCAGGAGGTCGGTGTACCCCTTGATCGAGGTCAACGGGGTGCGCAACTCGTGCGACACGAGGGAGACGAACTCGGTCTTGGCGGCCTCGACCGCCCGCTCGTGCGAGACGTCGCGCAGGGCAAGCAGGCGGCCGATGTGGTGGCCGTCGGCGGCGCGAACCGGGGTGGAGGACGCCTCGATCTCGCGGCGGTCCGGCCAGGTTTGGGTCAGGCCGGCATCGAACTCGTGCCCGCCATCGGGCACCGCGCCGGCGAACGCGGCGAGGAATGCCTCGGGGTCGGAGAAGGCGCGCCGCAATCCGGGTTCGATCTCGGCGAACGGCTGCCCGGCCAGCTCCGTCTCGTCGATGTCGAACCAGCGCCCGAAGGCGCGGTTCGCCGTCAGCAGCACGCCCTCCGGGGAGACCAGGATCATGGCTTCGCCGGCGGCGTCCAGCACCGCCCGCTCCTGCGCGGCGAGGCGCTCCCGCTCCTGCTGGGCGTGGACCAGTTCGGTGATATCCACGGCGGTGACGGACGCGCCGATGATGCCGCCGGCCCCGGCGCGGACCGGCGACACGGTCACACCCATCGCCCGCGGATCGCTCGCGTCGCCGCGGTGCAGCGCGTTGGTCCGTTGCGGCGGCTCGCCGGCGATGACCCGCCGGATCGCGCCGGGCATCGGGTCCTCCGTGCCGGGCGCGGCGAGGTCCGGCAGCGGACCGCCGACGACCCGAGCGGCCGGGATGCCGTACTGGGTTTCGGCGGCCGGGTTCCACGCGGTCACGACCCCGTCGCGATCGACGCTGAAGATGGCGAAAGCCGCGCCCTCGACCACCGACGCCAGCACCGCCTGGCGGCGCTCGGCTTCCTTGCGCTCGGTCACGTCGCGGCCGTTGACGACGATGCCGCGCACGGCCGGGTCGTCGAGCCGGTTGCGGAGGATGAACGACACCCAGCGCCAGCCGCCGTCGGCCGTCCTGATCCGGGATTCGGCGTGCATCGTGGCGCCGGCAGCGGCGACGAGGCGGGCGAACGCTTCCCGCTCGCGCTCGACGTCCTCGGGGTGGATCAGCGAGGAGATGGTGGCGCCGACGACGTCCTCCGTCCGGTGGCCGAGCAGCGTCCCGTAGGACGGGCTGACGAAGACGTGGCGGCCCCGGGCATCGACGACCGCCAGCAGGTCGGAACTGTTCTCGATCAGGGCCCGGAACCAGCGTTCGTTGCGCTCCAGGTCGAACTGGCGCTCGCGCGCGGCCAGCATCGGGGCGACGCGGTCGAGCGCGTCCTCGATCGCCCGCGTCAACCAGACGTCGGCGGGGCCGTGCGGGCCGAACCAGAACAGCGCGGACCCGGCGAACGCGCCGTCGATCGCCAGCGGGAACGCGGCGATGCTGGACCAGCCGAGGGCGGCCGCTTCCCGCGATCGGTAGGTTTGGGGCCGCTCGACGAACCCGGACGCCCAGACCGGCTCCTGGCGCTCCCACGCCGCGCCTTGCACGCCCTCCCCGGGGCCGAGCCGCATGCCGAGGCCGGCGTCGTGAAAGGCCCGAACGTCACCGGCGCCGGGATACCAGGCCGGGCCGAGGCGGAGCGTGCCGTCCTCGTCGGGCGTCCAGAGTTCGGCGGCAAAGGCCCCGGTGTGCGCGGCGACGGTCGCCAGCGCGGCGATCCGCGCGGCGTCGGCGTCGGCAGCGGCGGCGATCCTGGGCGCGGCGTCCGCGGCGATCCGTTCGGCGCGGTCTTCCGCCACCCGGTCGGTGGCGTCGCGGGCAGAAACGACAATGCCGCTGATGGCGGGCTCGTGGGAGCGGTCGTGGGCGCTGAAATCGAGCCAGCGGTAGGTGCCGTCGGCGTGACGAATCCGCAGTTCGGCCCGGACTTCCTGGCCGGGCCGCCCGACGACGCCGGCCAGCAACTCCGGCACCCGCGGCAAATCGTCCGGGTGAACCAAGTCGGGCAACGGGACCTCGACAAAGACCGCCGGCTCGTAGCCCAGGACGCGGCGCACGGCCTCGTTGACGAAGCTGGCGGTGGCCTCGACGTCCATCACCATCAGCACGTCGGTGGCGTTCTCGATCAACGCGCGAAACCACGTTTCGCTCGCGCCGAGGCGCTGCCGGAGTTCGGTTTCGGCGGTGACGTCGATCGAGAAGCCGCCGACATGGCGACTGCCGGCTTCGTCCACAACGGGAAACCGGACCACGTGGAAGTAGCGCGGCTGGCCATGCTCGTCCGGCACCAGCTCCGTGCCCTGATAGGGTTGGCCGGTTCGCTGCACCTCGCGCTCGGTTTCCCTGACGACGGCGGCCACGTCGGGCGCGAACACGTCGTCCTCGGTGCGGCCGATCCAGCCGCCGGGAATCGGCGCGGCGGCCTCGGCCGGCGGCGACGCGAGCGCGTAGCGGCCGTGGTCGTCCTTGAGCCAGAACGGGATGGGGCTGTTCCGGACGAAGGCGCGGAACCGGGCGTCGTTTTGGCGCAGCGCCGATTCGGCGTGGCGGCGGCGCTCGATCTCCTCGTCGCGCTCCAGGACCGTCGCGTACAGCCGCGCCAGCACCCGCATGGTCGCGAGGCGACCGGGGCCGAAGCGGCGGGGTTCCGGATCGACCGCGCAGAGGGTGCCGGCCAGCGTGCCGTCGGAGCGGCGGATGGCGACCGAAACGTAACTCCCGACTTCCGGCAGCGCGCGCGCCGGCAGGGAGGAGGCCCACACCGCGTCGCGCCGCACGTCCTCGATGGCCAGCGTATCCGGCCCGGCCGGGTCGGCGACCGCGCTGCAAAACGTGTTGCCGAGTTCGTGACGATCGCCGGGAGATACGTCGCAACCGCCGGGTTCGCTGCGGGCCGCGACGATCGTCGAGGAGCCTGCGTCCGGGTCGATCCGCGCGATGTAGCCGGTGCGCGTGCCGAACAGCAGGGTGACCAGGCGGAGGATTTCGGCTGCGGCCTCGGCGGCATCGGCAAAGCCACGGGTCGCCAGGTCCGAAAGGCCGGTCAGGGCCGGATCACCGGCCGCCGCCACGCCCTCCGATGTCACGGGCTTGGCGCCGGACATCTCGCCGCCGCGTGGTTCGTCGTTCGTCATGCCCCTATCCTGCGCCAACCACCGGGCTTCGCGGCGCGTCCGCGCGCATGCGCCGCCACGTCGCATGTTCGCAAGATTAGGCCATCCGGCTTCCCGGCGATACGGTGTACTGCCGAACCCGCCCCGATCGCGCCGGGCGACCCGGCAACCGCGGGCGCGAATTCGATCCCAACACCTTGATTTGTCTTTAAGCGGCCCTACGATGGCGGAAACCGGACGTCGCGAGCGTGCCCGGCGGAGGTCGATAGCATGGTCCCCGAAATTCGGCGGGTGTCCGGCGCCGATGCCGAGGTCGAAGCGGCGGCGGCGGTCCTCGCCCGCGCGTTCCTCGACGAACCGATCTTCATTGCCGCGGTCCCCGATACCGGCGACCGGCTGCGCTTGTGCCCGCCGCTCTTTCGGGCGAACCTGCGCCACGCCTGCCGGTTCGGTGAAGCGTTCGCGGTCGGCGAACCGGGCGGGCCGCCCCTCGGGGTGGCCTACTGGGTGCCCCGACCGGAACCCCGGCTGAACGAAACGGACGCCGCCGACCTCGGCTACGCCGCCCTCGCGGAGTGGAGCGCCGGGCTGACGCGGCTAAGCGGGCTGGAAGCGGAGGCAGCGCAAACGCTCGACAGGTTGCCGGAACCGTGGCGCTACCTTGGCGCGATCGGGGTCGATCCCACGCGGCAGGGCCTGGGGCTGGGCAGCCTGCTCCTCGGGCGGCTCGTTGCCGACGCGCGGGCGGCGAACGCGGACCTCGGGCTCGTGACCGACCGGACGCGCAATGTGCCCTTCTACGAAAAGGCGGGCCTGGCCGTCGTCGCCGAGGGAACGACCGCCGGGGGGTTGCACTGGTGGACCATGGCGACGGGTTTCCCGGATGGGATGGATCGTTCCTGATCCGGGCGGGCGGCCAGCACGGGGTTCCGGTTGCTGAGGCTGGGAGGGCTCTCGAATAAACCCCGAATCGGTCATTTTGCCGCGTACGTATGCGGAGTTCCACGATCGAATAAATGCCGAATAGGTAGTGGGCGCTGGGGGGCAGGTCGGGCAGCGCGGCCTGGGGATGATGGCGATTGCCCAGATACCCCGGCCGTCGCCGCCCGCCCGGTGGCGAATCAGGCGCGCTCCTGGGCGGCCCAATGGCGGCGGTCCGCGAAGCCGAGTGCGCGGGCGGCGCGATCGGGGTGGCAGGCGTCGCAGCAGAACCCGGCGCGATCGACGCGGCGGCGCTCGCCGAACAGGAATTCGAGCAGCCGCACCGCCAGCGGTTGCGGCGACGGGGATTCGCGCCGGAAGCAGGCCAGCATCGCCCGGCGGAAACAGCCGCGCCGGTCGCCCAGCAGCCGGGCGAAGGTCTCGAAGTCGTCGCGGCGGCGGGCGAAGAGGACGTCGGCATCCACGCCGGGGCGGGCGTGCTGGCTGCCGCGCTCCACCATGAACCGGCGCAGGGAGCGGCCGCCCGGCCAGTCGTAGAGCACGGCGAGCGACGGGTGACCGTCCCGCCCGGCGCGGCCGATCTCCTGCGCGTAGTCCTCCACCGAACCGGGCATCGCCCAGTGGAGCACGACCCGGATGTCGGGGATGTCCACGCCCATGCCGAAGGCGTTGGTGCACAGCAGCACGTCGAGCGGCGGGTCGAGCCGCCCGGTCATGCGCGCCAGCAGATCTTCGCGGACGGTGGCCGGCAACTGGCCGTGGTAGAAGGGGACGTCGCGCCCTCGGGCGGCGAAGGCGGCCGAGAGTTCGTCGCCCATCTTCAGGCTGGGGACGAAGACGAGCATCCGGCCGCCCTCGGCGCGGGCGCGGTCCATCAGCCGCTCGGCGGCGGCCAGGCGCTGGTCCGGGGCGGCCAGCGCGGCGCGGACGAGGGCGATGTTGGGGCGATCGACGTCGGCGACGAACACCCGAGCGTCCGGGACGCCGAGCGAACGCAGGATGCGCTCCTGCATCGGCGCGCTGGCGGTGGCGGTGAAGGCCAGCACGGGCGGGTCGCCGAGCCGGCGACGGATTTCGGCGATGCGCCCGTAGGCAGGGCGGAAGTCGTCGCCCCAGCGATCGACGCAGTGCGCCTCATCCACGACGAGGTAGGCCGGGCGGATGGCGGCGAGCCGGTCGATCTCGGCCGGATCGCGCACGGCGGCCGGGTCGAAGCGTTCCGGGGCGACGTAGACGAGGCGGAACCCGTCCTCGTCGATCAGCCGCAGACGCAGGGCCTTTTCCCGCGCGCCGAGGTCGCTGGTGATCTGCGTGGCCGGGATCTTCGCCGCGGTGAGGGCGGCGACCTGATCGTGCATGAGCGCCTTGAGCGGAGAGAGGACGACGGTCGGGCGCTCCGCGAGCAGCGCGGGCGCCTGGAAGCAGAGGCTTTTGCCGAATCCGGTCGGTTGCACGACCAGCAGCGATTCGCCGCGCAGGGCGGCCAGCACGATCGGGAGTTGCCCTTCGCGGAACCCGGACTTGCCGAGCACGGCGAGCGCGGTCTCGATGCCGGCGAGGTCCTCCGGCAACGCGCCGCCGCCGGGCAGGAGCCGGGCGATGCGGCGGCCCCAGCCGCGGATCGCGCCTTCGCCGATCCGCATCTGCATCCCGGTATGGATTGCGGCGTGGCAACCGGAGCAGACCGTGACGAGGTTGGCCGGATCGTCCGCACCGCCGGCGGCGCGCGTTTTGAGGTGGTGGACGTGGAGCCCGCGCGTTTCGCCGCAGCGGGTGCAGCGGCGGCCGTCGCGGGCCAGCACCTCGGCGCGGGCCGCCTGCCAGCGCGCTTCATCGGCGGGGGAGCGGCTCATCGGCTGATGCGACCGGGCGGTTCACTCGATGCGGTCCGCCCGCGGCACGACAAGATCGACACTGGCGCTCCCCGGACAGCGGTGGATCGGTGGACCGTAACGCTACCGCCTGCTGACGCGGCGGGCAATCCTGCCGTTCGGACGGCGGGATTGCCCGTGCATGGGCAGCGTCGCTTGGCACAATGAACCGGCAAAGCGGATGCGATCCGGGAGGCGCGAAGCGTGACGACGGAGATCCTGACCCGGCGGCAACTCAACCGGGCGACGCTGGCGCGGCAGATGCTGCTGGAGCGCGCCAACGAACCGCCGTCCGGCGCGGTTGCCCGGCTGGCCGGGATGCAGGCGCAGGAACCGGCGCCGCCGTTCGTCGGGCTGTGGACGCGGCTGGCGGCGTTCGCCCCGGCCGATCTGCTGGCGATGTTGCACGAGCGGTCCGTCGTCCGCTGCACGGCGCTGCGCGGCACGCTCCACCTGCTGACCGCCGACGACTACCGGGCGTGGCGAGGCCCCGCTGAACCCGGGGTCCGGCAAGCGCTCGCTACGCTCGGGTCACGCGCGGCCGGGCTCGAGCCGGACGCGGTGCTGGCGAGGGCGCACGCGCTGTTTGCCGAACGGCCGCGGACGTTCAACGATCTGCGCGAGGCGCTCGCCGGGGAGTTTCCCGGGGTCGATGAGCGGGCGCTGGGCTACGTGGCACGCATGGGGTTGCCGCTGGTGATGGTTCCCAACGAGGGGGACCACTGGGGTTTCCCGAGCGACCCGGTGTTCGGGCTGGCCGAGGACTGGCTCGGCCCGGTGGCGCCGAACGAGGACGCGACGCGGGCGATGGCGCTGCGCTACCTCGCCGCGTTCGGCCCAGCGTCGGCCAGCGATTTTGGGGCGTGGAGCGGGCTCAAGGGTGCCAAAGCGCTGTTCGAGGCGTTGCGGCCGGATCTGGTTTCGTTCCGCGACGAGCGCCGCCGGGACCTGTTCGACCTGCCGGACGCGCCGCGCCCGGTCCCGGAGGTTCCCGCGCCGGTCCGGTTCCTGCCCGCCTTCGACAACATCCTGCTCGCGCACGACGACCGCTCGCGCATCATCGCCGACGAGCACCGGCCGCGGGTGGTGACGAAGAACCTGCGGGTGCACCCGACGTTCCTCGTCGATGGCTTGGTCGCTGGCACGTGGAAAGCCGAACGGAAACGGGCGACCGCCATCCTGCGCCTCGCGCCGTTCGCGCCCCTGTCCGCTGGAGCAACGGAGGCGCTCGCCGCCGAGGGCGACGCGCTGCTGCAATTCCTCGAACCGGACGCGGCGGCGCGGGAGGTCGCGTTCGGCACGGACTGAGCGAACGGTTCCCGGCCGCGAGGTTTGTGAGGCTCCCCGTTGTCGTGGCCTCGCCGCGGGTCTTGCCCGCTTCGGTGGCCGGACGAAGGCCCGCCACCTGCGGCCAGCCAACGGCGGCGAGCGCGATCCACCAGCATCCCGAGGGCTGAGTGCGCGAACGCAGGCCGACCGGTCGGCGGCATAGCCGTGCGATGAGGCCGGGTGACGGTCATCTGCGCCGCGACCATCCCCAGACAGTGCACCGAGCCGACCACCGGCCGGCAGCGGAACGACGGCCAGACGGCGGAACGGTCCGCTGGCACGCCAGCGGACCGCCCGATCCGAAGCGTACGAACGCGCGAGGCGCTAGTACGTGATCTTGCCCTTGAGCGCGAAGTCGGCGCCGTCGATGTCGGTCACCTGGCCCTCGACGGTTCCCTGGCCGGTGGCGTCCTTGTACACGCCGGTGCCGCCGACGACCGTGTAGGTCGCGTCCACGAGCTCCAGCGACGTCGAAGCCGGTCCGCCGACCTGGCAAACTTCGCCCTCGATCCTGATGCTGACCGCCCCCCGCGAGCCCTTCTTCCGGGACTTCGAGACGATGGTGCCTTCCGAGCCATCGAGCAACGTGGCGCAGAAACCTCCGTCCGGGAGTTGCTTCAGGCCGGACCAGTCGGAGGTCAGGGTGGACGCGAACGTGACCTCGCCGAGGCGGTTCGCGGTGCCTGCGCCGCCGAACTCGGTGGTGCAGACCCGATCGCCCGTCATTTGGCAGTTCTGGACCGCCGGCTGGGTCACCTCACCCTCGGCATTCGCCCGGAAATTGCGCTCCTTCGGCGCATCCTGGCCCTTGCCTTTGCCCTTATCCTTCCCCTTGCCCTTGTTTTTGTTCTTATTCTTGTCGCCCTTGCCGGCGAACGCGACGTCGCCAAGGACCAGCGCGCCGAACGCGGCAGCCACGCCTCCAAGGACGCGCCGGCGCGAAGATCCGTCGCCCGCGACGACGGCCACCCGATCGAAGACCTCGACGTTCATCGTTTCCCCCATTTTGGAGACCGCAACACGATGCGGCGTCCTGCATATCGCGGGGAAGCGTAGGGCGGCGGCTGCGGCCGATCATCACGCAATTGAGCCATTTTTCCGGAGCGGGTGCGGACGGATTCACCGAGCGCGCGCGAGCCGGTGCGCCGCCGTCAGCAGCGTTGACCTTCGACCACCTCGATCTCGAAGAGTTTCGGCCAGAGTTTGCCGGTGACGAACAGGCGACCGGTCTCCTCGTCCCAGGCGATGCCGTTCAGGACATCGATGTCGGAAAAGTCCGACGACGGGAGCAGCGCCTTGAGGCCGGCGAGGTCGATCCACGCCTTGACGCAGCCGGTTTCGGGGTCGATGCGGGCGATGCGGTCGGTCTGCCAGACGTTCGCCCAGACCTCGTCGCCGACGACCTCCAGTTCGTTGAGGCGGGTGACCGGCGCGCCGTTCTCGCGAACGAGCAGGCGGCTGGTCGGGTCGAAGGTTTCCGGGTCGCGCCAGGTCAGCGTGGCGGACCCGTCGGACATCACGAGGCGTTCGCCGTCGGTTGCGAGGCCCCACCCTTCCCCGTCGTACGCGAACGATCCGGTCGGTTCCAGCGTCTCGCGGTCGTAGAGGAAGCAGGTGTTGGTTCGCCAGGTGAGTTGGTAGACGCGGTCGCCGAGCACCACGATGCCCTCGCCGAAGTGCAGCGCGTCCAGGTCGCGCTGCCGCAGCACCTGGCCGGTTTCGATGTCCACCACGCGCAGCGAGGATCGCCCGTTGAGGCCGGTGCCTTCGTAGAGGACGCCCTCCACGTAGTCCAGCCCCTGCGTGAACGCGTCGGGGTCGTGGTGGTAGGTGGCGACGACGCGGAAGCCGTCAACCGGCGCGCGGCCGCAGGTGGCAGCAGCGGGCACGCAGGCGCCGCGCGCGCAGCGCTCGCCCGGGGCACAGGCGTTGCCGCACCGGCCGCAGTGCTCCGGGTCGCGGTTGAGGTTGCGGCAATCAGGTTTGCCGGGCGTGCCGCAATCGGTCCGGCGCGGACCGCACCGCTTGTCGCGCCGCCGTTCCTCGCCGGGCTGGAGCGCGCGAGCGGCGGCCGCGCCTTCGCCGGCGGCAAGGCCGACGACCGCGCCGACGAACCCGCGGCGAGAGGCCGTCCCGGCGACGGGGCGGCCGATTCGGTTGGGGCGGCGGGGGTCCATGTCTGCCTCCGGGGTGGGTTGGCCACGAGGACGCGGCGCTCCGTGCTGCGCGCAGGATAGTCCGCGCTTGCCACCGGGGTCTGGGGCGTGCGCTGCTAGCATGGCCGATCCGGCGGCGCGCGCCGGAACGCGGGACCGCGAAGGAGGGTGGCGCGACGATGGCGGAGCGGATCGAGGACTACGCCCTGCTCGGCGATTTGCAAACGGCGGCGCTGGTCGGCCGCGACGGCTCGATCGACTGGTGCTGCTTTCCCCGGTTCGATTCCGGGGCCTGCTTCGCGGCGCTGCTCGGCGGCCCGGAGAACGGCCGCTGGCGGATCGCGCCGGACGCCCCGGTCGTCCATCGCGAGCGGCGCTACCGGCACGGGACGCTGATCCTTGAAACGGTCCACGAGACGGCCGACGGCGCGATCCGGGTCATCGACTTCATGCCGCCGCGCGGCGAAGCGCCGGACATCGTGCGCATCGTGGAAGGGGTGCGCGGCACGGTCTCCGTCCGCTCCGACCTCGTCATCCGCTTCGACTACGGCCGGATCGTGCCGTGGGTGAGGCGGATCGACCACAGCCGGGTGGCGATCGGCGGGCCGGACGCGCTGCGGCTGCACACGCCGGTCGAGATGCACGGCGAGGCGCTCACCACGGTCTCCACCTTCACCGTGCGGGCGGGGGAGCGGGTGCCGTTCGTGCTGACGTGGTACCCGTCGCACGAACCGCTGCCGAACGCGGTCGATGCCGAGGCGGCGCTCCACGACACGGCCGCGTTCTGGGAGGAGTGGTGCGGCGCCTGCGATTTCGAGGAGCCGTACCGCGACGCGGTGCACCGGTCGCTGCTGGTGTTGAAGGCGCTGACCTACGCCCCGACCGGCGGCATCGTGGCGGCGCCGACCACGTCGCTGCCGGAGCAGCTCGGCGGGGTCCGCAACTGGGATTACCGGTTCTGCTGGCTGCGCGACGCCGCGCTGACGCTGACGGCGATGCTGAACGCGGGCTACCGCGAGGAATCGGCGGCGTGGCGCGACTGGCTGCTGCGGGCGATCGCGGGCGACCCGGCGGCCGTGCAGATCATGTACGGCATCGCGGGCGAGCGGCGGCTGGACGAGCGGGAGCTGGAGTGGCTGCCGGGGTTCGCCAATTCGCGCCCGGTGCGGATCGGCAACGCGGCTTCGACCCAGCTCCAGCTCGACGTCTTCGGCGAGGTGATGGACGCCGCGTGGCACGCCGTCGTCGCCGGCTCCGCGCCGTCGGACGACAGTTGGGCGCTGGTGAAGCACCTGTTGCGCTGGCTGGAAACCGGCTGGCGGCAGAAGGACGCCGGGATCTGGGAGGTGCGCGGGCCGCTGCGCCATTTCACCCATTCCAAGGTGATGGCGTGGGTGGCGTTCGACCGCGCGATCCGCATCAGCGAGGCCACCGGACGGGACGCGCCGATCGCGCGCTGGGCGGCGGCTCGCGACGAGATCCACGCGGAGGTGCTGGCGCGCGGCTGGAACGCGCGGCGGCACGCGTTCACCCAGTCCTACGGCTCCGACGAACTGGATGCCAGCCTGCTGCACCTGCCGATCGTGGGGTTCCTGCCGCCGGACGACCCGCGTATCGTCGCCACAGTGGAGGCGATCCGGCATGACCTCGCGGTGGACGGCCTGGTCCTGCGCTATCGCACCGAGGGCCACGACGTGGACGGGTTGCCGCCGGGCGAGGGGACGTTCCTCGCCTGCTCGTTCTGGCTGGTCGAGGCGCTGGCGCTGCAAGGGCGGCAGGACGAGGCCCGCGCGCTGTTCGAACGGTTGCTCGACCTGCGCAACGACGTCGGGCTGCTGGCCGAGGAGTACGACCCGATCGCGAAGCGCCAGTTGGGGAACATGCCGCAGGCGCTGAGCCACCTGTCGCTGGTGACGGCGGCGCTGACCCTGAACCGCCACCGGTCGCCGCGCGCCGCCGAAGGGTAGCGCCCACTGCGCCGGCCAGAACCGCCGGATGCGCGGTTGCCCGCGTACGAACGCGCCTTGTTGGCCCACAACGCCGCTCGATTCCTGCTACGATGCGCCGGGATGCAACCCATTGACCTTGCGGCGCGATACCCCGCGAAAGGGGTCCTCATGGATGGCGAGCGTTTCGACACACTGGCCAGGACGTTCGGGCGCGCGACCACGCGCGTGAAAGGGTCGCGCCGCGCGGCGCTGCGGGGGTTGCTCGGGCTGGGCGCGGCCGCGGCGGTTGGGCGCGCCGTGACCTCCCCTGCCCCGGCGGGCGCGACCGGGTGCGCCGGGTTCGGCTGCCCGTGCGCGGATTCCAGCTCCTGCCTCGACGGGCTGGTCTGCTGCGGCAACGCCTGCGAGACGTCCGGGTACTGCGGGCTGGCCTGCACCGGCACCGGGGATGCCTGCCCGGCGTCGTGCGGTTTCGGCGAAGCGTGCGCCGACTGTTGCGGCGGGTTCTGCACCTCCAACGGGGCCTGCACGACGATCTACTACAGCTACGAAGGCGGCGCGTGCAGCCTGTCCGACCCGACCGCCTGCGCGCCGGGGCTGACCTGCTGCCCGACCCCCGGCGGGGACGCGGCGGACGGGATCTGCCAGGACAACTGCTAGGAGCGGGGGGTCCGCCTAAACT
>JAFAEX010000304.1 GCA_023423795.1 Chloroflexota bacterium | reverse complement strand
CCGTCATCCCGAGCTTGTCGAGGGATGACGGGGTGGTGCGGTCGGCGACGGTAGTGGCGGCGCCGCGACCTGCATCCCCGCCTGCACCCTTCGGCCGATGCGGCTTGGCATTCCCCGCCGGTACGGTGTCGGCACGGCGATGGCCGACGCGGCGAGCGGGAGGGACCGGCATGACCGAGACGTATCGCATCCGGGTGGGCGGACACCTCGACGACCGCTGGTCGGACTGGTTCGCGGGCCTGGCGATCCAGCGCCAGGACGACGGCACCACCCTGCTGGTCGGCCCGATCGTCGATCAGGCGGCGCTGCACGGCGTCCTCGCCCGGATCCGTGACCTCGCGTTGCCGCTGCTGGCGGTGAACCGCGTGGACGCCCCGTGCCTCCCGGAATCATGACTACACCCCTGGCGAATCCCGGTCTGCACCTTTCGGATGATTCGACAAGCGTGCGCGGCCGATAGGGTGGTCCTCGACGGTCGCGCCGCGTTGGGCCGACCTCACGTGAAGAAAACGTACGCGTGGTACGAAGGAGTCCCCCATGAAATCGACGAGGACGATCGCCAGCGTAACGGGGTGGCTGTTCCTGATCACGTTCATCACGTCGATCCCGGCACAACTGGTGTTCTATGCGCCGGTGCTGAAGGACCCGGCCTACGTCTTCGGCATCGGCGCCGACATGGGGGTGTCGCTGGGCGCGCTGCTGGAGATCGTGCTGGTAGTCGCCAACATCGGCACCGCCGTTGTGCTGTACCCGCTGGTCAGGCGTCAGGACGAAGCCGTCGCCCTCGGCTACGTGACGGCCCGCGTCCTGGAGTCGGCCGTCATCATGGTCGGCATCTTCAGCGTCCTGTCGGTCGTGGCGCTGCGGCAGCAGTTCGCGGGGGTCGCCGGCGCCGAGGCCGCGCTCGGTCCCGTGGGCGGCGCCCTGGTCGCCATCCACGACGCGTCATTCCTGCTCGGACCCGGATTCCTGGCCGGTCTCGGGAACGGGATCCTGCTGGGCTACCTGATGTACCGCTCCGGTCTCGTGCCGCGAGGCATGGCCATGCTGGGACTCGTCGGCGGTCCCCTGCTCATCGCGGCGATGGTGGCCGTGCTGTTCGGGGTGTTCGCGCCGGGTTCGATATGGCAGGTCGTCGCCACCATGCCGGAGTTCGCCTGGGAGCTGTCGCTCGGGATCTACCTCGTCGTCAAGGGGTTCAAGCCGTCGCCGCTCGCCGCGAGCTATGCCGCGGACGCCGCACGCGGGTCGGCGACCGTGCCGGGAAGCGCAATGGGAGGCGTCGGCGTCGGCGTCTAGGGCACGGGCGGACCGGATCCGCCAACCACGGTCCACCCCGACCGCCGCCGTGACGCGCGCGGCCCGACATGACGGGGGTCCGAACGGGCGCGATGCGCGGCCCCGGCGAACATCGCCGGGGCCGCGGTCGATCCTGCGCCGGCATTGGCGCACCGCGTGCGGAGGTGGACCCGGCGGCCACGCGGCCCATGCGCCGGCGCCGGCCGCCCAGACCGCGCTGCGGAACCGGGACCACCGCCGGAGGGACACGATGACCGACGCGACCGATGGCCAGGCGACGAAGGCCGAGTTGCTGGAGCGCATCCGCGCGTCGTACGCGGGATGGGAGGCCGTCGCCGCCGCCATCCCCGACGAGGCGATGACCCGCCCGGTTCTGCCCGGCGGGTGGTCGGCGAAGGACCTCCTCGCCCACGTCGCGGCCTACGAGCAGTGGACGGCGGCGCAGGTGCGGGCGGCGACCGAAGGCCGCGAACCGACGCCGATGGAGCTGTACGGGCAGGACGACGTGCCCGACGATCCGCAGGGATGGGACCTCGACCGCCAGAACGCGGCGATCCACGCGCAGTACCGGGACGTGCCGCTGCCGGAGGTGCAGGCGTTCGCCGAGCGCGCCCATCGCGATCTCGTCGCCGCCATCGAGGGGACGCCAGAAGAGGACGTCGCCCGGCCCGGCGCGCAGGCGTGGACGGACGGGAAGTCGCTGCTGGAGATCGTTCCCGGCCAGTCGTGGCGGCACTACGAGGAGCACATCGAGAACCTGCGCTCGCTGGCGGGGAAGGACGTGGTCTAACGGGGAGCGCCGGCGGCCCGCTTGTTCGGACCTGGCCGGCGCTTTCTGTGATTGGTAGTGGATGGCGTGGTGGGTTGACCTGTTGGCGAGAGCTAGCCTAAAGCCTATCCAGCGTCTGGAACCCTAATACGCCGGCACGTAGTCCGGATCGACGGGGCGGATGCCGCCGGGCGGCGGGGCGTAGCCGTGCGCGCCGAGGGTGTCCACCACCTGCTGGATGACGTCGTCCGGGGTGGATGCGCCGGCGGTGACGCCGACGACGGTGACGCCCTCCAGCCATTCGGACAGGATCTCGTCCGGCCGCTCGATGTGGAAGGAGCGCACGCCCATCTGCTCGCCGACCTCGGCGAGGCGGGCGGTGTTGGAACTCTTGCGCCCGCCGATGGCGAGAATCAGGTCCACGTCGTCGCGCTCGACCAGCCGCTTGAGCGCGTTCTGGCGCTCGCTGGTCGGTTCGCAGATGGTGTTGCAGAGGCGGAACTCGCCGCCCTCCGGCATCACCATCGCCTGCAGTTCCTGGGCGAACTTCATCAGTTCGCTGACGTTCTTGGTGGTCTGGGAAACGACGGCCACCTTGCGCGGCGGCGTCGCCAGCCCGTCGCCCTTCGCGCCGCGCGGGGCGTTCCAGGGCAGGTCGGCGATCTTCTTGGCGGCGACCGCCTTGGATGTCCCCGCCCAGCCGATGACGCTGCGCACTTCCGGGTGCCACGAGTCGCCGTAGACGACGAGGTAGTACCCCTGCCGCACGAGTTTCTGCGCCAGCCGCTGGACCTTCGTCACCAGCGGGCAGGTCGAATCGATCAGTTCCAGCCCGGCGGCGGAGGCTTCGACGGCGAGGTGCGGCCCCATGCCGTGGGCGGTGATGGCGACCCGGCGGAACCCGCGCTCCGCCGCTTCGTCCACCGAGGTCGCGCCCTCGACGCCGCGAGCGCGCAAACGCTCGACCACCTGCGGGTTGTGGATGACGTCGCCGATCGGGGCGATCGGGCCGGCGGCGCCGGCAGCCTGTTCCACGATGTCGAGGGCGCGGCGCACGCCCCAGCAGTAGCCGAGCTCGTCGGCCACCACCACCCGCTTGACCACGCTGCCGGTGCTGGATGGCGTGGGAGCGGCGAAATCGCCCGCCTGCTCGACCTCCGCCGCCGTGTTGGTGCTTCCCATGGTGCTCTCATCGGCGTGGACGCGCGGCCGTCGCCGCCCATCGACGCGTGACCTACAGGCGAAGTATAGTCCCGCACGCCCCGCCCGAACGTAGCGTGGAGCCGGCGTTATCGGCGGCGTTGCGTCCCGCCTCGGCGTGCCGATTCGTCGGCCCGGCGGGTTTCCGGGGCGGCCAGCCGGCGGCGGCAACCGACCGGCGCGAATTGACAGACGTCGGCGCGGTCTCTGGAGGAGCGGGGGATGGGGAGCCAAGCGGTCAACGGCGGGTCGCCGGGCGTCGTCGGGGGAGTCCGGGCGCTGGGGTCCGTAGTGGCCGCCGGCGTGCTGCTCCTCGCCGGGGTGGGCGGCGCGTTCGCGCGGCAAACGCCGCCGGCCGTCGCCCCGTTGACCACGCCGCCGGCCGAGCAGGCCCAGGCGGCGCCGACCCCCAGCGAATTCACGGTCGGCGCGCCGCACCTGCAGGCGATCGCGCAGGGGCTGGCGACCATCGACGGGCCGGTGGTGTGGCGGGTGCGCGAGGTCGGCCTGTCGCCGGCGGCGCAGCAGGAAACCCCGCCGGCTTCGTTCGCGCTGCAGCGCACCGGCGCCTCGATCGTCCGCAACGACCTTTCGACGCGGCGCGCCCGGCTGGAACCGGGCGAAGCGGCGTTCATGTCGGCCGGCGACCCGTTCACCCGCGTGGCGACCGGGGCCGACCCGTCGATCACCTGGGTGATCGAGATGATGCCGGAGGCGGCGGCCGCCGCGCCCGGCGCCGGGGCGACGCTGTTCTCCTCGCAGCCGATCGCGGACTATCCGGCGGGCACGTTCGACCTCGAACTGCTGCGTGGGGTGCTGCTGCCCGGCGAGGTGTCGGAGATTCCGCCGCACACCGGGCAGGCGCTGGTGCTGATCACCTCCGGCCGGGTGCAGGTCTCGGCGGTCGGCGAAGCGCCGTCGCCGGTGGGCGCGGGCTCCGGGCTGATGGCCGCGGGCGCGCTCACGCTGCGCAACGGCGACACCCAGCCGGCGGCGTTCGTCGTCGCCGCGCTCGGCGAAGCGGTGGACGGCGCGGAGGGCGCCGCCGCCGGGCAGGCCGCCGCGCCGACCCAGGCCCCGCTGCTGCAAACCCCGGCCGCCGTTGCCCCGACCCCGGCGGTGGGCGCGACGGTGGTGCCGCCGGTGAACCTCGACCCGACGCCGATCCCGGTCCCGACCGAAATCCCGCCGACGCCGGTTCCGGCGGTCGATCCGGCGCAGGCGGCGCCATCCTCCGGCGACACCGACGGCGACGGCCTGTCCGACATCGACGAGGCGGCCTACGGCTCGGACCCGCTGAACAAGGACTACGACGCCGACGGGCTGCTCGACGGCGAAGAGGTCTACGTCTACGGCACCGACCCGCTCAACAACGACACCGACGGCGACGGCCTGCTGGACGGCGAGGAGGTCTACCAGTTCGGCACCTCGCCGGCCACCAGCGACTCCGACGGCGACGGCCTGACGGACTCCGAAGAGATCTACACCTACGGCACCGACCCGACCTCGTTCGACACCGACGGCGACGGCGTGCCCGACGGCGAAGAGGTCTACATCTACGGCACCAACCCGCTCGACCCGGCGAGTGGGCCGTAGGCGAGGCGACAAGCGACAGGCGACAGGCGACAGAATGGGCACGGGAGCCGGCATCTTGCCGGCTCCCGTTTTGCTTGCGATGCTCCTAACGGCAGTTTGTCATCGGCCTGTCGCCTGTCGCCTGTCGCCTGTCGTTTCACCGGAGTGACCAATGACCCAACGGCTACGGATCGGCCTGATCGGCGCGGGGCGCATCGGCAAGGGGCACGCCGAGGCGCTGGCCGGGCGCATCCCCGACGCGGACCTGGTGGCGGTGGCCGACGTCCACGGACCGTCGGCCGAAGCGGTCGCCGCGCGGGTGGGCGTCGGGCAGTGGACGACGGACGCCGAGGCGCTGATCGCGAGCGGGGACGTGGAAGCGGTCGTCGTCGCGTCCAGCACGGATACCCACGCTCCGCTGATCGAGGCGGCGGCGCGGCGCGGCGTCCACGTCTTCTGCGAAAAGCCGATCGCGCTGGACCTGGAGGCGACCGACCGCGCGCTGGCGGCGGTTGCCGATTCCGGCATCGCGTTCCAGATCGGGTTCCAGCGGCGGTTCGACCCCGCCTACGCGAAGGCAAAGGCGTTGATCGACGCCGGCGCGTTGGGGCGGATCGAACACATCCGCGACACGATGCGCGACCCCGCGCCGCCGCCGCGCGCCTACGTCGAGGTCTCGGGCGGGCTCTACCGCGACATGGCGATCCACAACTTCGATTGCGTGCGCTGGCTGGCCGGGTCCGAAGCGGTCGAACTGTTCGCGATGGGCGCGTCGCTGGTGGACCCGATGTTCGGCGAACTGGGCGACGTGGACACCAGCATCGTTTCGCTGCGCTTCGCGGGCGGCGCGCTGGCGGTGATCGACAACTCCCGCCGATCGGGTTTCGGCTACGACGTACGAACGGAGATTTTCGGCTCCGAGGGCGCGCTGCTGATCGGCCGGCAGGCCGACAGGCCGATGCTGCGGCTCGACGCCGACGGCACGCACACGGACCACGTGTACTTCTTCCTCGAACGGTTCGCCGAGGCCTACGTCGAGGAACTTCGCGCCTTCGTCCGCAACGTCCGCGCGGGCCAGCCGGTCGCGCCGGGCGGGGCAGACGCCCGCGCCGCGATGGCGCTGGCCTACGCCGCGGAGGCGTCGCGGACGGCGAACGCGCCCGTCGATCCTCGGCGATGGAGCGGCGAGGGGCGGTAACGGGACGACAGGCGGTGGTAGCGACCGCGGTATGCCGCTGTCGCGGAGCCGCTCGCGCCGTCGTCCCGAGCTTGTCGAGGGATCTCGGTGCTGCCTGGCCGGCCTTGTCGAAGATTCGCCGCTGCTTTCGCTGACGATGCCCCGTCGTTCGTAGGGGAGGGACCTGTGCCCTCCATCGTCGGCCCGCTCCATCGGGCGCGGGAGGGCACAGGTCCATCTGTACCGACAAAATCGCCGGAGATACCGGATGTTGTGGTCCGGACCGCACCCGCGACCCAAGGCCGGACCGTCGGGGTCCGCGCCGACCGAGGGGCCGCCGACCGCACCGGCGTACGTACGCACCGCGCGTCCCCGGCGGCGAGGCACTTACGAAGAATTAGTCGGAACAGATGGCACAGGTCCCTTCGCTACGACCGAGTACGACGTGATGCACGAATCGACCGCGCTTCGCCTTGCTGGATGACGGGATTTCTCGACAAGCTCGGGATGACGAACGGCGTGGGCCGGCAACTGCACCCGATGGCGACCACGCCGCTTCTTGCCGTTGGCGGGTAGCATTGCGCCATCGGACGCCGCCATTTTCGCAAGGGAGCACGCCCCGATGGCCATCACGAAGTCGCCGCAGGATCTGCTGGTTCGCTCGGCGGATCTGGGCGAGGAGTCCGGAACGCTCATCCACGTCACGCCGGAGAGCGCGGGCTGGGAGTACTGCTCCCTGCTGGTGCAGAAACTGGCCGAAGGCGAGGCGTGGGAGCACTACACCGGCGTGGACGAAGTGGCGCTGGTGCCACTGTCCGGGCGCTGCATCGTCGAAGCCGAGGGGCACACGTGGGAGATCGGCGGCCGGCGCAGCCCGTTCGACGGGCCGCCGTGGGCGATCTACCTGCCGCGGGAAAGCTCGTTCGTGGTGAAGGCGGAGTCGCCGCTGGAACTGGCGGTGGCCGGGGCGCGCACCGACAAGCACCTGCCGGCGAAACTGGTCCGCCCGGAGGACACGCCGACCGAGATCCGCGGCGCGGGCAACGCCGCCCGGCAGATCCACACGGTGATCGCGCCCGGCTTCGCGGCCGACAAGCTGCTGGTGATCGAGGTCGTCACCCCGTCCGGCAACTGGTCCAGCTACCCGCCGCACAAGCACGACGTTTCCGACATGCCGCGCGAGGCGGACCTCGAAGAGATCTACTACTACCGCTTCGAGCCGGAGGACGGCTTCGGCTTGCAGCGCCTCTACACCGCCGACGGCAGTTTCGACCACGCCTGGACGATCCACGACGGCGACCTGCTGGAGGTCCACGAGGGCTACCACGCCTTCGCCGTCGCCCACGGCTACGATGCCTACTACCTGAACGTGCTGGCCGGCGACGAGGCCGAGCGGACGCTGCAGCCGTCCGACGACCCGCGCTACGGCTGGGTGCGCGAGACGTGGTCCGATGCGCTGAACGAGGGCATCGGCGATTACCGCGCCATCTCCGACCGGCAGAACGGGCCGGCGGGGCGGCGGGGCTAGCGGACGCGGCTGAGCGCACAAGGTACGGGATTCGGCGCGGCCGCGCTGGCATGCCCGGTCGCCCGACGCCATATGGGGCACGGCCCGCGACGACGGACCATATGTGCGGGTGGGGCGGCGCTACAGGCCGCCGTCGGCGACCGCGACCTCCTCGGCGGTCCGGCTGCCCGCTTCCTGGGGGCTTCGCCGGGAGAGCACGACAATCGAGGCCAGCAGCAGCACGCCGCCGAGCATCCCCAGCGGCGTCAGCCGTTCGCCAAACATCGCCCACGCCAGCACCGCCGCGGTCAGCGGCTCGATCAACGTGACGACCGTGGCGGTGCTGGCCGGCAGGTGGCGCAGGCCGCGCTGGTACATGGCATAGGCGATCGCGGACGGCACGACGCCGAGGTAGACCACCAGCAGCCAGCCGGCGAGTGGTTGGTCCAGCGAAAAGCCGCGTCCCAGCGCCACCGGCGCGAACGCGACCGCCCCGGCCGGAAAGGCGACCGCGAGCGGCAGCAGCGCGTCGTGCCGCCCGGCGATGCGGCGGCTGCCCAGCGCGTGGGCGGCGATGCCGACCGCGCTGCCCAGCGCCAGCAGCACGCCGATCAGCACCGCCTCGGAGCCGGCCCCGGCGACGGGCGTCGGCGCGCCGACCAGCAATGCGGTGCCGAGCAGCGACCCGGAAAGCGCCAGCACGAGGGTTCGCGTCAGCGCTTCCCCGAGGAACAGGGCGGAGACGAGCGCGACCAGCGCGGGCGGCACGCAGAGCGCGATCAGGGTGGCGACCGCCACGCCGAGCCGGTCGATCGCCGCCAAATAGCACCACTGGTAGACGATCAGGACGATGCCCAGCAGGACCATCAGCGCGAGGTCGCGCCGGGACGAGCGCCGCAACCCGCGCGTGAGTCCCGGTCCCGCGATCGCGAGGCAGGCGACCGAGGCGACGAGCGTCCGCAGCCAGTTGAGCGAAACGGCGTCCAGCGTGGTCGTTTCGTAGACCAGTTTGCTGGCGACGCCGATGGTGCCCCACAACAACCCGGTGCCGACCACGAGCAGGAAGGCCCGCTGCCGTTCTCCCAGTTCGAGGCTCCCACCGACAGGCACGGCCATCTGGCTCCCGCAATATGGTGTTCACGATCGAACGCGCGTCGATTATCGTGCCCGCGCCGGGCGTTTGCCGCCCGGCAGCCGGGAGGAAGCACCTTCGCCGGGATGCGCCCCTCCGGTCTCGGTCTCGAACTGGAACGGGCATGGCAGCACTTGCGTGAGATGCGGACGGGATCGCCGCAAGCAGACGCGGGCGGATTGGGACGTGGTCAATCGCAAGCTGCGCCGCAAGGGCGGAGTTCATGAACCGCACGGCTTGGTCGCAATCAACTACTGAGGCAAACACGCGGGACGAACAAAGTCCGGGGACCGCAAAGCAGTGCCCGGACCTCGTGCGGGGACCGTCTGGCAGTGCCCGCGTTGGGTTCAATGGACATCATTTCGTCAACGGGGCGCGTGCGCTGAGACCAAACCGTGTTCACGCGCACGGTTGTCCCTCCCAAACGGCGGGAGCGTCGCGGCCCCGTGCTAGCATCCCGGTATTGGATTGTGTCCGGGGTGGGCGGGAGCATCCGGCCACGCGGCGCGGCGGGCAACGGAGCCCGGACACCCAGCAACAACCGAGGAGGCCGATGTGGAGACGGGCAGCGTGCGGTTGACGATGGCGCAGGCCGTCGTCCGGTACCTCGCCAACCAGCGGGTGGCGCGCGACGGCGTGGAGCAGCCCTTTTTCGCCGGCGTCTGGGGCATCTTCGGCCACGGCAACGTCGCCGGCATGGGGCAGGCGCTCGAAGAGTTCCGCGACGAGATCCGCTACTACCGGCCGCAGAACGAGCAGGGCATGGTCCACGCGGCCATCGCCTACGCCAAGATGAAGAACCGGCTGCAAACCTTCGCCTGCACCTCGTCCATCGGGCCGGGCGCGACGAACATGATCACCGGCGCGGCCACGGCGACGGTCAACCGGCTGCCGGTGCTGCTGCTGCCGGGCGACATCTTCGCCAACCGCGCGCCGGACCCGGTGTTGCAGCAACTCGAGTACCCGCTCTCGCTCGACGTGTCGGTGAACGACGCGTTCCGCCCGGTGTCGCGGTTCTGGGACCGCATCAACCGGCCGGACCAGGTGCTCGCCAGCCTGCCGGAGGCGATGCGCGTCCTCACCGACCAGGCGGACACCGGCGCGGTCACGATCTGCCTGCCGCAGGACGTGCAGACCGAGGCGTGGGATTACCCGGCCGAGTTCTTCGCGCCGCGCGTCCACACCATCTACCGGGGCATTCCCGCACCGGACGCCGTCGCCGAGGCGGTGGCCCTGCTGAAATCGGCCGAGAAGCCGCTGATCGTCGCCGGCGGCGGCGTCATCTATTCCGAGGCGACGGCCGAGCTGTCCGATTTCGCCGACGCGCTCGGCATCCCGGTCATCGAGACGCAGGCGGGCAAGGGTGCGCTGGCCTGGAACCACCCGTGGAACGCGGGACCGGTCGGCTCCAACGGCGGGCTGGCGGCCAACCGGCTGGCGCGCGAGGCCGACCTCGTCATCGCCGTCGGTACCCGGCTGTCGGACTTCACGACGGCGTCGCACACGGCGTTCGCCAACCCGGGCGTCAAGTTCGTGGCGCTCAACGTCAACGGGCGCGATGCGCACAAGCTCGGGGCGTTGCCGCTGGTGGGCGATGCCCGCGAGGGGTTGAAGGCGCTGCAGGCGGCGGCGACGGCGGCGGGCGTGGCGACCGCGCCGGGCTACGGCGACCGGGTGGAGACGCTGAAGGCCGAGTGGGACGGCGTGGTGGACGACCTGCGCCACGTCGAGAACCCGGAGTTCCTGTCGCAGGCCAACGCGATCGGCATCGTCAACGAGGCGTCCGGGCCGCGCGACGTGGTGGTGTGCGCCGCCGGGAGCCTGCCGGGCGACCTGCTGAAACTGTGGCGGCCGGTGGATCCGAAGGGCTACCACCTCGAATACGGCTTTTCGTGCATGGGGTACGAGATCGCCGGGGCGCTCGGGGTGAAGATGGCCGACCCCTCGCGCGAGGTCTTCATCATGGTGGGCGACGGCTCCTACCTGATGCTCCATACGGAGATCGTGACCGCGATCCAGGAGGGCGTGAAGCTGGTCATCGTCCTGCTGGACAACGGCGGTTTCCAGTGCATCAAGGGGTTGCAGGAAAACTGCGGCTCCCCCGCGTTCGGCAATGAGCTGCGCTTCCGCAACGAGGAAAGCGGCGTGCTCGACGGGCCGACGGTGCCGGTCGATTTCGCGAAGAACGCGGAGAGCCTGGGCGCGATCGGCATCAAGGCCAACACCGAATCCGAACTCCGCGCGGCGCTGGAGAAGGCGAAGGTGGCCGACCGCACCGTGTTGATCGAGGTGCAGATCGACCCCGCGCGGGGCGTTCCCGGCTTCGAAAGCTGGTGGGACGTGCCGGTGGCCGAGGTGTCGGGCCGCGAGGGCGTGCGGGACGCTCGCGCCGGCTGGGAGGAGAAGATCGCCACCCGCCGCTGGCTGGGGTAGGGGCGCGGGCTTCGCGCCGCGCCCCGCCCAGCGCCCTCGCCGGGCGCCAGCCTGCCGTCATCCCGAGCCTGTCGAGGGATCTCGTCTATCCCCCACATCGGGAGGCGCGACGAGATCCCTCGACAAGCTCGGGATGACGAGACGCGGCTTGCCTACGCGAAGATGCGGTCCACCGGCAATGCGAGGCCCGGCAGGACATCGCCGCCTTCCAGTACACCACCGGGGAGAGCGAATCGAACGGCGCCGTCCGCCGTGTACACGGTGACGGAGCATCGATTTGGGTTCACGATCCAGAGCAGCGGGACGCCGGCGCGCAGGTAGAGCCAGATCTTCTCGTCCAGGTCCTGCGCCCGGTCGTCGTCCGCCAGCACTTCGGCCACCAGGTCGGGCACGAGCAGCGTGGCCGGGTCGGTTGCGAGGAGGATGCTGAGCGCCGGGCCGGCGTCGCCCAGTTCCCGGGCGTCGGCGTACCGGCCGACTTCGCGGATCAGGCGGCCGGCGCAATCGGCATGCATCAACGATGCGCCGGGACGATAGCGCGGCGTTCCCGCGATGATCTCCCAGCGCCCCTCGTCGCCAATGGCCAGCAGTTCGGCGACGGTCGTTGGTCCTGTCTGTGTTGCCATCGCTCCGGCCTCCGGTCGGTCGGGGCGATGATATGCCGGCCGACGCGGCCCGCGATTGTTCGGATCACCGCGAGCGTGGGGGGG
>JAFAEX010000301.1 GCA_023423795.1 Chloroflexota bacterium | reverse complement strand
CCGCGCTGGCGGCCGGCGGCGACCCCGGCGCGGCGCTGGCGGCGATGGCCCGCGGCGCGGCCGAGATCGTCGCCCGCCTCCGGGACGAGCAGCGGCTGGATGCGCTCTTCGGCATGGGCGGTTCCGGCAGCACCACCCTGCTCGCCACGGCGGCAAAGCGGCTGCCGGTCGGCGTGCCCAAACTGCTGGTCTCCACCCTTGCCGCCGGCGACACCCGCCCCATCGTCGGCACGACCGACCTGACGCTGATGTATCCCGTCGTGGACATCGCCGGGCTGAACCGCCTCAGCGAGCGCATCCTCGGCAACGCCGCCGGGGCGGTCGCCGGCATGGCCCGCGCCGCCTTCGAAGCCGACCATGCGCCGCCCTCCGCCAGCAGCGACCGGCTGCTGGTCGGCGCGACCATGTTCGGCGTCACCACCGCCGGGGTCACCGCCGCCCGCGAGCGGCTGGAAGACCTCGGTTACGAGGTGCTCGTCTTCCACGCAACGGGAACCGGTGGCGACGCGATGGAAGCGCTGGTCGCATCGGGTTTCCTCGCCGGCGTGCTGGATTTGACCACGACCGAACTGGCCGACGAACTGGCCGGCGGCGTGCTGCCGGCCGGGCCGCACCGGCTGCGCGCCGGGGCCGATCGCGGCGTGCCGCGCATCGTGTCGCTCGGCGCGCTCGACATGGTCAACTTCGGGCCGTTCGACACCGTGCCCGAGCGCTACCGGGACCGCCATCTCCACCGGCACAACGAGATGGTCACCCTGATGCGGACGACCCCGGAGGAGACCGCCGAACTCGGCCGCCGCCTGGCCGAGCGGCTCAACGCCCTTGGCGGCGCGGCCGAACTCGTCGTGCCGCTGCGGGGCGTCTCCCAGATCGCGGTTGCCGGCGGACCCTTCCACGACCCGGCCGCCGACGAGGCGCTGGTCGCCGCCCTGCGCGAGCACCTGTCGCCGGACGTGCCCGCCCGCTGGATCGAGGCCGACGTCAACGACCCGGCCTTCGCCCGCACCATGGCCGACGCCCTCCATGCCCGCATCCGGGCGCGGTCGGCGGCGACAAAGGAGACGACGTGAGCGCGACCGTTCCCACCCGCCAGCAGATCCTCGACCGGCTGCGCGCGAAGATCGCCGCCGGGCAGGCCGTCGTCGGCGCCGGGGCCGGCACCGGCATCTCCGCCAAGTTCGTCGAACGCGGCGGCGCGGACCTGATCGTGATTTACAACTCGGGCCGCTTCCGGATGGCCGGCCGCGGCTCCCTCGCGGGCCTGATGCCCTACGGCGACGCCAACGCCATCGTGCTGGAGATGGCCGCCGAGGTCCTGCCGGTCGTCGAATCGACCCCAGTGCTGGCCGGCGTCTGCGGCACCGACCCCTTTCGGCAGATGGACCGCTTCCTCCGCGTCATCAAGGACACAGGGTTCGCCGGGGTGCAGAACTTCCCGACCGTCTGCCTCTACGACGGGCAATTCCGCCAGAATCTCGAAGAAACGGGCATGGGTTACGGGCTGGAGGTGGACATGATCCGCCTCGCCCGCGACCTCGACCTGCTCACGACGCCCTACGCGACCACGCCCGACGAGGCCCGCCGCATGGCCGCGGCCGGGGCGGATATCGTCGTCGCCCACATGGGGCTGACGACCTCCGGCACCATCGGCGCGGAAACCGCGATGACGCTCGATGATGCCGCCGAACGGACGCAGGCCATCCACGACGCGGCGGTCGCCGAAAACCCGGACGTCATCGTCCTTTGCCACGGCGGCCCCATCGCCGAACCGGACGACGCCGCCGCCGTGCTGGAGCGGACCCGCGGGGTCGCCGGCTTCTACGGCGCGTCC
Source organism: Chloroflexota bacterium (assembly GCA_023423795.1). Lineage (GTDB taxonomy): Bacteria > Chloroflexota > Chloroflexia > Thermomicrobiales > UBA6265 > CADCWF01. Next base: position 4,992 of record JAFAEX010000301.1, on the reverse strand, counting down.
AGCATGGAGCGCCTCCCGGTCGAGCGCGCCATCGCCGAGCAAGTGCGCCGCTTTACGAACCTGACGGTGAGGCGATGAGACCGTGAGACGAGAGACGAAAGACGAAAACGACGACACCGCGCCTCTCGTCTCTCGTCTCTCGTCTTCGTACGAAAGGAGTCCCCGATGACCGAGAAAGCGATCGATCGCGGCACGCAGCCGACCTACACCTTCTCGTGGGGCGCCACCAAGTGGCTGGTGACGCCGACGATCACCCCGGGCGCACGCTTGACTTTCGGTGAGGTGGTCCTGCTGCCCGGCAAGGGGCACGACCGGCACAACCACGAAGGGGCCGAGGAAGTCCTCTACGTTCTCTCCGGCGAAGGGAGGCAGACCGTCAGCGACGGCGAGCCGTTCCCGGTGCGCGCCGGCGACGCCATCTACATCCCCGAGGGCGCGTTCCACTCTACCGTCAACACGGGCTGGGAACCGATGCGACTCATCGCGCTCTACAACCCCGGCGGCGCGGAACTCGGCCTCCGCACCCTCCCCGACTTCCGCGAGATCCCCGCCGGCGAAGCCCCGCCGCTGGAGCGCCCGGCATCGTAGCGGACACCGGCCGCCGGACACGCCCCATCGCCATCGTCATCCCTCGACAAGCTCGGGATGACGATGGCGATGGGGGTTGCCGTCACCGGCGGGGCAGGCGAGATGGCGGCGTTTGCCCAACTGATTCGGATTCCCAGTATCCGGCGGGCGCGATGAATCGCGCCCCTACAGGCCGCGTCGCCCCCGCCCCGCTGTAGGGGCGCGATTCATCGCGCCCGCTCCCCCGATGCCCGGACGATGCTGGTCATCGCCATCATCGCGCGTCGCCGCCGCTACCCGTCCTCAGCCCGGCCCTTCGGAGCCGTTCCTACGCGTGCAGCGCCGGCACGTCTTCGGCGTCCTCGCCGTCGGGGTCGAGGCCGCAGTCGCGCAGGAACCCTTCCAGCAACGCCGTGTAGCCTTCGAGGAAGCGCGCCTCGGCCGGGTGGGTGCGGAAATCGGCCGTCGCCACGCTCTCGGCCATGCCCAGCAGCGCGTTCACGATGTCGGCCGCGATGTTTGTGCCGAAACGGCGGTCGCAGTCCGCCGCCGCGCGCAGGAACGGCGGGATCTCCAGCAGTTGCTCCGGCCCGTGGGCGGCCCGCCGCTCGATCCGGCGGACAGCGGCGAGGTAGTCGTCGCCGGTCCCGAACTGCTCCAGCCCCTGGAACAGCATGACCACCATCTCGTCCGGCGAAACGTCCCCGTCGATCCCGGCGACGGTCGCGAACAGCCCCGTCAGGTACGACGAATAGTCGGACAGCAGCGCGTCCATCGAAGGGTACGCGCCCGTCTCGACCAGCACCTGCGCGGCCTCGGCCAGCCGCTCGTTCAGGACATCGAGGAGGTGGGCCGTTTGCCGCCGGTACGCCTCGAGCATCGCGCCGCATCCCCTCCCGCAACCGCGTCATCGACCACCCATTGGCGGCGCAATCTGCGGGAGCGCGGCCCGGCTGTCAAGGCGCTCGTGCGCGACCGGGCGACCTCCGGCACGCCGTCTGCGTACGTCCCCGTAGGCGGGGAATCGATCGCAACCGCCACGCACGAGGAGGTCCCGTACCGTGAGATCCACGAACGCAAACGACATCGCCGGCCAGGTCCGCGAGCACATGCCGGTCGTCTGCTCCGACGGAGGCCAGTTCGCCACCGTGGACCACATGGACGGCGACCGCATCAAGCTGACGAAAGACGAGCAGGGCAAGCATCACTGGATCCCGCTCTCATGGGTCACGCGGGTGGACGAGCACGTCCACGTCGATCGCCCCGGCGACCAGGCGATGCGGGAATGGTCGGAACGCTGATCCCCGACGCTTCGTCGCACGAGAAGGCCAGCGAGCCACGGCATCCGGGCCTACACGCCCCCCGGTCGCTCTCTGCCGTGCGGCGACACCCCGGCTGGCGCCGTCCGCCGCCTACGGCTCCTCGAGGCTGTCCCGCAGGATGTCCATATGCTCCAGGGCCAGCCCGGTGCCGGTGGCGACGCAGGAGAGCGGGTCGTCGGCGACGTAGCAGGGAACGCCGGTGACTTCCATCAGCAGGTCGGGCAGGTGGCGCAGCATCGCGCCGCCGCCGGTGAGGATCATGCCCTTGTCGATGATGTCCGACGATAGTTCGGGCGGGGTCTCTTCCAGCACCGCCCGCACCGCGCCGATGATCGCCTCCAGCGGCTCGGTGATCGCGTCGGTCACCTCGTTGGCGTGGATCTGGATCGTGCGCGGCAGCCCGGCCACCTCGTCGCGCCCGCGGACCTCCATCCGGATGTCCTCGTCCACCGGCATGGCGGAGCCGATGGCGATCTTGACCTCCTCGGCGGTGCGTTCGCCGATGCGCAGGTTGTACTTGCGCTTGATGTAGTTGGAGATCGCCTCGTCGAAACGGTTGCCGCCGACCCGCAGCGAGCGCGCGACCACGATGCCGTTGAGCGAGATCACGGCGACCTCGGTGGTGCCGCCGCCGATGTCGATGATCATGTTGCCCGACGGGTCGGCCACCGGCACCCGCGCCCCGATCGCCGCCGCCAGCGGCTCGCTGATCAGGAACGCCCGGCGGGCGCCGGCCGCCAGCGCCGCGTCGCGCACCGCGCGCCGCTCGACCCCGGTAACCCCGGCGGGGACGCAGATCATCACTTCCGGCCGGATCAGCGAGAAGCGGCCGCAACTCTTGTTGATGAAGTAGCGCAGCATTTCCTGGGTGACGACGTAGTCGGCGATCACCCCGTCGCGCATCGGGCGGACGACCTCGATCGTCTCCCGCGGCTCGCGCCCGAGCATGTTGCGCGCTTCCAGGCCGACCGCCTTGACCTTGCCGTCCTTGGCCGAGATCGCGACGACGGACGGCTCGTTGATGACGATGCCGCGCCCACGGAGGAAGACGAGGACGTTGGCCGTCCCGAGGTCGATGCCGATCTGCTTGGGCACGCGCTGGCGCTCCGGTGGCTGGTCGCAGGCGGAACGCGAGCCCAAATGGGCCGATTCCGGCGGGTCGGTCGCGGTGCGATACTACCATAATGACAAACGCACCCCCGCCGGCGGCGGGAAACGGAGCCGGGGAAGGACGCAGCGTGGAGCCGGGAGAACCGCAGCAACCGGGCCGGGGCCGCCGAACCGACGGCAACCGGGGCGGCCGCCCGCCCACGAACCGGCCCGCGCAGGGCAGCGGGCGCGGACCCGGCGGGTCTGGATCGGGCGGACCGGGCGGACCGTACAACCGGCGCAGCCCCGGCCCGATGCCGCCCTCCGCGCCGCCGGAGCCGTGGGCCGGCCCTCCGCGCCCCGATGAGGGCCGCCGCAAGAAGGGATCGCCCGCAGCCCGCTACGCCGGCTGGGGCGACGGCATCGAGCGCGTGGCCTGCGCCCGCCTTGCCCACTCCCCGCCGCCCGGTTTCCCGGTTACCCCGCGCGTCGGCGTCGCCATTCTGCCCCTGCGGCAGGTCGCGACCCGCCCCGGCGCGGTGCTGCTGTGCGACGACAGCCACCCCGGCCCGCACCTCTGGGCCGATTGGGACCCGGCGACCGACGAGGAGCGCAACGCGTCGCCCGGCGAGCCACGGCGCGCCGCGAACCGCGAACGCACGCAAACGGAACCGGGCGCGACCGACAGCGGTGCGGCCGACGGCGTCTGACAACCGAAAAATGGGCAAAAAAAAGACTGGCGGACCGGGGAGGGAAGGGGGAAGCCGGTCCGCCAGATAGGGGTGCCTTCGAGCGGGGATGCTCTCAGGCCCAGGCAGTATATGTCAACCTGCGTCCGTACGTCAAGGGTAGATGCCGCACGGTGCGTGCCACGCCCGTCCGTGCCTGACGGCCTCGCACAACAGGAACCTGTTGCACAAGGGTTCCGGCAGGGCTCCGCCGCCATCCAACGGCAGGCTCGCAATGCCCGCTGGGAGGCCGAAGGATGATGGCGATTGCGGGAAAGGACCGGCCACGGGGGCGCCCGCGGTTGATGGTGGTTGCGGAATTGATGCGGAGACGGGGACGCCCGGGGATGATGGCGTTTGCCAAAATGGATCGGCCACCGGCGATGCGCGCCCGGGACTGGAAGTCCCGGGCTTCGGGAACGAAGTCCCTCCGGGACTGACGGCAGGCGTGCCCGGCGTGTTTCGGCAACCGCCATCATCGCGCCCGCCAACCCGATGGCCGGACCATTCTGGCAACCGCCATCACCGTGTCTGCCGCTGGGCCGGTGCCCGGATCAATTCGGCAAACGCCATCGTCCCCGGGCGGCAGCAACGACCAATCCATCCCGCAATCGCCGGATTCACCCAACGATCGGCGGCCGTGGCAACCATCGCGCCCGACACTCCATCCGGTGCGTAGGCCCGTGCACCGCACTCGCCGCGCCGCCGGCGGCGAGCGTCACCGTTCCTCGCGGAACGCGGCCATCCCGTGGACGACGTGGCGCGTCGCCAGCGCGTCGGCGGCGGCGCGATGGCCGCCCGGCGGCTGGCCGAAGGTCCGCACCGCCTGCTCCAGTTTGTGCCAGCGGTAGCCGCCGCGCGCTCCCGCCACCGCGGCGAACGAGGCGTAACGGCGCATAGCGCACTCGTAGCGGGCGGCGGGAACCGGCAGCCGGTAGAGCCGGCAACTCTGCTCGATCAACCGGCTGTCGAACGGCGCGTTGTAGACGACCACCAGCCGCCCCTCGAGCCAGCGGGCCAGTTCGGTCGCCACCTCGGGCAGCGTCGGCGCGTGCGCCACGTCGGCGTCGGTGATGCCGTGCACGGCGACCACCGCCGGCGGGATCGGCCGGGAGGGCCGCAGCAGCGACTGGAACAGCGTGCGCCCGTCGTTGCCGACGATGGCGATCTCAACCACCTCGTCGTGCCCGGCGACGCCGGTCGTTTCCGTATCGACGTAGACCGCGTCGGCATCCCCGGCCACGCCGCGGGCCCAGGCGACCGCCTCGGCGCGGGCCGCGGCGGCC
>JAFAEX010000197.1 GCA_023423795.1 Chloroflexota bacterium | reverse complement strand
GCCCCGGCCACGTCGCGACGGTTCCGCCCGCCCACCGCCCGCTTCCGCCACGAGGACCGCGACTGGCTGCGCCGCCGCCTTTCCATCGCGACGGCCAACGCCCTCGCCTGGACCGTCGGCCTCATGCCGTGGTTCCTGCGCTCGTGGGTGGGCGACCGCATCGGCGACGTTTGGCGCATCGGCGCGCCGACTTACCGCGCCAACGTGCGCGACAACCTGCGCCAGGCCCTTGGCGACGCGGTCTCCGACGCCGACCTCGACGACCTGGTGCGCGGCGTCTTCCGCATCAACGGGCGCAACTTCACCGACCTGTTCCGCATGCCCCACTGGACCCCCGGCGACTTCGACCGGATGGTGCGCATCGAGCAGGGCTGGCACATGTTCGAGGAGGCCATCGCCCGCGGCAAAGGCGTCGTGCTCGTCACCGCCCACCTCGGCGCGTTCGACGTCGTCGGCCACGCCATCGGCGCGCGCGGCTACCCGCTGACCGCCCTCACCGGCCGCACGACGACCCGCTTCATCTTCGACGCCGTCGATCACCTGCGCCGCGGCCACAACGTCACCACCGCCGAGGCCACACCCGGCGGCGTGCGCCAGGTCATCCGCGCCCTGCGCCGCGGCGAGGTCGCCGGTTTCCTCGCCGATTACGACTTCTTCCGCAACGGCCTGCCGGTCACCTTCTTCGGCCGCGAAACCACCCTGCCGCCCGGCCCGATCCGCATCGCCCGCGACTCCGGCGCGCAAATCATCGGCGCGTTCGCCCGCCGCACGGGGGAAGGGTACGCCCTCACCTTCGCCGGCCCGCTCGACATCACCCGCACCCGCGACCTCGACGCCGACCTCGCCGTCGGCATGGCGATGCTGGTGGACATGCTGGAAAAGGCCGTCGGCTCGATGCCCGACCAGTGGGTCATCCTCCAGCGCGTCTGGCCGGACGCGCCGCCGCCCGCCGTGCGCGTCTTCCCCGAAGGCTCCCCGCTGGAAAGCGACCTCCTCAAGCGGGTGGACGACCTGCTGCCGCCGCGCACGTAGTCGGCGAGTCGGCAAGCGTAGGGCCTGTTCCCGAATCCATCTGTTTGCTACCGACGGCCCGCCCGCGAGGCCAAGGGTTCGTAGGGGAGGGTCCGGCGGCTTTCAGCGTCGGTCCGCGGTTCCGGTCACGGGAGGGCGCCGGGTTCTCCCCTACGAACGATGAACGGGGTGCGTTACCGATCAACCACATTCCGTATCACGGCGCCGCCGCTGGTCACGGCCCGCGGCGGCGCGCGTTCGATCGTTGCACCGATCCGGCATCCAGCACCGATCACCAGGATTTCGTACCATGAGTTCGATGCATTTGTTCATCACCTGATACATGTTTGTGCAGTACTGGAGGGAATGCGTGACCGGAGGAATCTTCCTGTTGCACGGGAACCAGGCGGCGCACCGGCTCGACGAAGCGCCCTACGACGCGGAGGAAACGCTGCAGCACCTGCTCGCCTCCCACCCGGATTTGCTGCCGGGCGACCAGGTCGATCCCGGCTCGCCCCGGCGCTGGCTGCTCGTGACGCTCGAAATCGGGGTGCCCGACGAAGACACAGGACCGGATCGCTGGAGTCTCGACCACCTCTTTCTCGACCAGGACGGCGTGCCGACGCTCGTCGAAGTGAAGCGGTCGTCCGACACCCGCGGCCGGCGCGAAGTCGTCGCCCAGATGCTCGACTACGCCGCCAACGCCGTCGTCTACTGGCGGACCGAAACGATCCGTGCCACCTTCGAGAACGCGCGATCGGCCACCGGCGAGGACCCGGACGCCGCCCTTGCCGCCTTCCTTGACGACGATGCCGATTCCGAGGCGTTCTGGCAGAGCGTCACGCGGAACCTCGACGCGGGCCGTATCCGGATGGTGTTCGTCGCCGACGTCATTCCGCCCGAACTGCGCCGGATCGTCGAATTCCTCAACGACCAGATGACCCCGGCCGAGGTGCTGGCCGTCGAGGTTCGGCAGTTCGTCGGCGACGGCGTGCGCGCCCTCGTGCCCCGGCTGGTAGGACAGACCGTCGCTGCCCAGCAGGCCAAGGCATCCGCGGGTCGGTCTCGGATCTGGAACGAAGCGACCTTTCTGGCAGCACTCGACGCCGAGCGCGGGCGGGACGAGGCCGAAGCCGCCCGCGCCCTGCTCGCGTGGGCCAGGCGGAACGGGTTGCGCCCGACGTGGGGCAAAGGCAAGGAATCTGGCTACGTCCAGCCCAGGTTCGCCGCCCTTGCCAAGAGCGGCTACACCTTCGGTGCAAGAACCACAGGAACCATCGAACTCCCGTTCGGCTACTACCGCGACTCTGGAGCCGCCGACGGGAATCCGTTCGCCGACCGGGAGATGCGCCGCGCCCTGCGCGACCGGCTCAACCGCGTCCCGAACGTATCCGTACGTATCCGTCCCCGAAGGCGAAATCCACGGCTACCCGACCATCTCCCTTGCCGTGCTTGTGGACCCAAGGGCCCGGGCAACGTTCCTCGACACGATGGACTGGGTGCTCGCCCAGTTTCGCCAGGCCAAGGCGACTACCGAGCGCTCGATTGATTGATACGAAATCCGGTTGGTTGGTGAAGGACACCGTTCGTCGGTCGTAGGGGAGGGACCTGTGCCCTCCTGCGTCCGTACGCGGTTCAGGGCGCGGGAGGGCACAGGTCCCTCCCCTACGACCGCTCGACGTCATCGCCGGGCGAACCGGCAGCAAACAGCCGGACTTCGTATGATCCGGGATCAGGTTGACGGCATCGGGGGTTCGATTGCCCGCTCCCTACGACGACGGCGCGGCGACGCGGGCTCCCGAAGAGCGGCCGATCGCTCCCGTCCGGGCTACGCCGTCCCGCCTCCGCTTTCGGCCGGCCGAACGGCGGCGACCTCGCCCTCATCCAGCCCGGCCAGCAGATCCGCGACGGTCACGCCCAGCAGCGGATGGACCCAATCCGCCGCCACGGCCGCGAGCGGAACGAGGACGAACGCCCGCTCGTGCATGCGCGGATGCGGCAACACAAGGTCCGGTGTCGAGTGCACGAGGTCGTCCACCAGCAGCAGGTCGAGGTCGATCGTGCGCGGGGCGTTCGGCACGGAGCGCTGCCGCCCGAGGTCGTGCTCGATTGCATGCAGCGCCCGCAGCAGCGGTTCCGGTTCCAGCACCGTCTCCAGCACCAGCGCGCCGTTGAGGTAGGCCGGTCCCGCCAGGTCGGGCCAGGCCGGGGTCTCGACCAGCGGCGACACCGCGATGACCCGCCCGAGCCGGCCGATGCGCTCCACCGCCGCCCGGATCGTTCCCGACCGGTCCCCCAGGTTCGCCCCGAGCGCCACCGCCGCCCGACGAGTACCGGGCGCCGAGTACCGAGTGCCGAGTTGAGGCGTTTCGCTGCCGGCCGACCCGCCGTCGCGCCGAGTCGCCGCCTCGGCACTCGGCACTCGGCACTCGGCACTCACCACGCCCGCTCCTCCGCTGGCGCGGCGCGCACCACGGCGTCGGTCATCGCCGCCACGCGGGCCATCGCCAGCACGTCGTGGACGCGCACGATGTCGGCGCCCTGCTGGATGGCGAGGGCGACCGTCGCCGCCGTGCCTTCCAGCCGCTCGCCCGGCGGCAAGCCCAGCACCCGCCCGATCGTGCTCTTGCGCGACGTGCCGGAGAGGATCGGCCGTCCCAGCACCCGCAACTCCCCGAGGCGGCGCAGCAGTTCGAGGTTCTGCCGCCAGTCCTTGCCGAACCCGAACCCCGGATCGACGATCAGCGATTCCCACGCGATCCCCGCCGCCAAGGCCCGGTCCAGCCGCCGCGACAACTCGCGAACGACGCTCGCAACGAGGTCGCCCCGCCCGTCTGGCACCGCGTCGTGCATGAGGACCGCCGGGACGCCCGCCCGCGCCACCACCGCCGCGAGGTCAGGATCGGCCAGGAGTCCGCGCACGTCGTTGACGAGGTCCGCCCCGGCTTCCAGCGCCGCCTCGGCCACGCCAGCCTTGCTGGTGTCGATCGAGATTGGCACGGCAACCCGCGCCCGCACCGCCCGCAGCGCCGGCAGCAGCCGCGTCAATTCTTCATCCGCCGAAACGCGCGCGTGACCGGGCCGGGTGCTCTCCGCGCCGATGTCGATGATGTGCGCGCCGTCGGCCACCGCGCGTTCGGCCGCAGCCGCGACGGCCTCCGGGTCGGCGCCCGCCAGCCCGTCGCCGCTGAACGAATCCGGGGTGACGTTGAGGATCGCCATCACGAACGTGCGCTCGCTCCAGCGCAGGTCGTGGCGGCCCCACGCGGTCGGCAGCAGCGGCGCGCTCATCCCTTGCCGATCCCGACGATGGCGAAGAACTCCGCGCGCGTCGCCGGCCGCCGCCGGAAGCCGCCGCGCACCGCCGAGGTGACCATCGTCGCGCCCGGCTTTTGCACGCCCCGGATGCTCATGCAGGTGTGCACCGCCTCGATCACCACGCCGCAGCCGTCCGGGTCCAGTTCGTCCATCAGCGCGTCGGCGATCTCGCTGGTCAGGCGCTCCTGCACCTGCGGCCGGCGGGCGTACCCTTCCACCAGCCGTGCCAGTTTCGACAACCCGACCACCCGGCCCTGCGGGATGTAGCCGACGTGGGCCACCCCGGTGAACGGCAGCAGGTGGTGCTCGCACAGCGATGCGAACGGGATGTCGCGCAGGACCACCAGTTCCTTGTGGCCCTCGTCGAAGGTCGTCCCGAGGTGCGCCCGCGGGTCGTCCTGCAATCCGGCGAACAGTTCGGCGTAACTGGCCGCCACCCGCGCCGGGGTGCGCCGCAGCCCTTCCCGGTCCGGGTCCTCCCCGAGCGCCAGCAGGATCTCGCGCACGGCCCGCTCGATGCGCGGCAGGTCGAACGGCGAGCGGCTCACCACGCCGGGGCGCTCGCCGATGGTCGGCACGTCGCCGGTCTCGTCGATCGGGTCGACGTCGCTCACGCCCCGCCCTCCGTTCGCGACCGGGTGATGCGCACCCCGGCCGCGTCGAGGAACGCACCCTTCAACCCGACTTCCGGCTTGCGCACGGTGACCTCCACCCGCGCCACGAGCGGGAATCCGACCAGCACGACCGCGGCGACCTCCTCGGCCACCGCCTCGATCAGGTCGCGCGGCGGGCCCTCGACCACGTCGCGCACCGCCTTGTGGACCGCGCTGTAGTTGATCGTCCGGGTCAGGTCGTCCGATTCCCCAGCAGCGCGCAGGTCGGCCCACATCCGCACATCGACCGTGAACCGCTGCCCGCGCGCCTTTTCCTCCGGGTGGACCCCGTGGTAGGCGAAGAAGCGCAGCCCTTCGAGGAACACTTCGTCGAGATGGTCGTCGCGCCGGCTTTCGTCCATAACCGGGAGTATAGGTTGCGCGCCGAGGTCCGCCCCGCGGCGTTGCCCACGATCGGCGCTTGATTGGCATGCATCGTGCAATCTTCCCCGGCGCGTCGCGACGGCTCATCTCGCCGCGCCGGGCACGAACCCGCCCCGGCGCAGCGCCGCCGACGCCGCGATACGCCGAACGGGACCGACGCCGAGGGGAGCCCGCACCATGGTCTACGACGTCACCTATCAGGTCGCCGGGGAGGAGCGCACCGACCGCGTGATCGCCCCGCACGCCGCCGGCGCCGCCGAGCGCGTCCGCGCCATCCACGAGGACGACGAGGGCACGTTCGAACTGCTGAAGGTCCAGTTGCTCGACGAGCACGAACAGGAGCCGCAGCCCGCCGCCGCCGGCCACTGATCCCGCCGCTCCGGCGGCCCCGCGCTTGACCGCCCGCCCGCCCCGCCCATACTTTGGGGAAGGGCGATTCGCGGGCGGGGGAGCGCGTGGGGCAGGAGGGCAATCCGGGCGGCGATGCGGCGCGGGCGCGTCCCGGCTCGCCGCGCCCGCTCGGCGCGACGTGGGACGGCTCCGGAATCAACGTCGCCATCCACGCGCGCGGCGCGACCGACGTGGATCTGTGCCTGTTCGCCGACCCTGGCGATCCGCTGGAATCGCGCTGCGTCCGGCTGCCCGAGCGCACCGGCCACGTCTGGCACGGCTACCTTCCCGGCATCGAACCGGGGCAAGCCTACGGGTTCCGCGTCCACGGCCCGTGGGACCCCGACCACGGCTTGCGCTACAACCCGGCCAAACTGCTGTTGGACCCCTACGGCCGCGCCGTCGTGGGCGGCGTCGATTGGGCCGGGCCGGTCTACGGCCACCGCACCGATCCCCGCGTCAACGACCTGCTGCTCGACGACCGCGACAGCGCCCCGTTCGTCCCCCGCTCGGTCGTCATCGACCCCGCGTTCGACTGGGGCGACGACCGTCCGCCGGCGACGCCGCTCCACCGCTCCCTCATCTACGAGATCCACACCCGGGGGTTCACAAAACTCCATCCCGGCGTCCCGCCGGAGTTGCGCGGCACCTTCGCCGGTCTCGCGCACCCCGCTGCCATCGCCCACCTGCTGGACTTCGGCATCACCGCCGTCGAACTGCTGCCGGTCCACGCCTGGGTGGACGAGGCGTTCCTCTCCGGGCTCGGCCTGACCAACTACTGGGGCTACAACTCCATCGCCTTCTTTGCGCCCGCGCCCCACCTCGCCGCCGCGAACGACCCGCAGGCGCAGGTGCGCGAGTTCAAGCAGATGGTGAAGCACCTCCACGCCGCCGGCCTGGAGGTGCTGCTGGACGTCGTCTACAACCACACCGCCGAGGGCAACCACCTCGGCCCGATGCTCTCCTTCCGCGGCATCGACAACCCCGGCTACTACCGGCTCGTGCCCGAAGCGCCCCGCTACTACGTGGACGTCACCGGCACCGGCAACACGGTCAACACCCGCTACCCGCCGACCCTCGCGATGGTGATGGACTCCCTGCGCTACTGGGTGCAGGAGATGCACGTCGATGGGTTCCGCTTCGACCTCGCCCCGGCGCTCGCCCGCGAGCAGTACGACGTGGACCCGCTCGGCTCGTTCCTCGATGCCGTCCACCAGGACCCTGTGCTCGGCGGCGTCAAGTTGATCGCCGAACCGTGGGACGTCGGCGCCGGCGGCTACCAACTCGGCCGCTTCCCGGTCGGCTGGTCGGAGTGGAACGACCGCTACCGCAACACTGTCCGCTCGTTCTGGCGCGGCGACGGCGGCCAGATCGCCGACCTCGCGTCCCGCCTGACCGGCTCCTCCGACCTCTTTCGCGGCGACGGGCGCGGCCCGGACGCGAGCATCAACTACGTCACCGCCCACGACGGGTTCACCCTGCGCGACCTCGTCTCCTACGAGCGCAAGCACAACGAGGCGAACGGGGAGCACAACCGCGACGGCGCGGAGGACAACCGCTCGGCCAACTACGGCGTCGAAGGCCCGACCCTGCGCCCCGACGTGCTCGCCCTGCGCGCCCGCCAGCAGCGCAACCTGATGGCGACCCTGATCCTTTCGCAGGGCGTGCCGATGCTGCTCGGCGGCGACGAGATCGGGCGCACCCAGAAGGGCAACAACAACGCCTACTGCCAGGACAACGAGGTCAGTTGGGTCGATTGGTCGCTGGTCCCGTCCGACCGCTCGCTGCTGGCGTTCGCGAAGAAACTGGTCGCGCTGCGCCACGCCCACCCGGTGCTGCGCCGCCGCACCTTCCTCGAAGGGTTCAACGGCGACGGCCAGCGCGACCTCGCCTGGCTGCGCGCCGGCGGCGGCGAGATGACCGACGCCGACTGGTCCGACCCCGACTGCCGCGCCCTCGGGCTGGTCCTGCTCGGCGACGCCCTGCGCGACCTCGCGCCGGACGGCACGCCCCTCCACGATGAAACGCTGGCCATCCTGCTCAATGCCGGCCTCTCCGGCGCGACGTTCGACCTGCCGCCCGCCGACCCCGCCCACCCCGATCGCTGGGAGGTGCTGCTGGACACCGGGGCGCCCGCCTCGCCGCCCCGCGGCGTCGCCCCCAACTCCTGCACCGTCCCGCCGCGCACCCTCCTCCTCTTGCGGCGTTTGCCCGCCGCCTGACCCCGGTCGCGCCCGGATCGCAACCGGGCATTCGCGACTTTACGCACCGGACGGCCTGTGATAGGGTCGCGGCGTCGAACGCGAGAACGTTTCCAGCGTCTCCACGGCGGGCAACCCGCCGTCCATCCTGTACCTCGTTGGGGTTCGCCGGCGAACCCCCGGCAGGGAGATCCACGCGGATTCGCCGACCCGGCAAGGCGCCGGGCCGGTCCGGCAGGAAAGGAGTCCCGAGGCATGCGCCCCGTTCACGAGCACTTCGACGACCTTCGCAAGGGCCGAATCGACCGGCGCACCTTCTTCAAGCGGGCGGCCGCCGCCGGCGCCGCCACGCCGCTGATCTCGGCGTACCTCGCCAACCCGGCGGCGGCGAACCACGTTTCGGCCAGCCACAACCGGTTCTCGCTGACCGCCGCGATGCGGCAGGGTACGGTGCAGCCGCCCGCGGCCGACGCCGATACGTCGGACCCGCTGATCTTCCGCGGCTGGAACTTCATGCCGGAGATCGTGCAGGACAACACCGCGATCTTCAACGAGAAGTACTCCGAGAACGCCGATTACCAGACCATCGCCGGCGACTACATCCCCATCGTCGAGAACTTCCACATCGCCAACCAGCCGCTGGACCTTTCCTACGCCAACCCGGCCACCCTCTACCGCTGGTCGATCCCCGGCTGGGTGCTCTCCTACGACGACGCCTGGTACGCCGAAGCCGCCAAGGCCGAGATGTACGAGGGCGTGCGTGACTCGATGACGGTGGACGGCAAGTTGTTCGGCCTGCCCTACTTCGTCTCGATCCGCGGCACCATCATGGCCAACAACGCCATCCTCTCCAAGGCCGGCATCACCGCCGACCAGTACCCCAAGACCTGGAACGAACTCTACGACCAGGTCCGTCAGATGAAGAAGGACGGCGTCACCGACGGGCCACCCTTGCTCCCGCACTGGCTCGCCGCCGGCGTCTGGTTCGGCGTCTCCTGGGGCTACCTGTTCGAGTGCCTCAACACGGGCGCGGTCCTCTTCGACGACCAGAACCAGCCCGTCTTCGACGACCAGACGCTGGAGATCCTCGTCAACTGGCGCGCGCTGGTCGAGGAAGAAATCGTCCCCGAGGGCGTCTTCACGATGGGCGAGGCCGACTATATCGACGCCTTCGCCAAGGGCACCTACGCCTACAGCCCGCAGCAGATCTACGACCTCAAGGTCTTCAACGACCCCAACCGCTCGCAGGTGGCCGGGCAGGTCGCCCCGGTGCCGGTGGTCGATCAGCCGTGGGGCCTCATCGACGAGGGCATCTACTCGCTGGCCAACCGCAACCAGTCGCCCGAAAAACTGGCCCGCGACTACCGGCTCGGCGGCTTCATGGGCTACCGCGACGACGTCGAGGGTGGCGACCTGTTCGTCGCCAAGCGGTGGGCGATCGATGCCGCGCTCAACTCCGGCTACACCGCAATCCTCCAGGACCCCGAGGTGATCGCCGCCTACAACGAGTGGCTGCCGGACCCGGCCATGCTCGGCACCATCGAGGGCGTGGTCAACGCCGGCCAGTTCCCGCGCGTTTGGCAGACCTTCTGGTGGGAAGAGTGGAACGCCCAGGCGATGACCGAGCTGCCGAAGGCGCTGCTCGGCCAGACGCCGGTGGAGGACGTCCACGCCGCGCTGAAGTCGCTCGCCGAAGAGCTGGCGACCCGCTACCAGCGGTAGCGTACGCGGGCGGGGCCGCCGGGACGATGCGTCCGGCGGCCCCGCCGTTCCCTTTCGCGACGACGCCGGGATCGCAATGGCAACCACCACCATCGAAGCGCCGGCCGCCGCAGGCCGCGACCGACCACGCCGCTGGAGTTCGTCCCGCCTGAGCGAGGGCCAGTTCGCCGGGCTGCTGACGCTGCCCGTCATCGTCGTCCTGCTGGCGGTGGCGGCCTACCCGACGGCCTACTCGCTCTGGATGAGCTTCCACCGCATCGACCTGATCTTCGGCACCACCGACGCGATCGGGTTCGCCAACTACGCGAAGGCGCTCACCTCGCCCGATGTTTGGCACTCCACCGTCATCACCCTCTACTACACGGTGCTGGTGACGGTCTTCTCGGTGCTGATCGCCATCGGCGGCGCGCTGCTGCTCAACGAGATTTTCCCCGGCCGCGGTTTCCTGATGGCGCTCGTCATCCTCCCGTGGGCCGTCTCGCTCTACGCGACCGCCATCGTCTGGAAGTACATCTACAGCCCGGAGTGGGGCCTGCTCAACGCCGTGCTCCTTCGGCTCGGCATCGTCGATGACCCCGTGCTGGTCCTTTCCGAACGTGGCGCGGTGCCGGCGATGGCGGTCGCCCACGCCTGGCAGATCGCGCCGCTCGGCATGTACTTCGTCCTCGCCACGCTGCAAGTCATCCCGGAAGACCTCTACAAGGCCGCCAAAGTGGACCGGCTCGGCACGTGGGGACGCTTCCGCCACATCGTCCTGCCCTACATCAAGACCCCGCTCGCCATCGTCACGGTGCTGACCACGGTCGAGGCCGCCCGCGCCTTCGACATCATCTTCTTCATGACCAACGGCGGTCCCGGCGACGCCTCGACGACGCTCACCTGGGACGTCTACCGCCAGAGTTTCGTCAACCGCGACCTCGGCTACGGCGCGGCCATCGGCTGGCTGCTGGTGATCCTGACGATGGTCATCACCACCGCCTACTTCCTGCTCATGTTCTACAAGCGCGGACCCAAACCGCGTGCCAGCACCGGCGATCCCGCCGCCGAGGGAGCCTGAGCGGATGACCGGGATTGGAGGTCGGCGATGAGCGTGCGGCGCATCCTGATCGTGGCGGGCGCGATCCTGCTGGCGGTCTGGACCATCATCCCGATCTACTGGCTGCTCAACATGTCGCTGATGTTCAAGGCCGAACTGCTGTCGGTGCCGACCCACCTCTGGCCGCACGACCTGACGTTCTCCAACTACACGCGGCTTTTCGGCGGCACCGCCGTCGGCCCCGGCGGCGAACTGCCGCCGATCGGGCAGGCGCCGATGATCCTTCGCGGACTGGTCAACAGCGCGATCGTCGCGGCGTCGGTCACGGCGCTCACGATGGTGGTGGCCCTGCCGGTCGCCTATGCGCTCGGGCGGCTCCAGTTCAAGGGCCGGGGCGCAATGCTGTTCGCGATCATCGCCTCCCGCTCCTACCCGCCGATCGCCATCGTGGTGCCGTTCTTCTACCTCTACACCCGCGTCGGCCTCCAGGGCACCCTGCGCGGCCTGATCATCGTCTACCTGACGCTGACGATCCCGATGATCGTCTGGGTGCTGACCTCGTTCTTTTCCTCGCTGCCGCGCACGGTCGAAGCCGCCGCCCGCATCGACGGCAACACCCGCTGGCAGGCGTTCCTGCGCGTCATCCTCCCGATGTCGTGGCCGGGGGTCGCCGTTGCCGCCGCCATCTGCTTCCTGATCTGCTGGAACGAGTTCGCGTTTTCCCAGATCCTCGCCGCCGGCTCCCGCGCCCAGACCTTCCCGCCCGCCCTTTCGACGATGTTCTTCCAGGTCTCCCAGCCCAACGAGATGGCCGCCGCCTCCATCATCGCCATCATCCCGCCGGCCATCCTCGCCTACCTGTTCCAAAGCCGCATCCGCAGCCTCAACCTCGTCGATCCGCTGTAGCGCCAGAGGGGGATATGACCGCCACCGCGCCCACGCCCGCCACGACGGCAGCCCGCCCGGCCCCGCCGGGCAGCGCCATCCACTTCGCCGGCGTCTCCAAGCAGTTCGACGGCGTCTTCGCCGTGCGCGACCTCGACCTCGAGATCCGCGACGGCGAGTTGCTGGTCCTGCTCGGCTCCTCGGGCTGCGGCAAGACGACGACGCTCAACATGCTGGCCGGACTGGAGAAACCCACCGGCGGCCAACTCTTCTTCGGCGACCGCCTGATGAACGACGTCCCGCCCGAGGAGCGCGACATCGCGATGGTCTTCCAGTCCATCGCGCTTTACCCGCACCTCAACGTGCGCGAGAACATCGGCTTCGCCCTCAAGACCCACCGCCAGCCGCGCGACCTGATCCGGCAGCGCACCGAGGACGTCGCGCGCATCCTCGACATTTCCGGCCTGCTCGACCGCCGCATCCACCAACTTTCGGGCGGCCAGCGGCAGCGCGTCGCCATTGCCAAGGCGCTCGTCCGCCGCCCGCACCTCTTCCTGCTCGACGAACCGTTCTCCAGCCTCGACGCGGCCCTCCGCCGCCAGATGCGCTCCGAACTGGTCCGCATCCACCGCGAGGTCGAGACGACGATGGTCTTCGTCACCCACGACCAGGAAGAAGCGATGGCCATCGCCGACCGGATCGCGGTCATGAGCCACGGCCGCCTCGTCCAGCTCGGCCCGCCGCTCGACCTCTACCAGGCCCCGCGCAACCTCTGGGTGGCCCAGTTCATCGGCGCCCACCCGATCAACGTGCTGCCGTGGACCCCGGCCGATGGTGAAGCCCGCCTGCGCGGCGGCTGGACCGTTCCGCTGCCGCCAAAGGTTCATGCCTCCGTGACGTCCGCCGCCCCGGCCGACGGCGTCCTCGTCGGCATCCGCCCCGAGCACTTCGCGGTCGCGCCCGTCGCGAGCGCCGGCCCCGCCAGCCGCCTCGGCGAGATCTACACCCGCCAGATCCTCGGCACCGACATCCTGTACGAGATCTCGGTCGATGGCGAAATCCTGCGCGCGGTCACGCCGACCTCGCAGGTTTTTTCCCCCGGCGACGCCGTCGCGGTCGGCTTCACCTGGGACGACGCCCTCGCCTTCGACAAGGCCACCGAAGAGTGCATCCACCGCCCCTCGCCGCCGGGGGTCCGACACGGGCTCCCACCACCCGTATTCGGAGCGCCCTTCAGGGTGCTTTCCTCGTTAGCCCGGTCCTTCAGGGCCGGGACACGCCACGCAAGGAGCAACCATGGACAGCATCCGGGTCGGCGTCGTCGGGGCAGGATTCATGGGCGCGCTGCACGCGCGCTCCGTCGCCGAAAGCGGCTTCGGCACGCTCGTCGCCGTCGCCGACCCCGACGCGCCCCGCGCCGCCGACCTCGCAGCCCGCTACGGCGCGGTCGCCCGAACCGACGTCCGCGAGATGCTGGCGCAGGACGACCTGCAGGCCGTCATCGTCGCCACCCCGGAAACCCTCCACCGCGACGCCGTCGTCGCGGCCGCCGAACACGGGTGCGCGGTGCTGGTGGAAAAGCCGATCGCCGCCTCGCTGGAAGACGCCGACGCGGTGATCGCGGCCTGCGAGAAGGCCGGGGTGCCGCTGATGGTCGGCTACATCCTGCGCTTCGAACCCGCCTACGCGCGCATCCGGCAGGCGGTCGAGGGTGGCACGCTGGGCCGCGTCCTCTCGATGTACGGGCGCCGCAACGCCCCGATCGGGGAAGGCGAGCGCCTCGCCGGCCGCACCACCGTCATCAACTACCTCGCGGTCCACGACCTCGACCAGATGCTCTGGTACCACCCCGCCGACGTCACCCGCGTATCGGCCCGCGCCGTGCGGGGCCGCATTTTCGAGCGGTTCGGCGTGGCCGACTTCACCTGGATCATGGCCGAATTCGCGGATGGCGCGCTGGCGGTCGTCGAAAGCGGCTGGGGCGTCTCCTCCGGCTGGGCCGGCTGGAGCCAACCCGAAACCTGGGGCGGCTTCGGCGACGTCCGGATGAACGTCGTCGGGACCGACGGCGTCGTTTCGCTCGACTTCACCCCGATGAACCTCTACGGGGTCGATTCGGCCGAAGGCTGGAAACTCCCCGACACCCGCCACTGGCCGGTCATCAACAACCGCCTCGCCGGCGCGATCCGCAACGAGACCGACCACTTCCTGACCTGCGTCCTCACCGGCGAACCGCCCCTCATCGACGGCCGCGCCGCCCGCCGCTCGCTCGAAATCGGCCTCGCCGCCGACCTCGCCATCGCCGAAAACCGGGACGTCACGCTCCCGCTCTGAGACGAAGTGCCGAGCCGCGAGTGCCGAGTGCCGAGTGCCGAGTGCCGAGTGCCGAGTGCCGAGAATGGTAGGCCGCTGCGACGGCGCCTAACACTCGTGCTTGCCGACTTGCCGACTCCGCAACTCGGCACTCGGCACTTCGTCAGAAAGCGCTCGCCGCGCGGGCGATGTCGTCCTCGGTCGTCCAGACGTGCGGGGAGAGGCGCACGTTGCCGCCGCGGGCGGCGCAGCGGATGCCGGCGGCGGCGAGCCGCGCCGCGGTTCCCTCGGCGTCATCGACCCTGATGGTGACCAGCGACGACCCGGTCGCGGGCACGCCCAGCGCCGCCGCGAGCCGCCCCGCCTGCGCCACGGCCCGCTCAAGGTCGCCCTCGGCCTGCCAGTGCAGCAGCAACTCCAGCGACGGCACGGCAGCCGCCCAGGCGTGCCACGCCAGCGACACGTCGAAGCGCCCCGCCGTCTCCGGCAGCGTCAGCGGTCCGCCGTAGGACCGCTCGTAGAGCGGCGCCGCCGCCCGCCAGTTGGCAAAGTAGGGCACGAGGTCGTCCTGCCGATCCTGCCGCACCACCAGGAAGGCCACCCCGCGCGGACACAGCAGGTGCTTGTACCCGTGGCACACCAGGTAGTCGATCCCGCTCAGGTGGTCGGCCACCGGCACGAACGGGAGGGCGTGCGTCGCATCCACCAGCACCCGCGCCCCGTGGCGCGATGCCGCCGCGACGAGGTCGGCCAGCGCCGCCACCTCGCCGCTCTGGGCGCGCACCAAGCTGAACGCGACCAGGTGCGTTTCCGGCCCGATCTCTTCCGCCAGCGCCGCGAACGGGACCTGCCGCACCCGCGCGCCGCGCCCCTGCTCGGCCGCCAGCATCGGCAGCACCACCGAGGTGAACTCTTCTTCCGGCACGAGGACTTCGCACCCCGCCGGCAGCGACGCGGCAACCAGCCCGACGCCGACCGACGCGGTGGGGATCAACGCGACTTCTTCGACAGCCGCGCCGATCAGGCGGGCGAACAGCGCGCGGGCGTCCTCGCCCACGCGGTCCCACTCCTCCACCCAGTCGGCCGCCCCGGATTGCCAGCGGCGCAGCGCCCGCTCGGCCGCCTCCGCCGTCGGGCGCGGCGGCAGCCCGTAGGTCGCGGCGTCGAGATAGACGGTCCCCGGTTCCGGGTCGAACCAATCGCGCGGGGCTGACGAAACGCCGGCAAACGGGGAACTGGCGATGCTCACGGCGGACTCCCAGAAACACGAACCTGATCGGACCGCCAGTATCGCCGCTCGCAACGGACCCGGCCCGCCCGCGCCGCGCCCCCG
>JAFAEX010000194.1 GCA_023423795.1 Chloroflexota bacterium | reverse complement strand
GCGCGATGCATCGCGCCCGCTCGTCCGATGCCCGGACTATTCTGGCAACCGCCATCATCCCCGGGTGTCCCCGTGGCCGGATCTCATCGGCAACCGCCATCCACGACCCCGGACCGCGCAGGACTGCGCGAGCGAGCCGATGGCCGATGGCGTTGCCGCCATCCGCTCGCGGACCGGCATCGCCAGCCGCACAAGCCAGCAATGCCTACCGCACCCGAGCGAACGCGTCGGGCACACGAAGCGGCATGCCCGGCACCGAACGTGCGCGGAAACCCGCCAGCAGGGCCGACCGCCGGTCTGCGCCGCGGTCGAGCGGGGGCCACCTTCGTCGGTCGAGGATGGGTGCTTTCCGATCGAGGCCGCCGAGGGCGCCTAGCCCGCGTAGCGTCCGCCGGCCGCGGCGTGCGGCGTGCGACTGAACCAACTCCTGCCCTGCGCGGTACGCTGGGGCACCAGCGGGCAGCGCGGTCACGCGCCCCGCTCCCGGCGAGCCGGTCCTCCGTATCGACCATCCCTGAAAACCGGAGCACGCGCATGCCCGAACGACTCGATTTCGATGCCGTCGTCGTCGGCGGCGGCCCGGCCGGACTGGCCGTGGCGGTCAACCTCGGCCGGGCGTTGCGGTCGGTCCTCGTCTTCGACCGCCCGCAGCCGGGGCGGTCCGACTATCCGCAGGTGAACCACAACTACCTCGGGTTCCCGGACGGCGTCTCGGCCCGCGAATTGTGCGAACGCGGCACGGCGCAGGCGAAACGCTACGGCGCCCGCTTCTCCGACGGCGAGGTCGTGGCGGTGCGCCGCGTGCCGGGCGGGTTCGTCGTCGATGGGACGGACGGCGAAACCTGCCGCGCGCGGGCCCTCGTGCTGGCGACCGGGGTGCGCGACAACTGGACCCGCTTTCCGGGCTACGAGGCGTTCGTCGGCCACAGCCTGCACTGGTGCATCGTCTGCGACGGCTACGAGATGCGCGGCACGCGCGTGGTCGTCGCCGGCAACGACGACGAGACGGCGGTGCTGGCGTTGCAGATGCGCCGCTTCACCCCCGACGTCACGCTGGTGACCAACGACGGCGCGCTGGGCCTGACGCCGGCGATCGCCGACCGGCTGGCCCGGCGCGGGCTGCCGGTGCTGGCCGGGCGGATCGCCAGCGCCCGCGCCCGCGACGGCGCACCGCGGATGCTGGAGGCGCTGCGGCTGGCGGACGGGCGGGAGGTGCCGGCCGATCACCTGTTCAGCCACCAGGGCTCCGTGCCGGAAACGGCGCTGGCCCGGTCGCTCGGCGTCGTCCTCGACGCCGCCGGCTACATCCAGGCCGACACCGAGCAGCGCACCAGCGAGCCGTTCGTCTACGCCGCCGGCGATTGCACCCGCCTGTTCGCCCACCAGATCGCCGCCGCCGCCCACGAGGGCGCGACGGCAGCGCAGACGCTCAACTACGACCTGTTCGCCGCCGACGAGGCGCGGCTGGACGCCGCCCGCGCATCCGGCATGGCGCGCTGAACGTCCCGTTCCGAACGACCTCGGGGAGGATGAAACGCCGCCGGCGCCCCGGGATCGCCGGGGATCGCGCCGGCCTCCGTTCGGGAGGTCTCGTCGCGATCCACCAACGATCCGGGACGCCGGCGGGTGGAGGGGGATGGATGGTGGCGGCCGGGGAGCCGCCACGCGGAGAGGGAGCCGCTTGAAAGCAGTCCTTGCGCGGCGGTGCTCCGCCGCGCAAGGACTACTGGCAGCCGATGCCGACCGGGGCGCACCCGGCGGAGGGCTCGACGAGGTCGGCGAGGCGGCGCAGCCCAAGGCTGATCCGCTGCCGCAGCAGCACGCCGGTGGTGGTCGCGCCGCCGGAGACGGGGTCGGGGACGACCGGCGCGTCCGGCATCGCGCTGCGGGCGATCTCGGCGGTGACCTTCGGGCCGGCAAGATGGGCGACGAAATCGTGCATGGTTCCGTTCCTTCCCGTGGACCTCCGGGAGGGGCCAACCTCCCGATCCCACATCCCTGAAACGCGGGGCGGGCGACCGCGTGAGATGGGGGGACCGAGGTTCGGACGTCCTCGGCCGGGAATCCCGCGCGCTGGGCTCACACCTCTCGATAGGGGAATTCGGACGATTGCGGGCGATGCGAAATTTATGTCCGCTCGCACATTCGCGACGTCGCGTTCACTCCGGGTCAGGCGGTTCACTCGCGCCTGCGCGCTCCCCATCGCCCGAAGTACAGGGCCGCGCGAGGCGTTGACGCGGTAGAGCGCGTTTCAAGACCGCCCGCCCCGTCATCCCGAGCCGGTCGAGGGATCTCGTTCAGCATCTCGTGGGGGAGCCCGACGAGATCCCTCGACCGGCTCGGGATGACGGGGCGGGCGACGCCGGCGGGGTTCTACAACAGGCTCGTATCCAGCGACCGCTCGTCGGTCCTGACGCCCGCGGCCATGCGCTGCCGCAGCCGCCGCGACTCGATAGCACCGCGATTAGCCTGACGACGAATCATCCGGCCTTCCGCGCGTCGGGGCAACCTCCCGGCGCATCACCGATTCCCCGAAGGGCTCGATCGCTTCAATGGACAACAGCATGAACGCGCCGAGTCCCCGGCGTGGTGGGCAGATCGGATTGCGCGCCGCCGTCAAGAGACACCAAGTCTCTCTCGCCGCGCGGCCACATGCGCAGGGCCGGTGAAGTGGGATAGGATGACGCCACAATACCGACCCCATACGTCAGGTCCCGGCAGGTGGCCGTCAGGATGCATCCATCCCCGCACGCGTGGTTCCGGTTGCTGGTGCTGGCGGTCGCCCTGTCGGCGCTCGCTCCGGTCCATTTAGTGGCCGGACAAACACCACCGCCGGAACCGCCGGTGCTCACCGGCTACAGGGGTGAGCGCGCGAGTGCCTTCAGTTCCGGCGAGTCCGCCTTCTACGCGGCCATCGACGCGTACTGGTCGGCCACGCTCACGGAGGCAGGCTCGGAATACCGGCCGCCCCTGAACGTCATTGTGGTCAGGGACGCTGCGGCGTCCGCGTGCGGCGACGTGCTGGCGACCCAACAGACGGCGTTTTATTGCGGCGCGGACGAATCCATCTACATCACGACGGCGATGATCGCGTGGTCCTCGAACCCCGAGGAGAGTTTTGGTGATTACGGGCCGTTCAACGTGCTTGCCCACGAATGGGCGCACCACGTGCAGTTCCAACTCGACTTGCTCCGCACTCCTGGGAACACGCGCGAACTGCAGGCCGACTGCATGGCGGGTGCGTGGGCGCAACGCGCGCGTCTGCTCGGCCTGCTCGACAAGGGCGACGTAACAGAGGCGGCCTACCTCTCAGCCGCCTCCGGCGACGACTACAACATGCCGCAGGACATCGAGGGCGCGCACGGCTTCGACGACGACCGGATCACCGCGTTCATGGGTGGATTCATCAATGGCATAAGTCAGTGCGAGCTGCCATTCTCCGCCGGTTCCCCATTGGGCTCCGGATCGCAGGGCGCCGGTATGGACCCGGTGGACTCCGGGTCGCGCAGTCCCGAAGTGACGCCGGCCCCGATCGTTCTGTCACCGACTCCAACCCCAATCCTTCTTTCGCCGGTGCCACTGACGCCAACTCCAACGCCAATCGGACACGACATCCAGGACGCATCTGCCTACCTGCCAACGTCCCCGGCACTGGCGCACGCCAACTGCTTCTTCCTCTACGACGAGGCCGATCTCGATTTTCCGGCGGCCGTTTCGCGGTTCACCGATACGCCGGACGCCCAATCCCGGCTCTCCGCGCTCGGGTGGCGGGACGGCGCGTTCCGGCAGTTCGGCTGCGACGGGCCGCCGTCCGGGACGGCGGGCTGGATCGACGTGTCGGTCCACATCTTCGCGGATGCGCCGGCAGCGCAGGCGGCCGTCCCGTACTTCGCGGCGGCGCGCATCGCGGGGACAACGCTGCGGTACGCCGACGCCCCGCTGCTGGGGGATGCGACGACTGCCGTGACCGGCCCGGCCAGCAACGGCTGGGAGTACACGATCTACGCGAGCGAGGGGCCGGTGCTGGTGCGCGTCACCGGCGTCGCCCCGGCGGGCGATCCCAAGACCGACGTCGCCGCGGTGACGGCGGACGTGCTGGCCGGGGTAACCGCGGGCGGAGCGGGATCGCCGATGGTCGCGCCGACGCCGACCACCCCGCCGGTTCCCGCGCCGGATGCGTCGGTCGTCGGGATGCTGCCGGACCGGCTGGCGGTCGCCAACGCCGCCTGCTTCCTGCCGTTCAGCGACTGGCGGTTCACGCGGGAGGAAGTCGTTCCCTGGTTGGGCCGCGCCGGCGCGCCGGCCGAACTGGTGGACGCGTGGCGCTGGCAGGATGGCGCGAACCGGACGCTGCGGTGCGCGTTGCCGACGTCCGGCGGCGCGAGCCAGTTCGACGTGGCCGTCCACCAGTTCGGGGATGCCGTCGCCGCGCGGGCCGCCGAGCCGTACCTGCTGCGCGGATACGAAACCGGACCGGAGGAGGCGCGGCGCTGCGGCACGGCCGGCGCGGTGGTCGTGTGCGTGACCGGGCGCGGCGTCGGGGCGCCGCCGACGGGCGACGTCGAGGCGGTGTTGCGGCAGGTGCTGGAGGGCGCTTGACGCGAACCAGCCGGACCCGGCAGGGCGTTCGCGCCATCCGTACGGCAGCCGATGAATCCGATCCGGGAACGCGTGCGTAGACACGGGCAGAGGACGACGGAACCCTCCCCCCGCCGCCCTCCCGGGATTCCCAATCCCTCCCTTCCCCCTTGAACCCGGCCGCTTCCCCCGGCCGGGTTCTCGTGTGTCCGGCTCCCGGCGCGGCCGGCGGAGCCTCGGTTGAGGGCGACCTCGACCGCCGCCTGCGCAAGTGGGAGACCTTGTCGGACCGGTGCCGCGGCGAGCGAAGCGCCCCGGCGGACAGGCCCGGCGAAATCCGGAAACCGGAAATGAATCCGGCCGGAGAGCGCCGACGTAGATGGGGATAGAGGCGCGACGGCCCCTACCCGACGCCCTCCCGAACGAACTCCCAATCTCCCTCCCCCTTCCCGCATGAACCCGGCCGCTCCCCCGGCCGGGTTCGTGTATGTCCGGCGTAGTAGGCCGTTCTCCGCCGGGGAACGGGGCATCTCGAAACCCGATCCGGCCACGATGAATCCGATCCGGAGCGGCCGGCGTAGACACGGGCAGAGGACGACGGATCCCTCCCCCCGCCGCCCTCCCCGGGATTCCCCAATCCCATCCCTCCCCCCACGAACCCGGCCGCTCCCCCGGCCGGGTTCACCATTTCCTCAGGCGACAGGCGACAGGCGACGTGCGGCAGGCGACAGCGATACGCGCTTCTGTCGCCTATCGCCCGTCGCCTGTCGCCTCGTTCGGGACCGCGTAACTGTCGCCCGGGGTGGAGGGCCAGCGGACGGTGAGCACGACCGCTGGTCCGTCTGGGTGCCAGTAGTGCGGGACGTTCGGCTGCCAGAGGGCGAAGTCGCCTTCGCGCTCCAGCCAGACGTCGCCGCCGGGGAAGCACAAGTGGAAGCGGCCGCGCACCAGCACCGCCAGCGTGGTCGCGGTGCGGTTGGCGCCCCAGCCGTCGCGGGTTTCGCCGCCCTCGTAGACGCTCCACTTGACCTCGACGTCGCCCGTGCGCAGCGCCTCCGCGCCGTCGGGGCCGTCGTCCATGAAGTGGCCGACGAACCAGCCCTGGCGGGCGACCTCGCCGCCGGCGTTGCCCGTCGTCACGCCCGGAATGCGTCCCATCCGTCCTCCCCTCGTTCGCCGGCGCGCCTGCCGGCTGGCTCCACGCCGCCACGCGCCCGCGCCAGCGTAGCCCGAGCGGGCACAGGGTGGGGGGACGGCGGCGCTTCACGTCCCCCGATCGGCGGCGGCGCTCGCATCGCGACGGCGACAACAGGCTCCGCGTTCGGCGTGCGGCCCTCGCGTTCGGCGTGCGGCCTTCGCGTTCCCACCGTTCACGATTCCTTGACCACCAGCGGACGCCGAGGCCCTACGCTCGGGACGGCGCCGCGAGCCGCCGGCGCGATGCACCGGACTCGTCACGACACCGCTTGGTCGCGCGGCATCGTTCCCATCGCCGGCTTCCGCGCTCGGCCCCGCTCGTTTTCCCCACCGGGCGGCGCCGGGCGTCCTTCCCCCTTCCCTCGCCGGGGCCGCCCGCTGCCGGGCGGCCCCGGCCCGTTGCCGGCGCCGGGGCTTCCCGCGCCGGCCCGGCCGTGCGTCCCTGGTGCGGACCGCTGCTACGATGGACCACGGCGAAGGATGCCGAATCGGGCGGGCAGCCCGGCCACGGGGAGGATCGACGATGCGGCGGCGAACGATGATCGGGACGGTGCTGGCGGGCGGCGCAGTGCTGGCGACCGGACGGCTGGGCGCGGCGCAGGACGCGACGCCGGAGGCCGCCGGGTCCGGCGGGGCGGCGCTTCCGGCCCCGCTGGATGCGGTGGTCGCGGCGTGGGACGCCCACGACCCGGACGCCATCGCGGCGCTCTACCACGAGGACGCGGTCCTCTCCGAGGCGGTGATCGACGGGCCGGTGCTGGAAGGCCGCGAGGCGATCCGGCAGTGGGCGACCGCCAACTTCGCGGGGTTCCCCGACCTGCACCTCGACCCGCGCGGCGGCTTCGTCAGCGCGGACGGCAGCCGGGCGGCGCTGGAGTGGGTCTACACCGGCAGCTACACCGGCGAGATCCCCGGCCTCGGCCCCGGCAGCGGCCAGTCCATCGCCATCCCCGGCGTCTCGGTGATGGAACTGCTCGACGGCCTCATCGTCCGCGACACGTTCTACTACGACCGCGCCACCTTCGCGGTGCAGTTCGCCGGCGAGTGAACGAGGGCCGAGGGCCGAGGGCCGAGGGCCGAGAAATGGTAGGCCGGTGCGGCTCCAATGCTTGCCGACCCGCCGACTTGCCGACTCCGTGACTCGGCGCTACCGCCGGAGTACGTCGTCGAGCCAGTCGAAGGCGCGCTGGTGGAAGAGGGTGTGGGCGCCGACGTGGCAGTGCTCGCCGGCGCCCTCTTCGGCGGTGAACCGGATCAGGGTCTTCGGGCAGGTGAGCGCGGCGTAGAGCTGCGCCGGTTGGCCTTGCCAGAAGGGGTCCGCGTCGGCCTCGCAGACGAGCGTGGGGCAGGCGATCCGCTCGGCGATGCCGCGTAACGAGTAGGCCCGGCCGGCGGCGATCAACTCGCCGGGCGAATCGACGCCGAACGCCCACATGCCGTGGCCGAAGGCCCAACGCGCGCCGGTGCCGGCCGCTATCAGGGCGCGAAAATGCTCGTCGAGCGAGCGCGGGTCGCGCAGCAGCCGGGCGATGGCCGCGTCTTCTTCGCCCGGCGGGAACATGGTGCGGGCGGAGGCGAAGTTGTCGTACGCGCCGTCCCAGGCGATGAGGGCGGCAAGCCGGGGTTCGAAGGCTGCCGCCCGCGGCGCGAGCAGGCCGCCCAGGCTCCAGCCGAGCAGGGCGATTCGCTCGCGGTCCACGCCCGGCCGGCCGAGCGCGAAATCGACGACCGGGGAGACGACGGCCTCCCAGTCGGGGCGGAACGGCAACCCCTGTTCGCGGATGGCGCGCCCCTGGCCGGGTCCGGTGAAGGTCAGGCAGGCGTAGCCGCGGGCGACGGCCGCCGCCGCGGCGGCCGGATACAACTCCTCCAGCGTGGAATCCAGCCCGCCGTGGAAGATCACGAGCGGGCGCGGACGCGGGTCCTCGTCGGGCCGGTAGAAATGGCCGGCCAGCGTGGTTCCGTCGTAGGGGATCTCGACTGCCTCGGCCGGGTGCGGCAGCAGCGGCAGGGCGCGGGCGAAGGCGTCGCGGCTGGCCCGCCAGGTGGCGAGGATGCGCGGATCGGCCGGGTCCTCGTGCAGGAAGAACTCGGCGGCGCGGTAGTAGTTGGACGCGCGCAGGAAACCGCCGCGGGCGCTCACCGCGTGGCCGCCCGCGGCGGACGCCTCGGCCTCGACGCGGACGCGTTCGGCAAGCCGGAACCATTCCTGATGCCAACGCTCGAAGTCGCCGTCGCCCATGCGGCCGGCGGCGGCGAGGCACTCGCCGAGGTCGGCCGCGCCGTAGGGCGCATGCCCCATCGTGCGCAGCAGTTCGAACCAGAACGTCTCGTCGGAAAAAACCAGCGCCACGCACGACCCCCGTTGCCGACTATCGCAGCCCGCCCGCGTTAGGCGGCGAAGGATAGCCTTGGCGCGTTGCAAACGCAAGTCATCTGCGATAATGCGCGTGGCGGACGACGAGACGGACGGAGGGACGCCGGTGGAGCGGAACGAACCCCGGGCGGAGGCACCCCACGCCCAACCCGTCGGCTTGGCGCGGCAGCAGCGCCCGGGCGGACGCAGCGCGCGGGTGCGTGCGGCCGTGCTCGACGCCACGCTCGCGTTGCTGGTCGAGGATCCGGACGGGTTCACCATCCCGCAGGTGGCGGCGCGGGCCGGCGTCCACGACGCCACGATCTACCGCCGCTGGGGCACGCGGGAAGCACTGGTGGTTGACGCGGTCGCCGAGCGCGTCGGCGCGGAGGTGCCGCTGCCCGACACCGGATCGCTTCGGGGCGACGTGACGGCGTTCGTCGAGCGGAGCGTGGCCTTCCTCGCCTCTCCGCTGGGCAGCCGGTTGGTGCGGGCGACGGTGGCCGCCCCGCGCTTTGCCGCCCGGGAGACCCGCGGTCCGTACTGGCCGTACCGCCTGGCAGCGATCGGGACGATGTTCGAGCGGGCGGCGGCGCGCGGCGAGATAGCGCCCGGGATCGATCCGTCGCTGGCGGCCGAGGCGCTGCTGGCGCCGCTCTACTTTCGGCTCCTGATCTCGCAGCGCCCGCTCGACGACACCGCGCAAGAGGTGGCGGCGTTCGTGCTTCGGGCGGTCGGGGCGTCACCCGAGGGTCATGCGGCGTCCGCTCCCACGCAGTCCGGGTAGTCCTCGCCCGGGAAGCGCACGATGGGCCGCCCACGCGACGAAGCACCGGCTGCACGCGCGAAGGCCGCCCGCGGCTGGGGAACGGGGATCACCGGGTCGCGACGGACTCGGCGGCGCACCCAGTCCTCATCAACCGGAACGACGCGGGGCGGCGCGCAGGCGGGCAACCTCCTCCAGCAGGGCGGGCGCACGGTCGAGCCATGCGGCGGCGGCCTGCTTGCGGGCCGGATCACTGGCGGCCGCACCTCCGGATTCGAGATCGGCGGAAAGGACGGCGACCGCCGCGCGGGTCGTCCGCAACAGGTCGCCGAGGAGGGCATCGACCTCGGCGGCGAGGTCGGCCTCGAGCGGGCGCGCGGCAGGGTCGGCGTCCGCGGCAATCGCCGCAGGCGCGCCGGCGTCCTCGGCGGGCCGGGTCACGCCGCGCTCGGCGGCCAGCACCCGGCGCACGCCGTCGGCGGT
>JAFAEX010000088.1 GCA_023423795.1 Chloroflexota bacterium | reverse complement strand
CTTCCCGACTCCTCGACTCGCGAACGAGATCCCGCGACAAGCTCGAGATGACGGGTCAGGCGTCGCCAGCACGTGCCCTTGCTGGTGCGAGGATCTCCCATCTGCGCGTCGATCCATCGCGGCCGCGCCCGCCCTACCGCCCGGCCACCGCGATCCGCGCCTGCGAATACAACCCGGCCGCCGCCAGCCCGTAGACGATGCCCGCCAGCAGCCACCCCACCGCCCGCCGCCACGCCTCGTCCGGCCCGCCATCGGGCAACCCGGGCGCGCCGCCGAGCAGCCCGGAAAGATCCGCCAGCGCCACCAGCAGCGTCGCCCAGCCGATCGCCGCCGTTCCCGCCCAGCGCGCGGGCAACCCCGCCCGCTTCGTCAGTTCCACCAGCCCCGGCGCCAGCATCGCCACCGGCGCACCAAGGATCACCAGGTCATCCATTCACCGCTCCTCCGAATGCCGAGACGAGAGACGTGAAGCGGTACCATCACGTCTCTCGTCTTTCGTCTCCACCGTCTATCCGTCCAGATCGTCCGGGTCGCCGCCGACGGCGAGGATGATCTCCCGCAGCGGAAACGTCGGGCCGGGGCAATACGACCTGCTCACCGCGTTGATGTCGGCGTGGCGCAGCAGACGGCCCCGCGTCGGGCGGATCGCCGGGTAGCGGGCCAGCAGGTAGCGCGTCAGCGCCGCCACCCGATCCATTTGCGCCGCCGGAAACGGCAGCCCCGGCTTGCCGATCGCCTCGATGGTGACAGTAAAGTCGTTCATGTTGAACGGCCCGCGCGGGGCGCAGCGGGCCACCGTCCGCGCCAGCCACGGCAGGTCCGGGCGCGGTTCCGCCACGTCGCCGTTGGTCCACGACGCGTTCGCCGTCGCCACGAATTGCAGGATCGTGCCGTCGCGCTCCACCACGAAGTGGGACGAAGCGCGGCTGGCCGGATTGCGGAACCACGAGCGCACGTTGCCCACGTCGAGATCGTCGGTGACGTGGAACACGACCGCCTCCGGCCCGATTCCCGCCGGGCGCGGGTGCCAGTTCTCCGTCCCTATCCAGACGATGCCCGGGGGCGGCTCCGCGACCGACGCATACCCAACAGTCGCGCCGTTCCCTGCCGCCGCGCGCCCGCTGACCCGGATGGCGGCCAGGTGCGCCGCGATCTGCCGGGCATAGGCCGGGTTGGTCGCCCACTTCCCGCTGCCGAGGTCGGCCAGCCGCCGCACCGTGCCGCCCCAGCCCTTCTTCAGCGGCTCCAGATAGCGCGGGTCCAGCACGATGAACGGCCACAACGCGTGGTCGTAGCCGCGCACATACACGGAAAGATGCACCAGCATCGCCCGCGCCGCCTCGGCCCCGCTCCGGAACCCGATCCCGGCGTCGAAACCGTCGGTGATGCCGATGCCGCCCGGGTTCAGCCGGCTCGCCCAGGCCGGGCTGGTCCCCGTTCCCGTCTCGTCGCAGAATTGCGCGAAGACCACCGCCGGGTCGTACCCCGCGCCCTCCCCCAGCCGCCAGAGTTCGTCAACGAACGCATCGACCGCCTCCAGCCGCCGCGCGCCCCGCGCCCGCGCATACGCTTTCGCCTGCGCCGCCGTCGCCGTCGCCGGCCCCAGCAGCGCCACCCCCGCCGGATCGATCGCCGCCACCCGTACCTCCCGCCCCTCGCTCACCAATCCCGCCTCCCAATCGCACCCACGCCGCCCACGACAAAGCGGGGCGCCTCCCCGGCCACCCCGCTCCTCCCCGCCCGCCGCAACACGCAGCACCAACTCGCCACTCGGCACTCGCATCACGCTTCGATCAGTTCCACCTCCACGACCGCCTCGCCCCACCGCCCGGCATCGGCCGGCGACGCCACCCGCTCCTCCAGCGCCGCGATCCGCACCTGCCGGGGTGTTCCGGTCGCCGCGTGGTCGATATCCTCGAACGACAGCACCGTGTTGCCGTCCCATGCCTCCCACAGCGCCGCCGCCAATTCCCGTCCGGTTCGCGGCAGCACCGCCCCATCCGGCGCGATCTGCCGATCCGCGCACCGCACCACGAAGCGCCAGCGCCGCCGCTCCCGGGGAGCGGGCGGCAGCACCCAATCGGCCCACACCCCGGCCAGCGTCGGCGCCCAGTCCAGCACCCCGCTCCAGCGCACCCGCAAGTGCAGCCAGCGCCCGTCCGTCCCCGGCGGCAGCGCACCCGCGAGGTCCAGCATCCGCCCCGCCGGATCATCCACGGTCGCCGACGCCGCCTCGGTCCACGTCGCGCCGCCGTCGATCGACCAGTCGAGCCCCACGGTCAGCGGATCGGAGGAAGCCGGATTTCCACGTACCTCCGGCGCGGCGAAACTCGCCCCGACTGCCCGCCACGCCTTGACCGCCCCGCGCTCTCCCGCGTCCAGCAGCGGGCTCAGCCACTCCCCGCTCGGCCGCAGCGCGTGCGCCGACGGCGAGCGCGGCACCAGCCGCAGCAGGTCGCAGGTGGACGTCCCGTCGCGGAACAGCAGCAGATCCCGGTTTCCCGCGCCGTTCAGCGCCACCGGCCACAGCCGCGCCGCCGACCCCGCCGCCGACCGCGCGATCCGCCACCAGCCGGCGCCGTCGGTCGCCCACACCTCGCCCTCGCCGGCGCGGGTCAGCAGCGCAACCACCAGCCAGCCGCCGGCGACGCACCCGCCCAGGCAGGCCGTCCCCTCGACCGGCGTCCGCACCTACCCCGCGCCGCCGCTGCCGTCCCACCAGCGGACGGCGTTCGCCAGCCACGTGTACAAGCGGCCGCCGAACCCGAGCAGGAACGAGAAATCGTCCTCCGCCGTCCAACTGCCGTGGGAAAAGACCGGCTCCGGATCGCCCCGCCACGAGGTCCGGCGGCTCTGGTCGCCGGACGTGTCGGGATCGTCCGGCGCGCCCGGGTCCGGCTGCCCGCCCAGCAGCCAGAGGCTGGCTCGGGTCGCGATCGCCACCTTCCCGGCGAACAGGCCCATCGCTGCCACCGGCGCATCGAGCCACCGCTCGTCGCTGGCGGCCAACCCGTTCCAGCGGGTCAGGCTCAGCCGCACCCGCTCCATGCTGCCCGGCGCGCCGCCCGAGGCCGGCGTGCGCGGGGCCGACACCAGTTGCCCCTGGTAGCCGATCGCCACCGTCGCCCGCTCGCCCGCCCGCCACGTCCCCAGCGTGCCGGTCTCCGGAACGTAGACCTTCGCGTCCGTCCCCGGCCCGAGGCAGAGGATCACCTGGTCGCCCACCGTCGCCAGCCCGGTGATGACCTGCCCGGCCCCGGCGTCCGCCACCGGAACGAGGCTGGCCCACGACGCCGCCGTCAGCGCCGGCGTCCGGTACAGCCGCCGCCCGATCCCGACGTACACGTGGTTGGCGGCCACCACCGCGTGCGCCCGCGTCGCCAGTCCCGGCACGTCGTCCAGCGCGTCGGCATGCACCGCCTCGCCCGGCCACGGCAGGACGCCCTGCCCGCCCGGCCCCGGCCCGACCCCGAGCCCGTCCCACCCTCGGTCCGCCTCACCGCCGTCCGGCAGCGCCAGCCGCTGCCCGCCGCCGAACGCCCGCATCTCCACCCGCCCGGAGCGGACCGCGCCCGCCGGCGCGCCCTCCGCCCAGCGCCGGTACGCCCCGCTCGCCAGTGGGTACCCCACCCCGTCCAGCACGATCGTTCCCGCCTGCGCCACCGTTCCTCCAATCCGGATGCCGAGTCGCCACCCACTTGGTACGCCGGGTCAGTCCGTGCCCGGCCTCGGCGGCGCACCCGTTCGCCACCCACGCCACGGGCGCTCGCCGACCTCGAAACCGCCGAGCACCCCGCGATACGCCGTGGCGAATCGATACCGACATCGGGCCGTCCGTCGCCGCCCGCCCGGTGATGATGGCGTTTGCCTCATCGATGCGGACACCGGCCCCGGGCGGGCAGCGATGGCCGGGGCAAGAGGGCAACCACCACATCCCCCGCCGCAGCCGTGCCTGAGGAACGAAAAACCGGGACCCGGATCGTTCCCACAACCGCCCGCACCCATGCCACACTTGCCCCAACTGCGGCAGGCTCGCCCGCCGCCGCGCCCGTGCGACGACCCGGCCGCCATCACGGAGGCCCACGTGACCCTGCGCTCCCTGCTCATCCCCGGCCTGGTTGCGGCGCTGCTTGCCACCACCCTCGCCGCGCCGTCCCTGACCCCGGCCCCGGCGGCGCTCGCCCAGACCGACGACGGCGACCTCAACTGCGTCGATTTCGAGAACGCCGGCGGGTTCCGGGCCGCGCAGGACACCCTCCTCGACACCTGGCCCGAGGACCCGCACCGCCTCGACGCCAACAACAACGGCATCGCCTGCGAGAACTACGAAGCCTTCGCCGCCGACGCCGAAGGCGCCGAACCGGCATGGGTCACGCTCGGCCTCCCCGCGCCCGAGGAAGGTCGCCGCCAGACCCCGGCCCCGGAACCGGCCCAGGCGCAAACGCCCACCCCCGCTCCCGACGACCGCCCCAACCGGCGACCCACGCCCGTCCCCGCCGCGCCCATCGCCCCGACCGTGCCGCCCGCGCCGGTCGCACCCGCGCCGGCGCCCCTGCCGGGGGCAACGCAAGTGCCCCAACTCCCGCCCGTTTCCTACCGCCAGGCATTGCCAGCCGATCTGCTCGCCCGCGTCGATGAGTGCGCCGTCGTCTCCGTCTCCCGCCGCCGCCTCGTCGCCACCGGCTGCCGCGACGGCCACACCGTCACCTGGAAGCAACCCCGCGACGCGCCCAACCTCAAGCGCACCGCCGTCATCCGCTTCATCAATCCGCTCGACCGCCGCCCCGCGCCCGCCCGCGAAACCCCGGCCCCGCGCCGCTAGCCCGTCCACGTCGGCGCCCGGCGCGCACCCGCCGGTTGCCGCACCAAACACCCGCAGCGCGTGCTTCACCAACACGCGAGCGTCACCCAACCCGTCATCCCGAGCCCGCCGCGGGATCTCGTCGCTCCTCGACTCCCCGTCGCGGCCACGCGATCCCTCGGCGGGCTCGGGATGACGGCGGAGCCGGCGCTGGGAAACGCGCTCTTGGGCGGTCCCGCCTTCTCCGACCACCGATGCCTCGCCCCTGCGCGGTCGCATCGCCGCGACGCGTGGCGAACGACCCAGGCGCAACGCCCCTACAGCGCGGTCCAGCCCGTCCCGTCATCAGCGGCCGCCGCGGCACCCTCGCCCGGCCCATCGGGCAGCAAGGCAGCGGGCGGCACCGCCAGCGCCGCCGCCACCCGCAACAGCGCCGGGATCGACGGAATCCGCAACCCCCGCTCCCAGCGGCACACCGTCGGCCGCTCCACCCCGATCAGCCGCGCCAACCCATGCTGGCTCATGCCGCGCTCCGTGCGCGCCCGCTCCAGCCGCGCCCCGATCCCGGCCGCGATCGCGTCCGTTCCGCCGTCGGCGCGTCTCCCCCCACCGACCGATCCACCGCGCGATTCCGATTCACCAGCCGACCCCGCATCGCGCTCCACCCACGCATCGGGTGCCATGCCCGGCCCGCGCCGCCCCACATCCTCCTCCCCGTGCCCAATCCCGCATGGCACACCCTCGCCGGCCAACCATCCGGCATGCACCACCACCGCGACGTCCTCATTGGCCATCACACGCCCCCTCTCGCTCACGGCGCCGCATCCCGCGCCCACCGTCCTCCTCGTCTCACACCTGTCGCCTGTCGCCTGTCGCCTCCGTCACGCCACCCGTGCCCGCCGCCGCCCGAGCAACCGCCCGGCCTCGCCGCGCGCCGCCTCGGCCAGCGCGGCGCAGCCGTCGGCGACCGCGCGGTCTCCCCGCTTCGCCGC
>JAFAEX010000038.1 GCA_023423795.1 Chloroflexota bacterium | reverse complement strand
GGCGCGCCGGGCCGGGTCGCCCTGCCGCGCTCCCCCGGTCCGACCGGTTGCCGCCCGCCGCCGTCCGCCATCAAGCGCCCAGCGCACCGCCGACGAGACCGGGCACCGCCGCGATGGCCTCGTCGAGCTTGCCGAGGTCCTTGCCGCCGGCTTCGGCGAGGTCGGGGCGGCCGCCGCCGCGCCCGTCCACGATCGCCGCCGCCGCCCGCACGATGTCGCCCGCCTTGACGCCCTGCTTCACGGCATCGGGAGAGGCCATCGCCAGCAGGCTCGGCTTGCCGTCGATCGCGGCGCCGAGCACGACGACGCCGCCGCCGAGGCGGTCGCGCAGCCGGTCGCCGAGTTGGCGCAACGCGTCCTTGCCGTCGGCCTCGACGCGGGCCGCCAGCACCTTGACGCCGCCGACCTCGACGGTGCGCTCCAGCAGGTCGCCGGCGCGCGCGCCAGCGACCTCGCCGCGCAGTTTCTCGATCTCGCGCTCCAGCCCGCGCGCCCGCTCCTGCAGCGCCTCGACCGCCGCCGGGGTCTCCATCGGCGTGGCGCGCAGCGCCCGCCCGGTTTCCTCCAGCACGCGGCCCTGCTGGAGCATCCGCTCCACCGCCGCCGTGCCGGTGACCGCCTCGATCCGGCGCACCCCGGCGGCGACGCTCCCCTCGGAGACGATCAGCACCGGGCCGATCTCGCCGACGCGGCCGACGTGGGTGCCGCCGCAGAGTTCCTGCGAAAAGCCGTCGATGCCGACCACGCGCACCTTTTCGCCGTACTTTTCGCCGAACAGGGCCATCGCCCCGTCCGCGACCGCGTCGGCATACGGCTTCACGTCGGTCTGCACCGGCGTATCGCGCAGGATTTCGTGGTTGACGATCTCGGCCACCCGCTGCAACTGCTCCGGCTTCGGCGCGTCCAGCGCGGTGAAGTCGAAGCGCAGCCGGTCCGGCGCCACCAGCGAGCCCGCCTGCCGCGTCTCTTCTCCGAGGACGATCCGCAGCGCCCGGTGCAGCAGGTGGGTGGCCGTGTGGTTGCGGCGGATCGCCTGCCGCCGCCCGGCGTCCACCTCGGCGTGGGCCGCCTCGCCGACGCGCACGAACCCCTCGGCCACCGTGCCGCGGTGGACGGTCACGTCCGGCGTCGGCTTGAAGGTGTCGTCGATGTCGATCAGCCCGGTTTCGGTGCGGATGCGGCCGGTGTCGCCGATCTGGCCGCCGGATTCTCCATAGAAGGGCGTGCGGTCGAGGATGACCTCGACGGCCTGCCCCGCCTCGGCGGTCTCCAGCGCGCCGTCCGGCCCGGCCAGCCCGCGGATCGTCGCGTCGGCCGCCGTCGTCTCGTAGCCGAGGAACTCGGTCTTGCCACCCGCCAGCGAGACGTACAGTTCGGCC
Organism: Chloroflexota bacterium; assembly: GCA_023423795.1. Lineage (GTDB taxonomy): Bacteria > Chloroflexota > Chloroflexia > Thermomicrobiales > UBA6265 > CADCWF01. Next base: position 11,072 of record JAFAEX010000038.1, on the reverse strand, counting down.
CGCCCGCGCGAGGCGTCCTTGAACGCGGCCGCCGAGCCGCCGCGCGACGCAGCGCGCTGCGCCTGCAAGGCGTCCTCGAAGCCCGCGGTATCGACCTCCAGCCCCTGCTCGCGGGCGAGGTCCAGCGTCAGGTCGAGCGGGAAGCCGTAGGTGTCGTAGAGGCGGAAGACGTCGGCCCCGGGCAGCGTGCGCGCCACCGTTTCGCCGCCGTCCGCCGCCACCTTCGCGAGGTCTTCGACCAGCGTCTGGAAGCGGGTGATGCCGGCGGCCAGCGTGCGGCCGAAACTCTCTTCCTCGTGGGTCAGCACCCGCTCGATCTGCGAGCGGCGCTCGGTCAGTTCCGGGTGGTGGTGGGCGAACTGGGCGATCACCACCCCGGCGACCTCGGCCAGGAACGGCTTGTCCAGCCCCAGTTTGCGCCCGGCCCGGATGGCCCGCCGCAGGATGCGGCGAAGCACGTAGGCGCGGCCCTCGTTGCCCGGCAGCACCCCGTCCGCGATCAGGAAGGTCGAACCGCGGGCGTGGTCGGCGACGATGCGCAGCGCGCGGTCGGTCTCCGCGTCCGCCCCGTAGGTCACGCCGGCCAGCGACGCCGCCTTCTGGATAATGGCCTGGTAGAGGTCGATGCCGTAGAGGCTGTCCGCCCCCTGCATCACCATCGCCAGCCGCTCCAGCCCCATGCCGGTATCGACGTGCTGGCGCGGCAGCAGTTCCCGCGACCCGTCCGGGCGCTGGAAGTACTGCATGAAGACGTTGTTCCACACTTCGAGGTAGCGCGGGCAGTCGCAGCCGGGCGCGCAGGTTTCGAGCCCGCAGCCCAGCTCCTCGCCGCGGTCGAAGTAGATCTCGGAGTCCGGGCCGTTGGGGCCCGTCGGGCCGACCGGGCCCCACCAGTTGTCGGAGAGGCGGCCGATCTTCTCGTCGGGGACGCCGATCTCGTCCCGCCAGATGGCGAGGGATTCGTCGTCGTCGGGGTGGATCGTCGGGTACAGCAATTCCCCGGGGATGCCCATCGTCCCGGTCAGGAACTCCCACGACCAGCGCAGGGATTCGCGCTTGAAGTAGTCGCCGATCGAGAAGTTGCCCAGCATGAAGAAGAAGGTGCAGTGCGACTCGTCGCCGACCTCGTCGATATCGACGGTGCGGAAGCACTTCTGGACGGTGACCAGCCGGTTGGCCGGCGGCTGCTCCAGCCCGAGGAAGAAGGGGGTCATCTGCTGCATGCCGGCGGTGGTCAGCAGCACGGTCGGGTCGTTGTGGGGGACCAGCGACGACGAGGGCAGGTGGCGGTGGCCGCGCTCCTCAAAGAAGGCGACGAAGCGGCGGCGGACCTCTTCGCCCGAAACGGGCGCGGGCATGGGTGGGCGGCTCATCGGTCGGGCGACCTCTCGGGCATGCTGACGGCGGGACGATCCCGCCCCGGATGGCGGGCAATTGTACACGCGCCGCCGCCGCGCCTCGCCGCCGCGATTGGCTCATTCCGGCGATGCGACGGCAGCGCCGCCAGGCCTACCGTTCCCGGACGTACAGCAACCCCAGCCGCCGGCGTGTGTCCACGCGATGCGGGCCTGTCAGTATGATTGTCCACACGGGGCGGATGCCGTTCGTCTCGCCCGGCCCGAAGGAGGCCTCGGGATGGATGCCGGTCGCGCGCCGACGTTCCTTGACGGCGCTCCACATCCCGACGATCCGGGGATCGGACGCCTGTTCTGGGCGATCCGCGATGCCGTCGTGGTCGTCGATGCCGCGACCCGCCGGATCGTGCTCTGGAACCCGGCGGCGACTGCGCTGCTCGGCTACGGAGCCGACGAGGCAATCGGCCGCTCGCTCGACGCGATCGTTCCCGAGGCGATGCGGCCGGCCTGCCGCGCCGGCATGCGGCGGTATGCCGAAACCGGCCACGGACCGCTGGTGGACGCGAACTCGACCATCGAACTGCCGGCGCTGCGCAAGGACGGTCGCCAGCTCGCCGTCGAACTCAGCCTGTCGCCGCTGGACGACGACCGGCAGCCGGGCCGCTTCGTGCTGGCGCTGCTGCGGGACGTGGGCGAGCGCCGCCGGTTCGAAGCGGAACGGCTGCGCGTGCTGTCGCTGGCGCTCGCTGCCACCGACACCGGCGTGGTCGTTACCGACCCCACCCAGCCCGGCAACCCGATCGTGGAAGCCAATCCCGCCTTCGAGCACATTACCGGCTACCGCCGCGACGAGGTCCTCGGGCGCAACCCTCGCTTCATGCAGGGGCCGGGCACCGACCCAGCGGCCGTCGCCCGCCTCCGCGAGGCGATCGCCGCCGGCCGCGACGTCTCCGAAACGCTGCTCAATTGCCGCAAGGACGGCTCGCCCTTCTGGGTCGAGCTTCGCATTGCGCCGCTGCGGGACGAGGACGGCCGACCGATCCGGTTCGTGGGCGCGATCGCCGACGTGACGGCACGGGTCCGGGCCGAACGCGAACGCGCCGCCGAGCGCAGCCTGCTCGACGCCCTGTTCGCCCACCTGCCGGACGCGGTCTACGTCAAGGATACCGACACCCGGTTCGTGCGGCTGAACCCGGCCACCGAAAGGGAACTGGGGGTCTCCGACCCGGCGCAGGCGATCGGCCGCACCGACGCCGACTTCTTCCCGGCGGCGCTGGTTCCCGCCTTCCGCGAAGACGACGAGCGGGTGATGCGGACCGGCGAGGCGCTGATCAACCGCCTCGAAGCGCAGACCGAAGGCGCGGATGCCCGCTGGGTACTGGCCAGCAAGGCGCCGTTGCGCGATGCCGACGGCACGGTGACCGGACTCGTCGGCATCAACCGCGACGTGACGGACATGGTCCGCGCCGAGGATGAGCGGGAAGCGGCGCTGGCCGCCGCCGAAGCGGCCAATCGCGATACGCTCGACGTCCTGGCACGCATCACCGACGGCTTCTTCGCGCTCGACCGCGAATGGCGGTTCACCTACCTGAACGACGCCGCCGAACACCTGCTGCATTGCCGCCGCGAGGACGTGCTCGGCGAGGTCGTCTGGGATGCCTTCGCCCCGGCCGTCGATACGCCCGTCTTCGCCGCCTACCGGCGGGCGATGGACGAGAACGTGCCCACCGTCACCGAGCTCTTCTACCCGCCGCTGGACACCTGGTTCGAGGCCCGAGCCTACCCGGCGAGCACTGGCCTGTCGGTGTTTTTCCGCGATGTCGGGGACCGCAAGCGGGCCGAGGCCGCGCTGCGCCGCTACGCCGAGCGGCTGGAGGCGATCGTCTCCACCCAGACCGCCGTCGCCACGTCCACGACGGACCCGGAAGCGGTGATGCGGCTGGTGACCGAACGGGCACAGGCGCTGGTCGGGGCCGACGGGGCGGTGGTCGAGGTCATCGAGGGAGACGAACTGGCCCACCGGGCCGCCAGCGGCGAGGCCCTCCGCTACCTCGGAACCCGGACGCCGCTGGTGGGCGGCCTGTCGGGCGCCTGCGCGCTCGCCGGCACGGTGCTGCGGACCGACGACGCGGTAATCGACCCGCGCGTGGATCGCGTGTTGGCGCACAAGGTCGGCGCCCGCTCGATGGTCGTGGTGCCGCTCTACGACCACGGGCGCGTCGTCGCCGTGCTCAAGGTGACGGCGGCCCGGCCGCACGCCTTCGACGAGGAGGACGAACGAGCCCTCCAGCTGATCGCCGGCACCGTTGGGGCCGCGCTGGCCCACGCCGAGGCGTTCGCGGCCATGCGCGAGGCGCGCGATCTCGCCGAGGAAGCGAACCGCACCAAGAGCCAGTTCCTCTCCACCGTCTCCCACGAACTGCGGACCCCCCTCAACGCGATCCTCGGCTACGCCCACCTGCTGCTGGATGGGATGTCGGGCCACCTCACCGACGGGCAGGCGACCGACATCCGCCATGTCGCCGACGGGGCCGAGCGGCTGCGGGTGCTGATCGACGACCTGCTGGACCTGTCGCGCATCGAATCCGGGCGGATGGAACTGGATGTCACCCCGGTCGATATCGCGGCGGTGCTGGAAGCGGTGCGCGCCGACATCGCGCCGCTGGCCGAGGCCAAGGGATTGGCGCTGACGGTTGCGGTCGCGCCCGGCTTGCCGGTGCTGCGCGGCGACCGGATGCGCATCCACCAGATCCTGCTCAACCTTGCCGGCAACGCGGTCAAGTTCACCGAATCCGGCCGGGTCGCGCTTTCCGCACGAGCGGAGGCCGAGACCATCGCCATCGCGGTGGCCGATACCGGCATCGGCATCGCCGCCGAAGCGCTGGCGGGGATCTTCGACGAGTTCCGGCAGGCCGACTCATCGACGACGCGCCGCTACGGCGGCACCGGGCTCGGGCTGGCAATCGCCCGCCGGCTGGCGGAGATGCACGGCGGCAGCATCGGCGTCGAAAGCGTGCAGGGCGTCGGCAGCACCTTCTCCGTGCGGCTCCCGATCGCCGACGGGGCTGGGCACGCATAGCGAGGATACCGGGCGGCGGGAGATCCGGGGTTGGTGGCGGTTGCCAAAATGATGCGGACACCGGCCGCGTCCGTCCGGGGTTGATGGCGGTTGCGCAATTGATGCGGACACCGTTCCAGAAGCGGGCGCGATGAATCGCGCCCCTACGGCACGCGGCGGCCCCATCCCGTTGTAGGGGCGCGATTCATCGCGCCCGCCCACCCGATGGCCGGACTATTTTGGCAAACGCCATCAACCTCGGGCGGGCGCGGGCGATGGCCGGATCGAATTGACAACCGCCATCGGCCCCGGGCAGTCATGGCCGGTGTCCGGATCAACAAAGCAAACGCCCTCATCGCGCCCGCCTCGCCGATGCCCGGACCGTTCCGGAAACCCCCATCATCCCCGGATGGGCACCGCCATCCCCGGCCAGCGTCCGCTGCCCGCACGCCGAGACGCTACACAGCAACCGGTCTCCCCCGTACACTCGCCGGAACCGCCCGCGGCAGGTCGGCGGGTTGCCTCGGCGAGGAGGCCCATGCACACCGAGAACGTCGTCCTCATGCGCGGCCCGCAGGAGCGCATCGTCCAACTCGCGGCGGATGTCGAGGACTGGCCGCGCATCCTTCCCCACTACCGCTGGGTCACCGTGCTCGAAGGCGGCGGCGACCGCCGGATCGTCGAGATGGCGGCGCGGCGCGGGCGCTGGCCGCTCAAGTGGCGCGCGGTCCAGACCATCGACCGCTCCGGCCCCACCCCGCGCATCCTCTACCACCACATCTGGGGTCCGACCCGCGGCATGGACGTCGGTTGGGAATTCGCGCCGGGGCCGGACGGCGTCCACGTCCGGATTTGGCACGATCTTGCGCTGCAATGGCCGGTGGTCGGATCGACGCCGATTGGCGGCCTGATCGCCGACCGCATCATCGGGCCGGAGTTCGTCGGCCACGTCGCCGGGCTGACGCTGGCCACGATCCGCGACATCGTCGAGCGCGAGGCGCGCGCCGGGGCGGGGCCATGACGCGATCTGCAGCGGAGCGACCGGCCGGCGGGCGGCGGGTCGCGATCACGGGCATCGGCCCGATCACCCCGATCGGCAACGGTGCCGACGGCCTGTGGGACGGCGTGCGGCTCGGAACGTCGGCGGTGCGGCCGATCGACCGCTTCGACCCGGCCCAGTTCTCCTGCCGGGTGGCGGCCACCGCCGAGTTCGAACCCCTCGATTTCATGACCCCGAAGAAGGCCCACAAACTCGACCGGTTTTCGCAGATCGCCCTCGCCTGCTCCTTGATGGCGCTGGCCGACGCCGGGCTTTCCCCGGGCGACGTCGCCGGCGACGGCATGGGCATCTACACCGGCTCCGCGCTGGGCGGCATCGAGTTCGCCGAGCAGCAGCACGAGGTCTTCGTCGCCAAGGGCATCCGCGCGGTCAGCCCGCTGCTGGCGCTGAGCGTGTTCGGCGGCGCGTCGAGCTGCAACATCGCCATCGAACTGGGCCTGACCGGGGCGAGCGTGGCCAACGCCAACTCCTGCGCCTCCGGCGTGATCGCGATCGGCGAGGCGGCGCGCTTGATCCGCACCGGCGAGTCCGAGGTGATGCTGGCCGGCGGCGTCGAGGCGCCGCTGGCCCCGCTGACGTTCGGCGCGTTCGCCATCATCCGGGTGCTCACCGGCCGCAACGACGACCCGGCCACGGCATCCCGCCCGTTCGACAAGGACCGCGACGGCTTCGTGATGGCCGAGGGCGGCTCGATGCTGGTGCTGGAGGAGTACGGCCGCGCGGTGCGGCGCGGCGCGCACGTCTACGCCGAACTGCTCGGCTACGCGACCACCAACGACGCCCACCACATGACCGCGCCGCTGCCGACCGGGGCGCAGGCCGCGCGCGCGATGACCGGGGCGCTGCGCGAGGCCGGGCTGCCGCCGGACGCCGTCGGCTACGTCAACGCCCACGGCTCCAGCACCGTCCTCAACGACAGCACCGAGTGCCGCGCCATCCGCGCCGCGCTGGGCGAGCACGCCGAGCGCGTCCCGGTCTCCTCGACCAAGGGGATGCACGGCCACGCGCTCGGCGCGACCGGCGCGTTCGAAACCGCGATCACCGCCCTCGCCCTGCAACGCGGCCACCTGCCGGGCACGACCAACCTGTTCGAGAAGGACCCCGCCTGCGACCTCGACGTCATCGGCCCCGGCGGCCGCGACGAGCAGGTGGAGGTGGCGGTCACCAACGCCTTCGGCTTCGGCGGCATCAACGCGAGTTTGGTGCTCGGGCGGGCCGGGTAGCGTCGGACGAACGTGAGCGCGGTTGCTGGCGGGGCGAGGGCACGGGGTTGATGGTGGTTGCCGAATGGATGCGGACACGCCTCGACATCAGTCCCGGAGGGACTTCGTTCCCGTAGCCCGGGACTTCCAGTCCCGGGCGGGCGTCGCCATCCTCGGCTCGGGGTACGCATTCCCGCTCGCCATCGGGTGGCAGTCGCCGGAATAGGCCCGGACGGCCAGCGCGGAATCGCCCACGCCGTCTTGGGAGGATCGTCCCCGAGCCTACCGTCGGGACGATTACCCGGTCACGCGCCCGCAACCGGCGTCACCGCCGTGTCGATCGTCACCTCCGGCACGTACAGCGGCGGCGCGGCGATCACCGGCGGGTCGATCTCCTCCGGAATCTCCACGGCGTCGAACATCTCGTCGCGCAGCGCGGCGCGGTCCTCGTCGTAGGCGTCCCACGCCAGGTGGGAGAGGACCAGCACCGTGCTGCCCGGCGCCAGCACGCGGCAGCGGACGTGGATCGTCGAGGTCTCGTGGCCGTCGTCGTCGCGCAGTTCGACCGTGCGCCAGGCGGCGTCCTCCGTCGCCCCGTTGTAACGCTCGTCGCCCTCGCCGACCGGGACCGCCGAGGCGGCGCCCCAGTTGGCCGGGCGGGTTTCGCCGGCAACGCACGTCGCCGGGTCGCCGCCGTAGGCCTCCATCGCGTCGGACGCGCCCTTGTCGCGCTGGGTGCCGTCGTCGTTCCAGACGCCGAACAGGAAGTCGTCGTCGGTGAACGGCGAGAGGCGGGTGCTGGACCAGCCCCACGGGTCCGGCAACGGCACGCGGTAGCCGTAGACCGGGTCGGTGTAGGCCGTCCACCAGTCGTCGAGGCCGGGCGCTTCCAGCGTGGCCTTGATGGCGTCCAACCCCGCCGCCTGGTCGGGGAAGCGGCGGCCGTGGACGTTGATCTGCTGCATCACGCGCGGGGTCCACGCCGCCGCCGGCAGCGTCGAGGTCCGCCAGAACGGGGCGTAGAGTTCGCGCAGCAGGGCCGCCGTTTCAGGTTCCGCATCGCGCCCGTTGGCGACGGCGGCGAGGGCCAGCGCGGTCAGCGTCGGCGGCTGGTGGGGATCGAGCGCCAGCGAGCGCCGCAGCAGCCGCTCGGCGAGGGCTGGGTCTCCGGCATCCAGCGCAACCCGGCCCAGGCGGGCATACACCGCCGGGTACTGGTAGCCGCCGGGCAGGGCCAGCCGCTCCTCGTTGCCGTCGAGGTAGGCCGCCACGATGCCGACGCTGGGCAGCAAGGCCTCGGTCGTTTCCGGCTGCCGCCGGATCAGGTGTTCGAGGTCGCCGGCGAAGATGCGCAGGAAGGCGAGCACGCGCTGCGGACGCTCCGCCTCCAGCAGCCGGAACGTCTCGGCAAAGGCAGCGTCGGCCTGCGCCCGGTCCCCGCGCAGCAGCCACGTGATCCCGAGGTTGGAGCGGATCGCCGGTTCGGTCGGGGAGACCTCGGCCGCCTGCTCGAACGCCGCGATGGCCGCGTCGTAGTCCCCGAGTCGGACGTGGGTGACGCCCAGCGCGTTCAGCGCCTCCGGGTGGCCGGGCGCAGCGGCGAGGGCATCCTCGGCATGGCGCAGCGCGGCCTCGAAATCCTCCTCCCCCTGCGCCGCCCAGGTGGCGTGGACCTCGTCCATGCCGGCGCAGACCGACCCGGCGTGGATGGCGTCCTGCCGCCGGTCCTCGTCGGCAATCGCCGCGAAATCGGCCTGCCGCTCGCGGGCGGCGGCGATCTCGGTTTCCGAAAAGGCGCGGCTGGTGGCGTCGATCCACGACAGGTTGTTGGCGATGGTGGCGACGAGGTCCGCACTCAGGGTATCCGTGTCGAGCGCGTCCGTTTCCGCCGTCATCGCCTTGTAGGCGGAGCGCAGCGCCGCGCGGGAGGCTTCGGCCGCCGCCGCCCCGTCCGGGTCCGCCGCGTGCCAAGCGATCTCGCGGACCAGCGCGGACAGCAGGTTGTTCCACGCCTCCAGCCGCTCCGAAAGCGGGGCGGCCTCGTCGTCCAGCACGACGCGCGCCCACTCCTGCGACTCGGCGAGCGCGTCGAGGACGGCGCGCGCCTGGGAATCGTCCGGCTCCACGCCGAGGCGGGTGCGGTCATCGACGATCGTCTGGATCATGAACTCGGCGCGCTGGTTCCAGAGGTAGGCGAGCCAGCCGGCGTTGTCGGCGTCGCCGGCCGCGAGCCGGTTCTGGATCGCCAGCCGGTGCGAGATCGCCTCGTCCAGCGCCTCGAGCACGGCATCCCGGCGCTCCGGATCGCGCGGGAAGAGGACGGCGCTCTTGGCGACGGTCGCGTCGTCGCGGCTGAGCAGCGCGGTCAGGTCGTAGCGCGCGGCGTCGGCCCGAATAACGGCGAGGTCGGCGAGGCCGCGGTAGGCGGCGGCGCTGTCGGGGTCGAGCGCCTCGGCGGCGGCGAACGGCGGCAGCCCGAGGATGCGGCGGTACATCAATTCGGCTTCGGCCATCGCCGCCGGTTCATAGAAGTTGTAGTCGAGTTCGTTGTCGTCGTAGAGCACGAGGTCGGGGTCGCTCAACCAGCCCCAGAGACCTCGGTCGAGCCGGAGGAAGCCGGCGCGGGCGAGCCAGACGCGGGCGCTGTCGGGCCGGCGTTCGCCGACACCGGCGAGGGTCGCGCGGGCGAGGTCGTTGCGGAAGTTGAGCCGGTGCAGCCAGGTCAACTCCAGCCCGAGCGCCGCCTCGTCGGCCGTCTCCGGGTTGGCGAGAGCCTCCGCGAGCAGCGCGGCGGCGTCGGTGCAGGAGCCGAGCGCGGCCAGCGAACGGGCATTCTCGATCAGGCGGGCCGGGCTGCGGTCGGGGTTGCCGGCCACCGCCGCATCCAGCAAGGCGATCTCGCGCGCGCCCTCCTCGTGCCAGACGCGCGCGTCGGTCTCCTCGCCGAGCCGGCGGTGGACGTCGGCGCGGAGCCCGTAGACGCGGGCCAGCGTGGCGTGGACGTCGGCGGAGTCGAGCCCCGCCGCGCCGGCGGCAACGTCGGCGCGCAGGCCCGGACCCATGTCGGTCGCGCCGGCGTACCAGCCGAGCGCCTCGTTCCACTCGCCGACGTTCATGGAGAGCAGGCCGCGTTCGGCGCGCACCTTGGCGTGGATCAGGCGGTCCTGCGGGCGCAATACGCCGGCATCCTGCGAGGAATAGAACGCGTCGGCCCGCTCGTAGGCGGCCTCCGCGTCCAACCAGCGCTCCTGCATCAGGTAGGCGTTGCCGCGGTAGAAGTCGATGACGCCGGGGTTGAGCAGCCCCATGCGGTCGGGATCGACCCGGTCGAAGAGCGACGAGGCCTCGGCGAAGCGGTCCTCCCGGTAGGCGAGGATGCCGAGCGCGGCGTACACGAGGTCGGCGGCGGCCTTGCGGCGGTCGCCGCCCTCCTGCACCGCGCCGCGCAGGACGGGGTTGGGCTGGTCCGGCTTGACCGACCCGCCGGCATTGCCGCCCGCGTCGGTCCCGGCGTCCGGTTGCGCGGCCAGCGTGGGGTCGTCGGCCTGCTGCCCGAGCACCAGCCCGAGGTCGGGTTCGGTGAACATCAGCGTGGCCGCCCACTCGGCGCCGCCGCCGGCGGAGGTCTCGTCGTAGAGGACGACCGCGTCGGCCCCGAGGTCCACGCCCACGGTGCGCATCCGGTCGAGGAAGTCCGGTTCCCACTCGATGCGGCGCAGCGGGAACTCCTTGGTGGTGACGCGCCCGCCGCGCCCCTCGGCCAGCATCAGCGCATCGACCGATTGCTCCAGCGGCGGCGCGTCGAGGGAGCGCGCGAAAACGATGCCAGTGTCGTCCGGCGCGAAGGGCAGCACCCGCTCCCAGAGCCACCACTGGTAGGCGAACGCGCCGAGCGCGATCAGCGCGAAAAGCCCGACGCCGGCGGCGGTCCTGCCGTTGCACAACTCGGCGCGCAGCCTGCCTCGCCAGCCCTCCGGCTCGGCGTCGGGATCGGCCCGCAGCCAAAGCACCGCGATCAGCACGGTCAGCGCGACCAGCACCCCGCCCGCGGTCAGCAGCAACCGGCCGTCCTGCGTGGACAGCTCCAGCACCAGCGAGCGGATGCTGTCCACGAAGGCGTACGGCGAGAACATGTCCACCGAGAACTCGGCGTCGCCGCCGAGCATCCGGGCGGCGAGGACGGCGATGGCGCTGGCCACTACCGTAGCGGCCGCCCCGGTCAGCACCTCCCGCAGGAACGTGGCGTGGGGCTTTTCGGCCTTTTCCGCCGGCGGCACGGCCGCAACCGGCGCATCCGCAACCGCCGCATCCGCGGGAACGGCGTGGGCCGGCGTCGGTCCGGGCGCTGCACGCGGCGGCGTTTCAGCCGCCGGCTGCCCGCTCGGCGCGGCCGGGGC
>JAFAEX010000027.1 GCA_023423795.1 Chloroflexota bacterium | reverse complement strand
GCGAGGAGGAACCCGGCGATGGCGCCGCCGGCGAACCCTGCCAGCGGGAACGCGGCGCGCGCCAGCGGATGGCCGGTCATCGGCGGACGCGCGGGCGCGCTTCCTGGTCGGCAGGGGTTCGCCCTCGGCGGCGGCCGCGCATCAGCCGAGGAGCGGAGCGGGGGTGAAGCCCAGTTCGGACCGTGGTTCCAGTCCGAACGCGGCGGCGAGCCCGGTGACGGCCAGCCGCCGCACGGCGGGCTCTGCCTGGAATGTGGTGATCATCACTTCGTCGGCGCCGGAGCGCTCGGCGAGGTCGTCGATCTGGCGGTGGACCGAGGCGGCGTCGCCGACCAGCGAGCGCATGGGCATCGCGGCGATCATCGCCTGCTCTTGCGGGGTGAAGGGGTAGGCCTTCGCCTCCTCCAGCGTGGGGTACTCGCCGCGGCGCGCGGTCCGCAGGCGGAGGAGCATCAACTGGTCCACCAGCGACAGGTCGCGCGCGTGCTCCTCGTCTTCGCCGACCGTGACCGATACCGTCAGGATGGCCCACGGTTCCGGCTGGCGGGCGGAGGGGACGAATCGGTTCCGGTAGTCGCGCAAGGCCGAAACCGCGCCGGCGGCGTTGATGTGGGCGGCGAAGGCGAACCCGAATCCGGCCTCACCGGCCAACCGCGCGCTGAAATCGCTGGAACCGAGCAGCCACATCGGCGGCAGCGCGGCCTGGGCGGGAACCGGGCGGATGCCGGCGAACGGGTGGTCCGCCGGGAAGGAGTTGTCGTCCCACGCCAGCAGTTCGGCCAGTTGCTCCGGGTAATCGTCGGCGGTGAGGGCTTCGCGGGAGCGGCGCATGGCGAACGCGGTCAGGGTGTCGGTGCCCGGCGCGCGGCCGAGCCCGAGGTCGATGCGCCCGGGGTGGATGGTCTCCAGCAGGCGGAAGGCTTCGGCGATCCGCAGCGGGGAGTGGTTCGGCAGCATCACGCCGCCGGAGCCGACCCGGATGTCGCGGGTGTGGTCGGCGATGTGGCCGATCAGGATCTCCGGCGACCCGCTGGCGAGGCCTTCGGTGTTGTGGTGCTCGGCGTACCAGACGCGGTGGTAGCCGAGGGCTTCGGCGAGTTGCGCCAGTTCCACCGAATCCGCGATCGCGCGGGCCGGGGTGGACCCGGACGGGATCTGGGTGAGGTCGAGCAACGAGAGGGGACGGGGCACGTGGACTCCTTTGGCGAGGTCCGGGCTGGCCGGGAATGGGTGAATTGTCGTGCATCGGGGTGATGGCGACGATTCCCGGCCCGGCGGGCGGGGGTAACGCCGGCTTCCTGCATGGGCTGGTGGGGATCGCGCGGGTCCGAATGGTGTTCCCGCGCGGCGGGGCGCTGCCGCGCCGATGCCGCGGCCGGCGCGTGGACGGTTCCAGGAGCGAGTGTCCGGCCGCCCTGACCGTCATCCCGAGCCCAACCACCGTCATCCCGAGCCTGTCGAGGGATCTCGTCGTCGAGTCGAGGAGCAACGAGATCCCTCGACAGGCTCGGGATGACGGTCAGGGCTGCGGGGAATTCCGGGCACGACGAAACGGCGTTCGATGCGAACGCCGCGTCCTCGTGACTCGGTTGCCGCCCGGTCGCCGCGCTAGCGGTGGCGGAAGGTGATCCGGCCGCGGGTCAGGTCGTACGGCGAGAGTTCGACGACGACGCGGTCGCCGGGAAGCACGCGGATGAAGTTCTTCCGCATCTTGCCGCCGAGGTGGCCGAGCACGGTCTGCCCGCCCTCCAGTTCGACGGTGAACATCGCGTTCGGTAGCGCTTCGACGACCCGGCCATCGACCGTGACCGCGTTCGGGTTTTCACGGCGCGGGCGGGCCTCGGTGGTCGGCGGCGCGGCCGGGGTGATCGGTTTGCGGTACTGCTGCTTCTTGGGCATTCATCCTCCTCGAAGGTTCGGAACGGAACCCGGTGGGTAATGGTAGCCGCACCGCGCCCGTTGCGCGATGCGGCCGTGGTGGGTTCAGGCGCGCGGAGCCAGCAGCGGCAGCCCGGGCGAGGTCGCCGGCGGCGCGGTCCGGAGCGCCTCGCGGAGATCGGCGCGCTCGTCGCCGTTGAGCCAGCCGTCGGCGTCTTCGCGGACCCCGGCCAGCACCGTCTCGATGTCGGTGCGGGCCGCGCCCCACTCGCCGCACCAGATCGCGCCGGCGAGGTCGGCCTGGCCGCTTTGCAGGCAGGGGTAGACGGCGAAGCCCCACAGCCGCGGCTGGCGCGGGTCGCGCACCGGGGCCAGCCGGTACAGCCGCCGCTTGTCCCCGGTGTGGAAGTACAGGCACAGCCCCGCGGCGTGCTGCGGCGTCGTGACCGTGATCGTCAATTCGTCGGGCGATCCCGACTCGGCCGCCGGGGTGCCAGTCGAACGGGACGCCGCAGGTGCGCTTGCCATCATCGCCTCCATCGCGCCGGCCGGCGCGTGCTCGACGGTGGCGAAGCCGCTCCCGCGGCGTCGGTGCAGGCACGCGTCAGTCAATCAGCGGGCGACCGGTGGCCGCACGCTCCGTGCCTACATAACATAACATATTCTTCGCATCCGTGCCGGATCTGGTGGGTCTTGTGGCTGTGTTCGCCTGATCGGGGACGTGGTTGGGCCGGACCCGCATCGTTACTGGTCCTCGTCCCACGAAAAAACCCGGCCCCAGTCGTCCTTCATGCTAACGACGACCCAGCCGCGCTCCGGGGCTTCGTCGAGCGCCTTGTCGAGGCGGCCGACGTGCGACTCGCGGTCGTAGGCGTATTCGCGCTCGGCGTCGTCGTGGTGGACGATCATCGCCAGCCGCGCCGAATCGCCGGGCGCGGGGTGGACGTATTGCAGCATCTGCAGGTCGCCGTCCGAGTTGCCGAACGCCAGGATCGGCCGGCGGCCGATGTGCAGCCCGATGTTGATCGGCTTGCCCGGCCCGTCGTCGTTGCTGCCCACCTTCGCGGTCTTGATGAGCACCGCGTCGTCGCCCTGCACCTGGAACTCGAGTTCGGTGCTGGTGCCGATGACCTGCTGGGGCGGGATGCCGTAGACCCGCTCCGACATCTGGCGGATGAATTCGATGCCGCCGCCGGAGACGATCCAGGTCTGGAACCCATTGGCGCGGAGGTAGTCCAACAGTTCGAGTTGCGGCTGGTAGACGCATTCGGTGAAGAGGCGGTGGAAGCGCGGGTGCATGGCGGTCGCCAGCCAGCGGATGGCGTACTGGTCGAACGCGTGGGTGGTCATCCCGGTGTGGGTGGCGGCGATCAGTTCAGCGATGCTGCGCGGGCCCATGCCGTCCAAGGCGGACATGTCCCCGGCGAGGACGGATGCGAACGGCTCCGTCGTCGCCCATTCGGGGTGTTCTGGCGCGAGGGCATGGATCTGGTCGCGGACGAAGAACAGTTGAGCGTAGTCCGGCTGCTCGACCCAGAGCGTGCCGTCCTGGTCGAAGGTGGCGATGCGTTCCGGTTCGGGCACGAAGTCGGGGCCGTCAGCGTCGGTGACGCGGGCGACGAAGTCGAGGATCGCCCGCCGGGCCGGACCGTCGTTCCACGAAGGGAGGGGACCATCGGCGACCGGTGTCGCCTGCGCCCCGGCGGCGAACGGGCGATTGGCCATCGCGAGAGCGAGGGCGGTGCTGGCGCCGAGGAGGGAGCGGCGATCGAGCGCGAGCGGCGAACGCGCCGGGCGCGGGGTGGTGTCCGGGTCCATGAATCTCCTCCTGACGTCCGGCACGCGAAGGGCCGCCGCTCGATGCGGCGGCCCTTCGCGGTCAGGCCTCGTTCGTTCAGGTGCGCGACGGGTTGGGGATCGCCGCGCCTACCGGCACTTGCCGCGCCGGCACGTGCCGGAGCAGCAGGACCGGCCGAAATTGTGCATGCAGGGCTTGCCCTTCTTCTTGCAGCCGCATACGCCGCCCCGGCACTTGTGGGCGCAACACTGGCGGTCCTGGGTGCATGGCTCCTGCGGGAACCGGCAAATGCCCTCGGCTCCCGGGGCGGCCTCGGCCCGGTCGGCGGCAACCCGACCCAGCAGGCCCGCACCAAAGGCGGCGGCCGCCGCCCGCAGCGCGCCGCGCCGGGTCGAGGCCGAGGCCGAGGCGACTTTCCTGCTCAGCGCCGCGAATCGTTCCTGGTCCACGATCCTTCGACCTCCCGCTGGTCACAGCGATCTCGCCGCGAGACAACCAGTGCCGTTACTTGCACTTGTTCTTGCCGCGCGAGCATTTGCTGCTGCAGCAGATCGACTTGTTCGGGATCATCAGACCGCTGTTCCCCAGGGGGACCAGGCAGCTCTTGCCCCGGTCGAGGCATTTGCAGCGGCCGCTGCGGCACTTGCCGGAGCAGCACTTCTCGTTCTTGCTGCACCGCTGCCCCGGTACACGGCACCCCTTGACGGTCTGGCTGGCCTCGCCGGCGGCGGGCAGCACCGCGGCGAGGGTGGCCGCGACGCCGCCGGCCCATAGGGCGCGCAGCGCGCCGCGCCGCGTTTCGGCGGCAGAGACCCGGCGGCTCAGCAGGTCGAACTTCTCCTGGTCCACGGAAGCATCCCCTTTCGATCCCGCGACGGCGCCGACTGGTCACCGGTCGGCGGTCGGCGGCGATCCGCGCTACTTGCACTTGCCCTTCCTGCAGCGGCCGCTGCAGCACAGGGATCCTTCCATCGGTTCGTAGCAGGGCTTGCCCTTCTTGGCGCAGGCGCAAACGCCCTTCTTGCACTTGCCGCTGCAGCAGGCCTTGCCCTTCTTGCAGCTCCACCCCGGGATCTTGCAGTGGTAGATGGGGATGCCCTCGGCCTCGGCAGCCTCGGCCCGCTCGGCCGCGCCGATCCCGAACGCCGTCAGCCCGAGCGCGGCGACCGCCGCCCGCACGGCGGCGCGGCGGCTCTGCGCCGCGCCGACCTTGCGGCTCAGTTCCTCGAATCGTCGTGCATCCACCGACTCGGCCCTCCCACACCGACCGGCGCCACGGCCTGCCCTTCGGCGGCGCGGCGTCGCCCGGTTCTCTGAACTCAAGCCAATGGTTGCGGATCGTCGAAAACAGTGCATGATTCCAAACGATGTAGTTGGAACCAGCGCGGCGCGGCGCGGCCGGGTATGATGGAGTCACGTGATCCCGCCACGCGATCCGTCCAATAGCCGCGCCGGCCGTGCGGAAAACGCGCCGTGCCCGCGCCCGGGAGCCCCATGGTGCACCCGACTCGCCCCAGCGATGTGCATGCGATGGGCGCGGGATCGGTGCGGCATCCGGAGACGAGCCTTCGTTCGCTGCCGCGGACGCGGCTGATGCCGCCGCGGTACGGCGCGGGCATCGTTGCCCGGCCGCGCCTGGCGGGTTGCCTCGATGCCGCGGACTGGCCGGCGCTCGCGCTCGTCACCGCTCCGGCGGGCTTCGGCAAAACCACTCTTCTGTGCCAATGGGTCGCGGCCGCGCCGTTTCCGGCTGCCTGGGTGGCGGCGGATCACGACGACCTTCCGACGTTCGTCGGTTGCCTGCTCGCCGCCGTCGCTCGCGCCGTGCCGTCGCTCGCACTCGGATCCGGCCGCTCCGCGCTCGCCACGGCCGGCGTGGGACCGGACGCGCTGGCGGATGCGGTGGCCGACGACCTGGTCGATCTGCCGGATCGCCTGCTGGTGGTGGTGGACGATTTCGAGCGGGTGGCCGATCCGGGGGTGGGGCGGTTCCTCGCGCGCTTGCTCGGCCACCCGCCGCCCGGCTGCACGCTCGCCGTCGGCAGCAGGGCGGCGGCGCCGCTGCAGGTCGCGAGGTTGCGCGGGCACGGCGACGTGGTCGAGGTCGGCCCGGCCGACCTGCGGTTCACCCATGAGGAAGCGCTGGCCGCCTTTGGGCCGGAGCCGCCGGAAGCGCCAATCCTCCAGCGGGCGCTGGATCTCGCCGCGGGGTGGCCGTGCGGGGTGCGCCTGATCGCGGGGGCGATCCGGGGCGCGTCGTCGCCTGCCGCCGGGCTGGCGGCGGGTGCGGCGCGGGCAGCCGAGGTGATGCGCTCGGAGGT
>JAFAEX010000310.1 GCA_023423795.1 Chloroflexota bacterium | reverse complement strand
TCGGGGAGGGCCCCGTGCCCTCCCGTGCCTGGAGCCGCTTACGAACGCGGGAGGGCACGGGTCCTTCCCCGACGACCGACGGACGGTTTCCCGCACCAACCAACCGGATCTCGTATCAACCGCCAGGAACCCGGGGATGATGGCGGAGCCTGCATCGATCCCGATATTCATCCTGGGCAAATGGCCAGCGATGATGGCTCGACGATTGCCCCGATGGTCCGGTGCCCACCGGGTCGGCCGACGTCGCAGGCGACTTCGGGGGTCGGCGGACGCCCGGCCGGTCAAACCCGTCGGCGGTTCCGGTGCGGCACGGCAACCTCGCCGATACCCGGCTCCCCGGAGCCACGGCGGGGCGCCTGCAGGAGGAGCGGGCAAGACGCCCTGGCCGGACGGCGACGGTCCGAGCAATCGGGCGCCCCTCATCATCCCCGCGCGTTCTCGGGAGATTCACTCACGGCCGCAGCAGCCGCGCCAGAAACAGCGGCGACAAGGCCTCCCGCGCCGGCCGCATGTCGCCCAGCACCCCGGCCAGCGTTTCCCCGAGCACCGCTCGCTCGTCGAGGCGCGGCACCGCGTAGTCCAGCAGGCGCGGCGTCCCGATGAAACCCTGCACCAGCCACCCCACCCCGCGCCGCGCCCAGAACGCCCTCCGCCGCGCGGCCCGGTAGGGCTCAAGCGCGGCCGCGGTCGCCCCGCCGGAGCGCAGCGCCGCCGACGCCACCGGCGCCGCCAGCAGCGCGCCGCCGAGCGCCTCGGCCACGCCCTCGCCGGTAAAAGGATCGAGGAACCCCGCCGCGTCCCCCACCAGCAGGAACCCGTCCCCCGCGCAGCGCCGCGTGCGGTGCGCCATCGGCCCGACGCCGCGAATCGGCCCGGCCCGCTCGCCCACCGAGACCCGCGCCCACGCGCCCGGCAGCGCCCGCAGCCCCTGCTCGAAATACGCTTCGAGGGCGCCGGTCCGGCCAGACACCATCGCCGCGTCCGAAACGAACGCCACGTTGGTCAGCCCGTCCTCCAGCGGCGCGAGCCCGGCGTACCCGTGCGGCCCGACGTGCATCTCGCCGAAGCGCTCCAGACCGGGAATGCCCCGATAGTGCGCCACCAGCCCCGTGCGCCGCAGCAGCGAACCCGGTACGTCCAGCCCCAGCCCGCGCGAAACGGCCGACGTCCGGCCATCCGCCCCGGCCACCAGCGCCGCCCGGATCTGCTCCCGCCCGCCGCCGATCGCCGCCTCCACCCCGCGCGCCACCCGCCCCTCAACCAGCACCGAGCGGACGTGCGCGCCCTCGACCACTCGTGCCCCGGCCGCCGTCGCCCGCTCCAGCAAGAGCGCGTCGAGGCGGCGACGGGTCAGCCCCAGCGCCGTCCGCCCCGGCTCGGCGCTCGCGAAATCGGCGAGATATCGCGCCCCGCCCGGCGCGTGGACGCGCATGCCGTCGGTGCGGTGCGCGCCCAGCCGCCGCAGGTCGTCGTCCAGCCCCAGCGTTTCGAGCAGTTTCGCGCCGGCCGGGTTCACGTAGTCCGAGCAGGCCTTGTGGCGGGGAAAGCGCGCCTTGTCCAGCAGCACCACGTCGTGCCCGCGCGCGGCGAGTTCGGCCGCCAGCACGCTCCCCGCCGGGCCCGCGCCGACCACGACCACCTCGGCATCGAGCCCCGCGAAGCGCAGCGCCCCGCGCGTTCTCCGATCGTCGCCACGGCTGGCCGCGTTCGCCACCGTTCGCCTCCCGCCGCCATCGCGGAACGTCATGTCGCCGCCCGCCGGTCGTGCCCGTCAACCGGTGCGCTTGCAGTCTCCGCGACACCCGCCGCACGACCGTCGTGGGCGCTGACCCCCGGACCGGCAACCTGCATTCCGGCAATCCGCCGTCCTCCGCCACCACCAGTCATCCCGAGTCCGTCGAGGGATCTCGTCGTTGTCTCCGCCGGGGAAAGAACGAGATCCCCCGACGGGCTCGGGATGACTGGGAGATTCAGCCTGAGGCCCGGTAGACCGCCGCCATCCGGAACAGCGGGTGCGTCTCGACTCGAGACCGCTCCAGCAGCCCGCCGTCGGCCAGCATCGCCCGCAGTTCGTCCGGCGACCACGCCCGCTCCACGGAGAGCGGCATGTCGTGCCGGGTCATCGGGTTGCGCGTCGCAACCCGCGACGCCGCCCACGCCACAGCATACCCCGCCCATCCCCGCGCCACGTCGTTGAGGACGAACCCCACCCGAGCCACGCGCGCCATCTCCCGCAGCAGCCGCACCCCGTCGCCGTAGTCGAGGTGGTGCAGCGTCAGCGAGCAGAGCACGATGTCGAATCCGGCATCCGGCGCGCCCGTCGCCAGCGCGTCGGCGCGGTGCAGCACGATATCCGGGCGGTCGCCCACGGTGGCCGCCGCCACCGCCAGCACCTCGTCCGACAGGTCCGACGCCACGATCCGGCAGGAGCGGCCGCGCCGCCGCATCCAGTCGGCCACCGCGACCGGAACATCGGCCGATCCCGTGCCGAGGTCGATGATGCTCACCGGCCTGCCCGGCGGCAGCCCGTCCAGCAGCGGCGGCAGGGAGCGGAGCACCACCCGCGTGCCGCCGCCGAGCCGGTTCACCCGCCGGATGTCGGCGAGGTTGGCGGCCAGCAGCGCCGGGTCGTGGCCCGCGCCGTCCAGCAACTCGTCGGCCTCGCGGCGGCGGCGCAGGTCCGGCAGGCGGGTCGGCATCGAAACGGCTCCGGGTCGCGCACGCGCCAGATCGTCGCGGCGGCTGCCCGCCGAATCGGCCCGTCCGCCCTCGCAATCCCGGTACCGGCCGCCGGTTGGGACGGAATTCTGCCGGCTGCTACGGCGCCGGGGTCGCCTCGACGGCGACCGGGGTCGCGCCGAGGCCGGGCAAGCCCAGTTGGCGCGGGTACAGCACCACCGCGAACGCCCCGACGATGACGATCGCCAGTACGACCAGCAGCGCGATCAACTGCGCCTTGGATTCACGGGTCATGCGCCCGCGCGGCGGATGGGCCATCAGCGTGCGTCCCGGCTGGCCGCGCCCGGCCGCGCCACCACCGCCATCGCCAGCAGGAACCCGGCGACCGCCGTCAGCAGCACCCCGTTCGGGATGTGGAGCGCCGCGGCCCAGCTGATGGAGCGCCCCATGTAGCCGAAGCCGAGCTGGGCCGTCATTAGCAGCACCAGCAGCGCCGACACCGCGAACAGCGGCACGCCCCACCCCCGGCGCAGCCCGAGCAGCGCCATCAACGCCAGTACGATCGAGGCGAGGTAGGAAACGTTGCCGAGCCAGCCGTGCATCCCGTACTGCCCCGGGATCGCGCCGAACAGCCCCTGCCCGGCGAGGACGGCCTGCACGACGATCAGCGCCACGGCAAGCGCGGCCACGATGCGGAACGGGCCGAACAGCCCATCGACGGCCGGCGCCCCGGCCCGCGGCATGGTATTGACGCCCATGCGGTTCATGTCCCTCCGTGCCGCCGGTCGGGCGGCCTGCCTCACGAGTCCTGACCGGGAGAGGGTACATCCCCGGCGGCTCGCGACGACGCGCAGCCAGCTCCCGCCACGGAGCCTACGGCAGGCACTGCCCGTCGCGGCACCGCAGCGCGCCGCAACAATGGGAAAAGACCTGGCAGGGCTGCCCGAGCCGCGAGCACGTGCAGCGCCCGTCGAACCCGCACCGGCCCGAACAGCAGTCCCGCGCCGCGCTGCACGACACGCCCGTCGTGTGGCAGGTGCAGAACCCTCGCCCGTGGTCGAGCTGGCGGCAGAACCCGGTGCAGCACCCGCCGGTGGAGCGGCAGGCATCGCCGAGCGGCGCGCAGATGCAGTGCCGCGCCTTGCAATCCAGCGAGCAGCACTGGGCATCCGAGCCGCAGCGCACCCCGTTGGCGCGGCAGACGACGTGGCGGTCGGCGGCGGCCGGCGCGCCGTGCGCCAGCCCCAGCGCGGTCATCGCGGCCGAGATCGCGCCGAACGCCCGTCGGCGTCCGGTTCGCTCGGCCAGCAGCCGCGCCCAGCGGTCGAACCGGTCGGCGTCCACCACGACTCCTTTCCGCCCCGAAGGCCGCCCCGATGCGGCAATGCGATGATACCCGGCGCAGCGTGGCCGGCGTCCCTCGCCCCGTCATCCCAAGCCGGTCCAGAAAGGGCGTTCGCGGGTGCTGGGTGCTGGGTGCTGGGTGCCACGTGCCGCGCGCTACGTGTCACCAGATCCCTCGATAGGCCCGGGATGACGGAGCAAGCAGGCGGGATGGCGAAGGCGGCCAGCGGATCACGCCCACGTTCGGCGTCGCGATACCGCCATGTTCGTTACCATTGAACGACGCACACTCCCGACCCCGAGCCGCCGTGAGGATGGACCATGTCCGTAACCACCCTCGACAGCATCCCCGCCGGCGACCAGTCCGCCGATCCGGTCGTCGCCACGCCGCTCTCCGGCCTCACCGAGGCCGAGGCCGCCGCGCGCCGCAAGCAGGGCCTCGCCAACGGCCCCGGCCCGCGCACCGGCCGTTCCTACGCCGACATCATCCGCGACAACCTGTTCACCTTCATCAATGTCAGCCTCTTCGCCGTCGGCGCGATCCTCATCTCCATGGGGCAGGTCCGCGACGCGATCATGGCCTCCGGCCTCGCCGTCATCAACGGCCTCATCGGCGTCATCCAGGAAGTCATCGCCAAGCGCCGGCTCGACCGGATCGCGCTCATGAACCGCGCCCGCGCCACCGTCGTGCGCGACGGCGAGCGCCGCGAGGTCGGCCCCGAAGCCATCGTCGTCGGCGACATCCTCGCGATCGGCCCCGGCGATCAGGTTTTCGTCGATGGGCGGATGGTGGACGGCTCGCTGCAAGCCGACGAATCGCTGCTGACCGGCGAATCCGACCCGGTCGCGAAGCACCCCGGCGACCCCGTGGCCTCCGGCAGTTTCTGCGTTTCCGGCAACGGGCTCTACGTCGCCGAAAAGGTCGGCGCCGAATCGGCCGCCTCGCGCATCGCCGCCGGGGCGCGCGCCTTCCGCGCCGCGCTGACCCCGCTCCAGCGCGACGTCAACCGCGTCATCAGGCTGTTGCTGGTCGTGGCCGGGTTCTTCCTCGTCGCGATCATCATCGCCTCGCTCCTGCACGGCTACCCCTTCCAGGAAACGGTGCTGGCCGCCGCCGTCGTCCTCGGCATCGTGCCCTCCGGCCTCTTCCTGATGATCGTCGTCACCTACTCGATGGCCATCATCCGGCTGGCCCGGCAGGACGCCCTGATCCAGCAGGTCAACGCCGTCGAATCGCTCTCCAACGTGTCGGTCTTCTGCATGGACAAGACCGGCACGCTCACCGCTAACGCGCTCCGCCTGGTCGAGATCCACCCCATCGGCTCCGCCGCCGACGACGCCGACCTGCGCCGCGACCTCGGCGACTTTTCCCGCAGCGCGCCCGGCGGCACCAAGACCAGTGAGGCCATCGGCAACGCCTGCGACGGCACGACCCGGACCCTGCTCGACGACATCCCGTTCTCCTCGGCCCGCAAGTGGTCCGCGGTGTCGGCCGGCGACGGCCCGTTCCGCGGGACCTTCGCCCTTGGCGCGCCGGAGTTCCTCGGCAAGCAGGTGCGCGGCGGCGACGCCCTCATCGCGCCGGAGGGCTGGGCCGAGCAGGGCTGGCGCATCCTGCTCTGGGCGACGTCGCCGGACGCCGGCTCCCTCCACGACGAGGCGGGCGAGCCGAAACTGCCGGACACCATGGAGCCGGTCGCCTGGCTCGCCTTCGCCGACGAACTCCGCCCCAAATCCCGCGAAACGCTGCAGGGGTTCCGCGACGCCGGCATCGCCCTCAAGATCATTTCCGGAGACAACCCGGAAACGGTCGCGGCCCTCGCGCGGCAGGCCGGGCTGCCGGAGGACGCCGTGCTGGTTTCCGGTCAGCAACTCGACGCGATGGACGACGAAGCCTTCGCCGCCGCCGCCCGCGAGGCGACCGTCTTCGGCCGCGTGACGCCGGAACAGAAGCAGCGCCTGGTCGATGCCCTCAAGCGGCAGGGCAACTACGTGGCGATGACCGGCGACGGCGTCAACGACGTGCTGTCGCTCAAGCAGGCCAACCTCGGCATCGCCATGCAATCGGGCAGCCAGGCCACCCGCAACGCCGCCGACATCGTCCTGCTCAACGACTCGTTCTCGGCGCTGCCGATGGCGTTCGCCGAGGGCCAGCGCATCCGCCGCGGCTTGCAGGGCGTGCTGGAACTGTTCCTGACCCGCGTGTTCACCGTCGCGCTCGTCATCATGGCGGTGCTGCTGGTGGAAGCCGGGTTCCCGTTCTCCCCGGCCCACCTGACGCTGCTGACGATGCTGACGGTCGGCATCCCCACCTTCGGGCTGGCCCTATGGGCGAAGGGCGGGCCGCCGCCGCGCAACATCGGCCGCTCCCTGCTGCGCTTCGTGCTGCCGGCGTCGATCCTGCTGGCCCTCTTCGCCTTCGGCGTCTACCTGCTGATGTTCGTGCTGATGGAACTGACCATCCAGGTTGGGGATGACGGCGGCGTCATCGCCGCCGCCGAACTGAGCCGCGCCGATGCCGCCCCGCGCGAAGCGCTCATCCACGTTCTGGTCCTCGGCGGCCTGATCCTCGTGCCGTTCGTGGCCCCGCCGGTCAAGTGGTTCGCCGTCGTCAAGGAGTGCTGCCACGACTGGCGTCCGACCCTGCTGGCGCTGGCGATGGCGCCGCTCTACCTCATCATCCTCTCGACCGAATCGCTCCGCGACATCTTCGGCCTGCACCTGCTCGACTTCGACGACTACATCATCATCGGCGTCATCATGATCGGCTGGACGCTGCTGCTCCGCCGCGTCTGGCAACGCGACTCCTTCGGCCGCTTCTTCGGTTACAGCGACGAGGAACCCGAACCCCTCGCCCAGCCCGCGCCGGCTCCCGCGCCCGCGCCGAAATCCGCGCCCGTTCCCGAAAGGACCCCGGCATGAAAAAGACCGGCCTGCTCAACGCCCGCCTCGCCGCGATCGTCGCCGGCATGGGCCACACCGACCTGCTGGTGGTCGCCGACGCCGGCCTGCCGGTGCCGCCGGGCGTGGAGTGCATCGACCTCGCGGTGACGGCCGGCATCCCCGCCATGCTCGACGTGCTGGCCGCAATCGCCAACGAATTGCAGGTCGAGCGTTTCGTGCTGGCCGACGAGTTGCTCGCCCGCGACGCCGCGCTGCCGGACGACGTGCGCGGCCTCTTCCCCGGCGCCTCCGAGGAATCGCTACCCCACGAGGAGTTCAAGGCCCTCACCCGCTCCGCCCGCGCCGTCGTGCGGACCGGCGAATGCACGCCCTACGCGAACGTCATCCTCGGCGCGGGCGTCGTCTTCTAACGAGGCAGGGGACCGGCCGATCGCCGGTCCCCGTGCGCCCCTTGTCGCCGCTCAACAGGGGAGCGAACAGACGCCGCCGCAACTGTCGAACAGCTGCGGGCAGAACGCGCCCGGCCCGAGATCGTCGCATTCGGCGTCGCCGGAGCACGGCCGGAGGAAGCCCTGCCCGGTCGTGTAGTACCGCGCGCAGCGGGTGGCGCCGGCCCCCGTCGGAATGCAGAAGCACTCTGGGTTGTCGTTGCAGTTGCCGATCGGGCCGAGGCATATGTTGGCGCCCGCGGTGCAGGTACCGATCCCGGTGACGCATATCTCGTCGGCGCACAGTTCGGTCGGGCCGCAAGGACCGGTGCAGGTTCCCCCGCAGCCATCGGGCGCACCGCCGCACTTGCCCGCGCAGTCCGGCGCGCAAGCACACGTGCCGCCTTCGCAAACCGGCGTGGTCCCGCCGCAGGCGATGCAGGCACTTCCGCCCGTGCCACAGGCTCCGTCCGCCGTGCCCGGCTGGCATTGCGCGGACTGGTCGCAGCAGCCCTGCGGGCAACTCTCCGCGTCGCAGATGCAGCGGCCTTCGGCGCAGCGCCGCCCGTCGCCGCAGGCATTGCCGCAGCGGCCGCAGTTCGCGTCGTCGTCGTCGAGATCGATGCAGCCGGACGGGCACGCGGTCAGGCCCGGATCGCAGGCTCCGCAGTAGCCGCCGGTGCTCCGGCGACCGGAACAGCACTGGGCCGGGTTGCCGGCAGCCGTTCCCTCCGGTTTGCAGGAGCAGCGCCGCCCTCGACCCGCCCTGACCGAAAAGCGGGAGCAGCACGTCCGGCACGGTTTGCCGCGCTTGCCCGATCCCTTGCCGCAGCGCTGGCCGTTCGCGCCGCACCGTTCGGTTTCGGGGCCGTCGCCGCCCGGCTCACCGGACCCACGCTCCCGGTCCTTCGCGAGCGGCGGTTCGTTGCGCCGTCGTTCTTCCGCCCGGGCATCGATGTCCGGCGCAACGGGGAGCAGCGCTCCCGCGAGCAGGCCGGTCAACACGCCGCGCCGGGAGGCAGCACCCGCGAGGGCGCGCGTCAGGCGATCGAATCGGGACGAATCCATTCATGTACTCCAGGCGCGAACGCGCCGTGTCGAAGCGTCGAGGCGGCACCGCAACGTTTTCGGGCACGACGCGTCGTACCCGCGCCGCTCACGCCGGAAACGCGGCCGATCGATGCCGTTTCGGCCGCCGGCAGCGCCCCATCGATCGACCGGGTTCCAGCGGCGTCCGGTTCGCGGCCGTCGCCGACGTTGACGGGCCATCGCGCCGTTGCCCGGAGCCGCAATGTGTCCGCTCGCGCCGGTCTCAGCGCACCACCGCGCAGACCACCTTAGCCAGCCGCCGTGATCGCACTACGTCGATTTGTGTGAAACGTTCGTTAATCGCCGCTGCGATGTGGCTGTATCATGCTCGGGATTGCGGCTGTTTGGTTCACTTCCCGTTGGCAATGCGCGACTGCCTCGAAGTCCCGCCGGCGGCGCCAACCCGTTATCCCGAGCCTGTCGAGGGATCTCGTCGCTCCCGGCTGCGTCCCTTCTCGCCTCGCCGCCTTGACGACCCGCCCGGCCCGGCGCACCATGCCAGCCGACTATCCGGTTCGAGCAAGTGAGGGACGTCGATGGCGACAGCACCGATGACGGCGCGCGGGGCGATCGCGCGCGAGCCGGGCCAGCCGGCCACGATCGAGGAATTCACCATCGACGCGCCGGGGCCGGGCGAGGCGCTCGTCCGCATCCTCGCCTCCGGCGTCTGCCACACCGACCTGTCGGCCAAGAACGGCGTCTTCGGCACGTCGGGCTTTCCCTTCCTGCTCGGGCACGAAGGGGCGGGCGTCGTCGAGCAGGTCGGCGAGGGCGTCACCAACGTGGCGCCCGGCGACCACGTCATCCTCGCCTGGCGGGCGCCCTGCGGGCAGTGCCGCTTCTGCCTCGTCGGCAAGCCGCACCTGTGCGCGGCCAGCCTGAACGCCGAAAAGCGGATGCGAACGATGGACGGCGAGGTGCTGACCCCCGTCCTCGGCATCGGCACCTTTTGCACCCACACCCTCGTCCACAGCAAGCAGTGCGTTCCCTACGACCCCGCCCTGCCGCCGGAGCAGATGAGCCTGATCGGCTGCGGCGTGATGACCGGCGTCGGCGCGGCGCTCTACACCGCCAAGGTCGAACCCGGCTCCTCGGTCGCCGTCTTCGGCTGCGGCGGCGTCGGCGACTCGGTCATCATGGGCTCCCGCCTCGCCGGGGCGACCACCGTGATCGCGGTGGACATCGACCCCAAGAAACTGGAGTGGGCCAGGGAGTTCGGCGCGACCCACACCGTCAACGCCAGCGAGGTCGATCCGGTTGCGGCGATCAAGGAACTCACCGGCGGTTTCGGCGTCAACTACTCGTTCGAGGCGGTCGGCCGCCCGGAAATCACGCTGCAGGCCATCCTCTGCCGCGACCTCGCCGGCACCTGCACGATCATCGGCGTCGCCGGCCCGAACGCCGTGCTGAACGAACTGCCGCTCGGCACATTCTTCGATCTCGGCGGCGCGCTGCGCGTCTCGTGGTACGGCGACTGCCTGCCAACCCGCGACTTCCCGCTGCTCGCCACCTGGTACCAGCAGGGCAAACTCGACCTCGACCGCGTCGTCACCCGCGTCGTCGGACTGGAGGACGTCGAGGACTCGTTCCATGCCATGGAGCGGGGCGAGACGCTGCGTTCGGTGATTCGGCTCTAGCAGCAGGGGTCGGGTGGCCAAACCGCCCGCGCTTCGCACCCGCGTCGCAGGTCTCGCCATCCGGAAGGGATGGCGGCATCCGTCGGGGCCGGGCGCTCGACGAG
>JAFAEX010000284.1 GCA_023423795.1 Chloroflexota bacterium | reverse complement strand
CCACCGGCCCGGGTGGTAGCCGGGGCGAACCCGGCCCACAAGGCCAACCGGGGCTGCCCGGCGAACCCGGCCCGCAGGGACCGACCGGCTCACGCGGCGCGCAAGGCGTGGCCGGCGACACCGGCTCCACCGGCCCGGCTGGCCCACGCGGCGAACAAGGTATCGCCGGCGACACCGGCGCGACCGGCTCGGTCGGCCCGCAGGGCGCGCAAGGCCTCGCCGGGCCGACCGGCGCGCGTGGCGTTGCCGGAATCCAGGGCGAAACCGGCGCGCAGGGAGATTTCGGCCCGACCGGCCCGACCGGCGCCGATGGCGCCGATGGCGCCACCGGCGCACGCGGCCCGCAAGGCGAAACCGGCGCCGTTGGCGCCACCGGCCCACGGGGAGAAACCGGCGAAACCGGGGCCATCGGGCCGACCGGGGCGGCTGGAACGCAGGGCATCCCCGGCGTTCCCGGCCAGGACGGCGCGCAGGGTCCGACCGGGCTGGCCGGCCCGACCGGGCCACGCGGACTGCAAGGGATCGATGGAACGACCGGCGCACGGGGTGCGACCGGTCCGCAGGGCGTCGTCGGCGACACCGGGCCGACCGGCCCGCAGGGCATTCAAGGCCGAACCGGCGAGACCGGCGCGACGGGTCCGCAAGGGGCGACCGGGGCGCAAGGCCTTCGCGGAGAAGCCGGCCCGATCGGCGCCACCGGTCCGCAAGGTGTTGCGGGTGAGGTTGGCGCAGCCGGACCCATCGGCCCGAGCGGAGCCGTCGGCGCAACCGGTCCCCGGGGTATCCAGGGCGACGTCGGTCCATCCGGGCCGCAAGGGATCGCGGGCGCGACCGGCGCAACCGGTCCTCGCGGCGGGGAAGGCCCGACCGGGACGCAGGGCATCGCCGGTCCGACGGGCGCGCGTGGTGTTCCCGGCGAGCAAGGCATTGCCGGCCCGGCCGGTCCGACCGGCGCGCAGGGCCCGACCGGCGCTCAGGGTCTCCAGGGACTCCAGGGCGCACAAGGAAACGATGGCGCGACCGGCGCCACCGGCCCGCGCGGTGCGTTGGGAGCAACCGGCGCCCAGGGCATCCAGGGCATCGATGGCATCCAGGGACCAACTGGTCCACAGGGCGTGCAGGGCATAGCCGGATCGACCGGCGCGGACGGCGCGGACGGAGCCACCGGCGCCGTCGGCGCGACCGGCCCGCAAGGCCTCCAGGGCATCCAGGGCGTCACCGGTCCGCAAGGACCGCAAGGCGTCCAGGGCGTATCCGGCCCGCAGGGAGAAGTCGGCGCGACCGGCGCTACCGGGGCGCAAGGCGTCGTCGGGCCGACCGGCGCGCGCGGCGCTGCCGGGGCCACCGGCGAGCAGGGTCCCACCGGCCTGCAAGGGAGCATCGGGGCAACCGGCCCGCGCGGTCTCGTCGGCGAAACCGGCGCAACGGGCGCGGTCGGTCCCACCGGCGTGCAGGGCCTCCCGGGGCTGCAGGGCACGCAAGGCATCGCCGGCGCAACCGGTCCGCAGGGAGCGCTCGGCGCGACCGGCGCCACCGGGACGCGCGGCGCGACGGGAGCGACGGGGCCGCAAGGCGTCCAGGGCATCCCGGGCGTCCAGGGCGAAACCGGCCCGCAAGGCGCACAAGGCATCGTCGGCCCAACCGGCAGCATCGGGGCGGTCGGCCCGACCGGATCGCAGGGCATCGCGGGTCCGACGGGCGCTGTTGGCGCGACCGGGGCAGACGGCGCGCAGGGCGTCGCCGGACCGGTCGGCGCAACCGGCGCGCAAGGTATTGCGGGTCCTACCGGCACGCCGGGCATCCAGGGGCCGGTCGGCGCGACCGGAGCGCAGGGAGCCACCGGCGCGCAAGGCATCGCCGGCCCGACCGGGGCGCGTGGAGCAGCGGGCACGGATGGCGCCACCGGTCCACAGGGCGTACAGGGCATCGCCGGCGTGGACGGGGCAACCGGTCCCCGCGGTGCGACCGGGGCGCAAGGCGTTGCGGGCATCGCTGGGCCCACCGGCGCAATCGGCGCAACGGGAGCCATCGGCACGCAGGGCGTCCCGGGACTCGTCGGGCCGACCGGCCCGCAGGGCATCTCCGGCATCCAGGGACCGACCGGCGCGCAAGGCGCGACCGGCGCACGCGGAGCCGCCGGAGAACAAGGTCCGATCGGCGCGCAGGGCGTTGCCGGGCCCCAAGGGGCTACCGGCGCACAAGGCGCGGCCGGCGAGCGAGGACCAGCCGGAGCACAGGGCATCGCCGGTCCCACCGGCGTGCAGGGCGCGACCGGCGCGACCGGTCCGCGCGGGATCGCTGGGCCAACCGGTCCGCAAGGCGTCCCCGGAGAAACCGGCGCATTCGGCATCCAGGGCATCGCCGGCCCGACCGGCGTGGCCGGGCCGCAGGGTCCCCAGGGCGTCACCGGCCCGCAGGGTCCGCAAGGTCTGGTCGGACCGACGGGCGCGCGCGGCGTGATCGGGGAACCGGGCGCGGTCGGCGCGCAAGGCCCGACCGGCGCGCAAGGCATCGCCGGGCCGACCGGGGTCCAGGGGCCGACCGGGGCACAGGGCGTACCCGGCGTAGCCGGTGCTGCCGGCCCGACCGGCGCGATCGGCACGGCCGGGGCGGCGGGACAGACCGGGGCGACCGGCGCCACGGGAGCCCGCGGGGCAACCGGAGCCATCGGCCCGACGGGCCCGCAAGGCGCGCAGGGCACCGTCGGACAGACCGGCGCGACCGGGCCGCAGGGCACGCAAGGCACCACTGGGCAGCCCGGACCGACCGGTGCCCAGGGCACCCAGGGCATCCAGGGGCCGACCGGCGCGCGCGGTGCTGCCGGGGCCACCGGCGAGCAGGGACCCAGCGGCCCGCAGGGGATCGTGGGCCCAACCGGCGCGATCGGCCCGCAGGGCATCGCCGGACAGACCGGCGCGACCGGACCCCGTGGCGCGGTCGGCGAGGCCGGCGCGACGGGTCCGCAGGGACCGCAAGGCACTGCGGGTCAAACCGGCGCGACCGGATCGCAAGGCGCGCAGGGTGTTGCGGGGCAAACCGGCGCGACCGGGCCCCAGGGCACGCAAGGCATCGCGGGCCCGACCGGGGCGGTCGGGCCGCAAGGCCTCCAGGGGCTGCGCGGCGAGACCGGGCAGACCGGCGCGACTGGAGCGGTTGGGGCAACCGGACCGCAAGGCGCGCAAGGCGTAGCCGGTCCATCCGGCCCGACCGGCGCCATCGGGCCAATAGGTCCGCAAGGCGTTCAGGGCCTCACGGGCGCGCAGGGACCGCAAGGCGTGGCCGGCCCGACCGGCGCCGTCGGCGCGACCGGCCCGCAGGGGAC
The DNA here is from genome assembly GCA_023423795.1 of Chloroflexota bacterium. Classification (GTDB taxonomy): domain Bacteria; phylum Chloroflexota; class Chloroflexia; order Thermomicrobiales; family UBA6265; genus CADCWF01. Next base: position 12,265 of record JAFAEX010000284.1, on the reverse strand, counting down.
ACAAGGCATCCAGGGAATCCAGGGCGTCACCGGCCCGCAGGGACCGCAGGGCATCGCCGGGCCGACCGGCGCGCGCGGCGCTGCCGGGAGCACCGGCGAACAAGGTCCAACGGGTCCGCAAGGAAACATCGGCGCGGTCGGACCCACCGGTCCTGCCGGACTCGTCGGGGCACGCGGCGAAAGCGGCGTGCCGGGAACCGTCGGCCCGACGGGCGCGCAAGGTCCGACCGGCGGCAGCGGCGCGATCGGCCCCACCGGCGCGACCGGCCAGGTCGGCGCGGCCGGCAGCGCCGGAGCAACCGGGCCGACCGGACGAACGGGCGCCAGCGGCGCGACCGGACCCACCGGCGCGGCCGGCACGACCGGGCCAACCGGCGCGGTCGGCCCACAGGGACCGAGCGGCGAGCAAGGCCAACCCGGCCAGCCGGGACAGGCGGGCCAGCAGGGAGCGCGTGGCGAAACGGGGCAGGCGGGCCAACCGGGCCAGCAAGGCCCGCAGGGACCGCTAGGACCTCCGGGGCCGCAGGGTCCGCAGGGGCCTGCGGGGCCGACCGGGCAATCGGGTCCGCAAGGGCAACCGGGGCAAACCGGCCAACAAGGCCCGCAAGGACAACCCGGCCAGCCGGGACAGCAAGGGCAGCAGGGCCCGCAGGGGCCGCAAGGTCCGCAGGGCCAGCCCGGCCAATCCGGCGCGCAGGGTCCGGCGGGACCGACCGGCCCGACCGGCGCCCGCAGCACGACGGCAGGCCCGACCGGGCCTGCCGGGCCGACCGGACCGGCGGGGTCGTCCCTCGCGGTCTCGGTCCAGGTGCGCTCCGGCGGCTCGGCCACGGTCACGAACAACAACCCGGTCCGGACGGTGACGGCCAACTGCGGCAACGGCGAGGTCGCGATCGGCGGCGGCGTCCGCACCAACGGCGTCGTGAGCATCTCGGAAAGCGGGCCGACGCAGACCAACACGGGTGCGACACCGACCAGTTGGACCGTGACGGCCAACTACGCCTTGTTCAGCGGCTCGGCATCCGTCACCGCCTACGTCATCTGCGTCGCCCTCGACTAGCCATGCCGGTTCGACCCACGGCGGCGACAATGCGCGCGGCCATCCCCGAACCTTCGGGGAGCCGCGCGCACGGTCGGGCCGAACGTCGCGACATCGGTTCCCAGCGGAGGAACTCCATGCGCCGCATCCTGCATTCGCTCCTCGCCGCGGCTTCGATCCTGGCCATCGCCATCCCGGCCGCGGCCGGCGGGCAGGCCACCGATCCTCCGCCGGCCCGCCCCTTCGACATGGCGTCGGTGACGCTGACGCCATCGGACCTCGAAGACCTCGGCCTGCCCGGCTACGGGCTGGCCAACCAGTCCTCGCTCCGGACCGCCGAGACCGACGCGCTCACCCAGGCCGACGGCGACTCGGTGGCGGCGGCAGAGCGCCTCGCGGCCTACCGCGACACCGGGTTCCGCGCCCGCTACGTCGGCAGCCTGTTGACGCCGCGGGTGCCGCTGGTGTTCCGCCGCTCCGGCCTGATCGATGCCGACACCCGGGTGACGACGTCGGTGACCGAGTTCACCACCCCGGAGGGCGCCGCTGCCGCGTTCACCTACAACGAGGACGAGCGCGACGACGTGCCCGGCGAGGACATCCCCGGCACCCGCGCCTTCGGCAACCGCTCGGAGGTGACCCGGTCGAGCGGAACCGAACAACTGTCCGGCGAGCCGTTCCAGCGGCTGGAACTGTCGTTCCTGACCGGCCCGATCATCGGCGAGGTGACGCTCGTCGATTACCGCAACGTCGAACCCGATCTGGAAACGGCCGAGCGGATGGCGGAGGTCCTGCTGGAGAAACTCGAACGGTCCCGCGCCGGCGGCGTGCAGGGCATCGGCTTGCGGACGCTGCGGCTGTTCCCGTCGGACCAGTGGATCGAGGCGGGGCGGCTGCGCGACTTCTACGTCCGCAAGGATGGCCAGTCCGAGCCGACCTTCGCCGAGATCGTCTCCGCCCTCGAAGCCGGGATCGAAACCCCGACGATCGAACCGGAGCCGCGCCCGGGCACCGTGTTGCCGATCGACACCTACCTCTACTGGACGCCGATTGGGGACGGAGACCCGCTTGACTTGCCGCTCTACGTCGCCTGGCTCGACCACTACGCAAGCCCGGAGCAAGCCTCCGCCGCGCTCAAGAGCATCACCGACGACCTCGGGCCGGGGTACTTCGACGTCGAGGAGTTCCTGTCCGCCGAGACCATCGGCGAAGAGTCGCGGGAGTGGGTGTACGAGTACGACGACCCCGCCAGCGGGACGGTGCGCGGCGTGCTGGTGGTGGCTCGGATCGGCAGCGACCTGGTGCGGCTGCAGGTGGACGGCCCCAACGGCGTACGCGGCGCGGGCGTGCGGTCGCTGGCGCAGGCGCAGGCGGACTGCCTGATCCTCGACGAGGATTTCTGCCCGCCGATCGAGATGCTCGACGCGCTTGCGGAACTCGCGCCGCCGGCCAACCCCTGATCCGGGTTCCGGGCGAGTGTTTTCGGTCCCGCCGAAGCCTTGGCCTCCGGGCACGGGACCCAACCGGGCTCCACGCCGCACCCGCGACAGCATTTGTTCGGTATTTTTTCGGTATTTATTCGGCGTTTTTTTCGGTCGCGGCGCTCCGCGAACGTACGCGCCGTTGCGGGCGAATCGGGGTTTGTTCGGACCTCCCCCAACGCGCAGTGGCCGGAACCCCGTGCCGGATGCGCCCGAACCGTGGTCCCGGCGTGGTGCGGCGTGGTGCGGCGTGTGGCCGCGCCGTGAGGAGAGCGTGGGGCGGATGCCGAAGAAACCCGGTTTCCGCATGGTTACGGCAAAACCGCCGCCGAATAAACGGCGAAACAATACCGAATAAATACCGAATAAACTCGGGTTCGTCCGGTACCCGCCGACGCTGGCGTTTACGTGTTCGATCCGGATATCTGCCCATCGGCGGGCGCGATGATGGCGGGTGCCTTGTCGATCCGAACGCTCGTCACGCCCGCCCGGGGTAGATGGCGGTTGCTTTTTCGCGCGGGTACCGCCCACGCCCGCCCGGGGTTGATGGCGGTTGCCTATGTGATCCGGACACCGGCCCATGGACGGGCGCGATGATGGCGGTTGCCAAATTGATCCGGCCACCGTCCACGACCGCCCGGGGTTTCAACCCCGGGCTACGAAAACGAAGCCCCTCCGGGGCTGAGAACGGGCGGTCGCCGCCCTATTTTGGCAACCGCCATCATCGCGCCCCTACACATGGCGACGGCGCCGCCCGCTGTAGGGGCGCGATGAATCGCGCCCGCCACGCCGATGCCCGAACTATGTTGGCAACCACCATAAACCCCGGGCGTTCCCGTGGCCGGGTCTCTTGCGCAAACCGCCATCATCGCGCCCGCTCCTCCGATGCCTTGGCGCTTCTGGCATTCGCCGGAACCCGGCGCACCACGCCCGAGCCGTCGCGCCGCGCCGGCCTGCTGCCTGCGCGTTCCGGAGCGCCCCTGTCGTCATCCCGAGTTCGCCGAGGGATCTCGTCGCGCCTCGACTCGTGCCCGAAATCCCCCGACCGGCCCGGGATGACGGGGTGCGTGACCGTGGCGGGGCTCCGCAACAGGCGCCAATCAGGCGATGCGCCGCCGGTCCGTGGGCGCGGCGTCGGCGCGGGACGGCGCCGTTGCGCCGATGGGCGACGGTGACGCCGCCGCGTCCCGGCGCTGCCGCCGGCGGAGGCGGGTGGCGTTGACGTGCGCGCCGAACAGCAGCACGTGCCCCAGCGCGCCGAACCACGTCACCAGCAGCCAAGCCAACCCGAACGCCACCCCGAAACGGTTCAGGCCGCCGGTCAGGTGCAGGTAGACCGGAAACACCTGCCCCAGCAGCACGAAGAGCGCGCCGGCCACCAGCGCGCCGGGCCAGACGTCGCCGAGCCGCTGACCGGCGTTCGGCAGCACGCGGTAGAGCATCAGGAAGAGCGCGGCGGCCACGACGAAGGCGACCGCGTAGCCGGGGATGCGGGCGATATCGACCGCGCCGACCAACGCCGCCAGGAACGGCCGGGCGGCGGGCGCGGTCCCGGGAACCGGGTCCGGCCCCGTGATCGGCGGCTCGCCCGGTCCGGCCAGCAGCGTCGGCAAGCCGGCGGCGACCGCGGCGAGGAACAGCCCGGCCACGCCGAGCACGACCGCAAACCCCTTGCGCCGGGTGCAGACGTAGCCGCAATCGGGGACGCCGTGGACGCGGTTGAGGCAGTGGGCGACGGCGTCGGCGAACGTGGTCCCGATCCACAGGAAGCCGAGCAGGCTGACCGCGCCGATCCAGCCCGGGTAACTGCGGACGGAGATCACGGCGTCCAGCGCCTCGCCGGCGGTGCGGTCCGGGAAGGCGGCGAGGATGGCGTCCACCGCCGCCTCGAACGCCGTGTCGTCGCGCAGCGCCAGCCCCGCCGTGGCGGTCAGCAACAGCAGGGTCGGCACGAGGGCGACGAGGGCGTTGAAGGCGATGACGGCGACGAGGCGGCTGCCGTTGGCGTCGCGGTAGCCGCGCACCGGCCACGAGCAGAGGATGCGGCGCCAGGCCCGGTGCGCCCAGCCCGGGGCATCCTCGATCGGGAAGTCCCCGGGGTCGCAAACGACGTGGGCGTGGCGAACGCGAACGGCCAAGGTTTCCGCCTCCCGCGGCGCGGTTCCGGGTGTCACTGGGCAGGGGCCGTGCCATGCCCTCCGGCGTGGCGGCCACGCTCCCGTTTGCCGAGGTCTCACCATCGGTACGCCGCCCGGCGCGTGCGCGTTCCCGCCGCCGGGCGTGCCGGGACTCTGCACCGGAGAGGGCGTCGCTGTCGAGGGCGGCGACGGGGGATGGCGGTTGCCAAAACACCCAGGCCACGGGACGCCCCGGGTTGATGGCGTTTGCCAGAATAATCCGGGCATCGGCGTGGCGGGCGCGATGATGGCGGTTGCGAAATTGATGCGGACACCGGCATCGCCCGCCCGGGGTTGAAACCCTCACCTTTACCCACATCTTTCGCCAGGCGTCCGAGCGGTCGTTTGGCCGGTGCCCGAGGGCAGGATCTGCCAAGGTTTGCCGAAGTTCGGGCAACGCCCCGCGACGAGCGGGCACCGGCCGAGTGACGGATCGAGCCGTTTTTCGCCCCGATCACCGGAGGATTTTCACCAATTTCGAGATGTGGGTAAAGGTGAGGGTTGAAACCCCGGGCGTCCCGATGGCCGGGGTATGTTCGCAACCGCCACCATCGCGCCCGCCGCTGGGCCGATATCCGGATCAGATAAACAAACGCCATCAACACCGGGCGTCTCCGGTCGCCGCATCTCCTTGGCAACCGCCATGATTCCCCGGTTCCGGGAACGAATCACGTCCACGGTTGGGCACGACGCACGCACCCATGCCCGACCGCAAACCCGGACGGACGCCGTACCCGTCGCCCCGAACATCATCCTCGGGCGGATGGCGGCGGTTTCATCAACCCGGCAGCCGCCATCAGCGACCGGCGGGCGCGCATGGCGGCTCGGTCAGGGGCAGGCAGCGCTACCCGTGCTCCGGGACGGATGCGGCCCGGAGCGCCCGCTCGCCCACCCGCCGCAGGGAGGCGCGGACCTCGGGCGGGTCCTGCACCTCGAAATCCACCCCGAGCGAGAGCAGGCGGAGCGCGAGCCAATCCGGGGTGTCGATGCCGGTGCGGAGGCGGCACGTCCGCCCGTCGATCGGCTCGACCTCGTCGCCGGGGCCGGCGATGCGGGCGGCGACGTCCGCAACCGGGGCGTGGAGGGTGGCCACCGCGCGGAAGGACGGCGACTGCTGGCTGAATCGCTCGATCACGAAGGCGGCGGCGTCCTCGGCCGGCAGGTCGCGCGGAACCACGCGCCCGCCGACGGCGGCGAGCCGCTCGATGCGGTCGATGCGGAACACGCGCCAGTCGTCGCGGGCCGGGTCCCAGGCGACGAGGTACCAGCGCCGCCAGGCGGCGACCAGCCGGTGCGGCTCGACCTCGCGCCGGGTTTCGCCGCCGAAGGCGTGGTAGGCGAAACGCACGCGCTCGCGGTTGGCGATCGCGGCGGCCAGCGTCGCCAGCGCTTCGGGATCGACCCGCGGCCCTCGCTCCTCGGCGATGGTGTCGGTGGCCGCTTCGAGGGACGCAACGCGGCGGCGCAAGCGCGCGGGCAGCACCTGCCCCAGTTTGGCCAGGGCGCGCGCCGATGCTTCCTCGATGCCGGACACCGGGTTGACCGCCGCCGTCCGCAGCCCGACCGCGATGGCGACCGCCTCCTCGTCGTCGAGCAGCAGCGGCGGCATCGCGGCGCCCGCCACCAGCCGGTAGCCGCCGGCAACGCCCAGCGTCGCCTCGACCGGGTAGCCGAGGTCGCGCAGGCGGTCGATGTCGCGGCGGATCGTGCGCGGGCTGACGCCGAGGCGGTCGGCCAGTTCGCTGCCGGGCCACTCGCGCGGCGTCTGCAACAGGGAGAGGAGGGCCAGCAAGCGGCCAGGGGTATCGCTCATGCCGGAAACGATACCGCGAATCTAGGTCGTGAATTGGCCTATTTTCGACCCTACCATGGTTCCACCGCACGAAAGCGCGGGAGGAAACCGGGGCGCCGATCCGGCGCCCACACGACGGGGAGGCCCATGAACGACACGATTCGCCCGTTCCGCATCGAAATCTCCGACAACGACCTCGCCGACCTGCGCGACCGGCTGGCCCGTGCCCGCTGGCCTGAGCAACTCCCGGTCGAGGGATGGAGCGCCGGGGTTCCGGTCGAATACCTGAAGGACCTCGCCGGCTACTGGCGTACCGGGTTCGACTGGCGGGCGCAAGAAGCGCGGCTCAACGCGTTCCCACAGTTCGTGACCGAACTCGAGGGGCAGACCGTCCATTTCCTTCACGTCCGATCGCCGGAGCCGGACGCCACCCCGCTGGTCCTCACCCACGGCTGGCCCGGTTCGGTGGTCGAATTCCTCGACGTCATCGGGCCGCTGGCCGACCCGCGCGCCCACGGCGGCGACCCGGCGGACGCGTTCCACGTCGTCGCCCCGTCGCTGCCGGGGTTCGGTTTTTCCACGCCGTTGAGCGACGGCGGCTGGAACACGACGCGTATTGCCGAAGCCTGGGCCGCGTTGATGACCCGCCTCGGATACGAACGCTTCGGCGCGCAGGGCGGCGACTGGGGCTCCGGAGTTTCCCGCGAACTGGGCATCCTCGCGCCGGAGCGGGTGATCGGCGTCCACCTCAACATGCTGCTGACCTTCCCGCCGACCGACCCGGACGGGCGAGCCGCCGTGCCGGCGGAGGAACTGCAACGGCTCGAAGCAGACTACAACCGCTACGAGTACGAGCAGTCCGGCTACATGGCGATCCAGTCCACTCGGCCGCAGACCCTCGCGTTCTCGCTGGCCGATTCGCCGGCGGGGCAACTGGCCTGGATCGTCGAGAAGTTCGCCGAATGGACCGATTCGGACTTCGACCCGGAAGCGGCCATCGACCGCGATACCCTGCTGGCCAACGTGTCGCTCTACTGGTTCACCAACACGGCCGGGTCCTCGGCCAACATCTACCGGGCGGCGAGCGCGTCGTGGGGCATGCCGAGCGCGTGCACGGTCCCGGTGGCCGTGGCGAACTTCCCGCGCGAGATCGCGCCACCCTCGCGGACGCTTGCCGAGCAGGAGAACCCGAACCTCGCCCGCTGGACCGAGTTCGACCGCGGCGGCCACTTCGCGGCGCTGGAGGAACCGGACCTGCTCGTCGATGACGTGCGGGCGTTCTTCCGCGGGTTGCGGTAAGGGCGCGAAGGACGCTCGGGGATGATGGCGGTTGCCGAATCGATCCGGCGACCGCCATCGGGCCGCGCTGACAGGTGGCGCGCATCTGGCCGGATCAGGCGAGCAGTTTCTCCATCACGACGACGTCGATCCAGCGGCCGTCGAGCATCCCCTGCTGGTGGTAGATGCCGACCTGCGCGAAGCCGTGGCGCTCGTAGAGGCGCATACCCGGCGCGTTGGTGGGGAACGCCGCAAGGACCATCTTGTGGTAGCCGAGCGAGCGCGCCCGCGCTTCCAGCGCGCCGAGCAGGGCGTCCCCGATGCCCTTGCCGCGCTGCTCCCGCGCCACGTAAACCGAGAAATCGACGACGTGGTCGTAGGCCGGGCGCGGGTTGAACTGGTTGAGCGATCCCCAGCCGACGACCGCGCCCTGCCCGTCGGCGGCGACGAGCACCGGGTGGCGGGCGGACCGCGCCGCCAGCCATTCGGCGCGCTCCTCGGCGGAGCGGGTTTGGGTTTCCAGCGTGGCGACGCGGTCCTCGATCCCCTGGTTGTAGATGCGGGCGATGGCCGGAGCGTCCGCGATGGCCGCGTCTCGGATCTCCAGCCCGCCGTTGCCGCGCGTCTCCACCACCAGGTCCTCCCACGAACGGGCACGGCACCCCAGCCCGGCCAGGAACGCGGCCAGGAAATCCAGAACCGAGGGATCGAGGCAATAGGCGCGAGCAGGTCCCTCGCCGCTGGACTGGACCAACCCCGCCTCGCGCAACACGGACAGGTGCTCGGAGAGGGTGGATTGCGCCAGGCCCACCGCGGCGGCAAGTTGACCAGCCGAGGGGTCCTTGCGCTCGGCCAGGATCGCCACGATGCGGAAGCGGGCCGGGTTCGCCAGCGCCCGCACCGCCCGGATCGCGCGCCCTTCGGCGGCACTGAGGTCCAGATCATCCGGCGTCATCTCGTGCTCTCCGTCTATCGATATCGGAGTATCGCGATTTTCCGGTAGTATGCGGGCGGCGTCAAGGGGTGGGCGTTCTCCAGGGGCGATGCCGATGCTCGCCCAATGACGCGCGGCACGTCGGCAGCCGCGAGACAGAGACTGGATGACGGGCGGCGGCACGGCGCTCGGCGTCGTGCGCGGGCGAGCGGACCCACCTCGCCGGGCTCGACGACGCCGGCGCGGAGGGTGGAATGGTCCGGTTCCCGAACAATCCGCGCGATCGAACGGCCCGTCCCTTCTACGGCTGGGCGATCGCGGGCACGCTCGCCGTGACCGAGACGGCCTCCTACGGCGTCCTCGTCTACGCCTTCGCCGTCTTCCTGACCCCGATGCAGGCCGATCTTGGGTGGTCGGCTCCCCAGATCACCGGGGCCTATTCGCTGGCGCTGCTGGTGGCCGGACTGGCCGCGCCGTTCGTCGGGCACTGGCTGGACCGGCACGGACCGCGAGTATTGATGATGGCCGGCTCGGTGCTGGGATCGGCGATGGTGCTGGCGTGGTCGCAGGTCGAAAACCTGGCCGCCTTCTACTTGATCTGGGCCGGAATCGGGCTGGCGATGGCGGCCACGCTCTACGAGCCGGCCTTCGCCACGCTGACCCGCTGGTTCGTGCGCGACCGGCCACGGGCGTTCCTGCTGCTGACGGTCGTGGCCGGGTTCGCCAGCACGATCTTCCTGCCGTTGGCGAACGCGCTGGTCGAGGCGCACGGCTGGCGCGGCGCGCTGGCGGCGCTGGCCACGTTGCTGGCGTTCGTAACCATCCCCGCCCACGTGCTGGTACTCCGCCGCCGCCCGGAGGATCTCGGCCTCGTGCCGGACGGCGTCGCGCCCCACGAGCAGGACGATGCCGCTCCCCGGCCCGAACCCGATGGCGCGGCGCCCGCGGCCGCGGTGCGCGACCCGGCGTTCTGGTGGATGACGGCGGCCTTCTTCGCCGGAACGCTCACGACGGTGTCGGTCGGTATCGCGCTCATCCCTTTCCTGCTGGCGCGCGGCGATGACCCGGCCTTCGCGGCGGCGGCCACCGGCGCCATCGGCGCGGCGCAAGTGCTGGCGCGGATCGCGTTGATCGCGTTCGGGGGCCGCGTCTCGCAGGTGACGCTGGCGGCTGGGGTCCTGGCGCTGCAGTCCGGGGCGCTGGCGCTGCTGGTGGTCGGGCGGGGCGTGGCGGTCGTCGGCGCGGCGGTGCTGCTGCTCGGCGCGGGGCGCGGCGCGATGACGTTGCTGCGCCCGGCGATGCTGGCCGAGCGGTACGGTCGGGCCCACTTCGGCGCCATCGCCGGAACGATGGCCTTCGCGCTGGTCGGAGCACAGGCCATCGCCCCGTTCGGCACGGGGTTGGCCGTCGCCCGGTTCGGCGGCTACGAGCCGGTGTTCTGGGGCTTGGCGGCGGCCGCCGCCTTCGGCGCGGTGGCGATGCTGGGCGCGGCGCGGGCCTGGCGCGCGCCGACGTGACCACTGACTCCGACCATTGGAGATTGCCGGCGTCATGCGCTGGGTCCGGAACTTCGCAAGATCGCTTTCCGAGTTCGCGGAGCCATGAAAGGAGACCACGTTTCCCTTTCGATGCTCCGCGCCAGCATTACGCCCGGGACGCCCGTCCCGGCTGCTGATGCGGTGCGCCCCGCTTCGCCGCGCGGTGCGTCGGAGGCCGGTCCACCAGCCGGTCGGCCAGGTCGTCGTCCTCCGCCGCAGCGATCGACCGCGCGCGAAGCGCGACCACGACGATCCAGGCGGCGATGACGGCGACCAGCATCCGCTGCATGAGGCCGACCCGCGGCCCTTCGGACTGGGCGAACAGCAGCGAGAGGGCGGCAGCCGGGAAGAGCCCCATCCACCAGCCCGTCCGGGCCCGCCAGCGGGGTTCCTGCAGGAACGTCCGCAGCAGGACGAACATGGCGACGACCATGCCGACGAAACTGACGAGCGCCACGAGGGCGTGGATCGTGCCGGTGGTCGATTGCGCCCACACGTCCGCCGGGTCGTCGATCGGATCGGTCGGGAAGATGGCCACCAGGATCGAGCCCAGGCCGTAGATGCCCACCAGCAGCGAACCGACGACCGATCCCCACGCGCCGGCGGTGAGGCGGCGGATGACGACGGCGAGGGCGAGCGTCCCGACCCCGGCGAGGACGAAGGCGGCGGTCTGGAGGACGCCGAACCGGCCAGTCGCCAGTTCGCTTATGGTGTCGCCGATCCAGCCATAGTCCGAAACGAACGGGAGCAGCAGCGCGCTCGCCAGCAGGGCGACCTGACCGGCGATGGCGACGGCGGTCAACGTCTCGACGGTGCGTTCGGGTCGTGGGGCCGTCTGGTTCATGGGGTGCTCCTCCCCCATCGCCGAGGCACGGGAACGCGGAGGGGAATGCCTCGTCGAGGCCCCGGGGCGTGCCGGAACCAGCCAACGTCCGCGCAATCGGTGATGGGGATGCGGCCGAACGCTGGCCCGGCGAGCGGGACGAATCGGGATGCGTTCGGCAGGGACGGTTCGAGGGCCGCGCCGGGGCGCCCGACGTCCTCGGGTCGGCGGCCTCCAACAGGCTTCGCGTACCCAGCCCATTCCTGCTGCACATTGCGTTCCACGAACACCATGCACCGAGCGCGCGACCGTTTCCGGCCGCGCGCTCGGTGAGGTCCGATGCACCGGCGTGACCGGTTGGCTGACCGCGGATGGGCGGCCCGGCCTACGCCTTGCAGCAGTGGGGATTGCCGGACATGGAGCAACAAGTGGCGTACTCCGGGCGGCAGCACCAGTGGTTGACGCCGTCGTCGCACGGCGAGGTGTACGTGGTGTTGGTCGAGCAGGTTTCCTGGCACCGCCCGTTGTGGCACCGCTCGGTGCGGGAGTCGCAGCAGTCCTTGCCGCAGGGGATGGTCTTCGGCGGGCAGCAGTGCGTGCCGGCCGCCAGACGCGCGCCGCGGCAGCATTCGCCCTTCGGCACGCACTCGCCGTTGCAGCACTCCTCGTTGCGGTTGGAGCAGCACTGGGCGAACGTGCCGTCGCCGTTGGAGCCGCAGGGCGTGTTGCGCGCGGTGTCGCAGCAGGAGTTGGCGCCGAACATGCCGGGATCGATGCAGGCCTCGCCGACCTTGCAGCAGCGGTCGTTCACGCATTTGGCGCAGCAGGTGCCGGTCGCGGGGCGGCAGATCTCGTCGTCCTCGCAGCGGTCGTTGCTGGGGACGCCGCATGTCCCGTTGGCGCAGACGAGGCAGCCGCTACACGCCTTGCCGTCCGTCGCCGGATCGGGCTCGCAGCGGCCGGCGGCGCAGGTTTCGCACGCGCCGCACTGGTTGGCGCTGGTGCAGGCGCGATCGGCGACGCAACGCCCGTCGCGGCAGCGCTTCCCCTTCGGGCAGCGGTTGACGCATTTGCCCTTCTTGCGGTTGCAGGAGGCGCAGCCGGGGCAATCGCCGTCCTTCTTGCAGCGCGCCGCCTTGGCGCCGGCCGCCGGGGCGGACGCGGCGGCCACGCCGCCCGCCGCCATGCCGAACAGGCCGCGGG
>JAFAEX010000271.1 GCA_023423795.1 Chloroflexota bacterium | reverse complement strand
AGTCGAGGAGTCGAGGAGCGACGAGATCCCTCGACAAGCTCGGGATGACGATAGAGCGGGGGCGGAATGCCGACGCTACGCCTTGCTGCTGGTGTTGACGTACCACTGGACGCCGAAGCGGTCGGTGAGCGCGCCGTAGTAGTCGCCCCAGAACATCTCCTGGAGATTGTCCTGCACGGTGCCGCCGTCGGAGAGTGCAGAGAAGATGCGGTCGGCTTCGGCGCGGGTATCTGTGTGGATGCCGAGTTGGACGTCGTTGCCCGGCTTCAGGTGGAAGCCGATCGAGGCGGGCATGTCCGAACCCATTAGCAGGTGGCCGCCGGGGAGGGGCAGGGCCACGTTCATGACCAGGTTCTTGTCCTCGTCGCTCAGTTGCGGCTGGCCGTCCTCGGTTGGCACGTCGCCGTGGCGCATGATGGGGTCGGTGAACTCGGTCCCGAAGACGGACTTGTAGAAATTGAACGCGTCCTCGGTGGAGCGATCGAAGAGCAGGTAGGTGCTGGTGCCGGCCATGCCGTTCTCCTCATCGTTTGACCCCGGCCGCGCCGGCGTCGTCGGGCGGGCCGCGACCGGTTCGCGCCCCGCTTCTGCACGGTAGTCGAGCGGGAAACGCCGGAATCGACATCGGGCCTGCGAATCCGCCGGTGGGGCGTCGTCGCCGCGATTTCGGCGGGCGCGGGTCGGGCGGCCGACGCTCAGCGATCCTGCAGGATCTCGGTCGCCTGCGGCGAGAACCACTCCCGCACGGGTGCGTAGCGCTCGGCAAGATCGGCCATCAGCGCGTCCAGTTCGGGGCGCGGGAGGACCCGGCCGTCCAGCACGACCGCGGCGATGGACCGGGTGTTGGTGATGTCCTCGCGCGGGTCGGCGTCGAGGAGCACCAGGTCGGCGCGTTGCCCGACTTCCACCGTGCCGTTCCGTTCGGGATCGCCGAGCCACCGCCCCGGATCGACGGTTGCCGATTGGAGGACCTGGTCCGTGGTGAGCCCGGCCCGCGCCAGCGCTCCCAACTCCTCGTGCAGCGCGTACCCGCCGACGACGCCGGGGATGAAACTGTCGGTTCCCGCCAGCACGAGGATGCCGGCATCGACGAACGCCTTGACCAGCCTCCGGTTGAAATCGACGATCGCTTCGAGGTGAGCGATCCGCTCCGGGCTCGTCGCCGCGGTGTAGTGGTTTTCCTCGAACCAGAACGGCAACTCCACCGGGTTGACCAACGCCAGCCCTTCGACGCCGGCAAGCATCGACGGGTCGCGGGTCTGGGCCAGCAACTGCTCGTCGAGGAAGAGGGTCGAGATGAGGCCGGTCCCGGCCGCGCTCGCCAATTCCACGTACTCCGCGATCGCGGCGTCGGATTGCCCGCCGGGGCGGAACGCGAATTCCTCGGCGTGGGAGACGAGTGCGAGACCGGGCACGACCGCCTCGGCGGCGGCCGCTTCCCGGTCCGGCAGGTGGCCGACGACGCGGATGCCCTGCGCGCCGGCTTCCTCCAGCAGCGCGTGGTAGGTCTCGAGGTCGAGCCCGCTGTAGACCTTGATCAGGTCGTACCCCGCCGCGACGATCTCCGAAACGGCCGCGCGGGTCTCCGCCGGCGTTCGCAGCGGCGTCGCGACCTCGGGGCCACGAAGGGGAGGGTCGCCATCGACCATGCGGGCCGTCACGATCCTCGGCGCAAGCAGGCCGTCCGCCGCGACCTCGTCCCGCAGCGCGTTCGTATGCTCGTCGGACGCCAGGTTGGCGACCCGCAGCACGCCGTTGGCAACGTAGGGCGCGAGCGAATCCACCGGGCCGTACCCAAGGTCGGGGTAATGCTCCGACACGAAATGGACGTGCATGTCGGTGAACGCGGGGAGCATCCATTTGCCGGTTCCGTCGATCCGGGCCGCGCCCTCCGGCACGGCCGCGTCGGACGCGGTGGCGATGGCGGCGATCCGGCCGCCGTCGATCACCACGGTGGCGTCGGGGATGGCCGCCTCCCCGGTCATCGGGAGCACCGTCACGTGCTCGATCGCGGTCGTGGTCATGGGTTCGGCCGCGGGCGTGGCCTGACGCCCTGCGACGTTCGCGGGGCCGAGCGCGCGGAGGGCCAGGCCGCCGGCGACGAGTCGGGCGACGGCGCGTCGGGTCATGCGTCCTGGCGGGGTGGCGACGGGTGGGATCATGGACGAATCCTCCCTGCCTATGGGAACCAAACGAGGCCGGCGCGTCAGGCCGGGCGGGTGCGGAGCGGCATGTCGCGGGCGATGATCCAGGTCACCCCGGCCGCCAGCAGGCAGCCGGCCAGCCAGAGCGCGACCGCGAGGCCGGTCGGGATCGTGAGCGCGCCCAGGAGCCGGTCGAGGAACGGAAGGCCGTCGGGAGCGACCGCCAGCCCGGCGAAGGAGACCGCGAGCAGCGCCACCGGGATGGCGGCCAGCAGCGAGCCGTCGTCGCGGTAGCCGGCGACCCCGACCAGCCCGCCGGCGAGCAGCCAGGCGGCGAACTGGATCCAGACGGCGGCGAAGACGAGCGCGGCCTGGTCCGGCCCGGCGAAGATCCGCCCGGCGTCGATCCCCAGCGGCCAGCCCATCGCGCGGTGGAGGAGCCCTTCCAGCGCGACCCCGGCGACCGCCAGCGCGGCGAACGCCGTGGTCGCCACCAGCGCGAACGGCACGGCCTGCCGCAGGAAGGCGCGGCGGGTCTGCCCGTAGGCCACGTGGCTCGGCAGCAGGGTGAAGGTGACGTACCAGCCGATGCCGGCGACGAACCAGCGCGCGATCTGCATCACGACGTCCCAGGCGCTGGGGAACATCTCGCCGAAGAACGCCACGGCGACGGTGACGACCGCGGCGACCGCGAGCGTCCCCAGCCAGACCAGCAGCGCGAACGGCAGCATCTGCCCGAGCAGGTAGCGGGCGGTCGCCCAGCGGGTTTCGACGGATCGGGTCATGACGCGCCTCCGGCGGGGTTGGGTCGGGTGAGGTGGACGAACAGGTCCTGCAGCGGGACGGGGCCGAGGTCGAGCCCGGCGGCGCGGGCGGCGCCCCGGCGGGCCTCGTCCAGCCGGCCGTAGACGACGACCGCCTTGGTGTCGCCGAGGCGCTTTTCGTCCAGTACGGTCAGGCCCTCGACGACGCGATCGACGGCGGCCGCCGGGCCGGTGACGGCCGCGCCGCGGGCGCGCAGGGCGTCGGCCTCCTCGTGCAGCACGACGCGCCCGCGGTCGATGATCAGCACGTCCTCGAAGAGCGGGCTGGCTTCCTCGACCAGGTGGGTGGAGACGACCACCGTGCGCGGATGGTCCATGACGTCGGCGAGTAGCGCGTCGTAGAAGGCGTAGCGGGTCGGGGCGTCCATCCCGAGGTGGGACTCGTCGAACATCGTCAGCGGGGCGCGGCTGGCCAGCCCGAGGGTGACGCCGAGGGCGGAGCGTTGCCCGCGCGAAAGCGTCTTGACCTTCGTCTTCGGCGAAAGGCCGAAGCGGTCCAGCAGGGACGCGGCCCAGGCGGCGTCCCAGTGCGGGCGCAGGTAGGCGGCGAAGGCGAGCGCTTCGGAAACCGGCTCGTCCTCGTCGGCGACGTCGCCGGCCTCGCGGATCAGGCAGACCTGGCGGGTGACGGCCCCGTTTTCGAAGGGCGGCTGGCCGCCGACGTGCGCGACGCCGGAAGTCTGCATGCGGAACCCGGCCAGGATGGAGAGCAGGCTGCTCTTGCCGGAGCCGTTGCGCCCGAGCAGGCCGTGGATGCGGCCGCCGGCGAGCGAAAAGGTCATGCCGTCGAGCGCGGCCACGTCGCCGTAGCGCAGCCGCAGGTCGTCGGTTGCGATGCCGATGGTCATCGGTCTTCCTCCGTAGCGCGGTGGTGGATGCGGGCGATCACGTCGTCGAGCGGGATGCCGATGGCGCGGGCCTCGTCCACCATCGGGTCCACGACCTCGCCGAAGAAGCGGTCGCGGCGGTCGGCGCGCAGGGCGCCGGGCGCGCCGGGGCTGACGAACATGCCGATGCCGCGCTTCTTGTAGAGGACGCCCTCATCGACGAGGTGCTGGAAGGCCTTGGCGGCGGTGGCGGGGTTGATCCGGTAGAAGGCGGCGTACTGGTTGGTGGACATGACCTGCTCGTCAGCGTTGAGGGCGCCGCTGAGGATGTCGGCCTTGATGCGGCCGGCGATCTGGCGGTAGATGGGGCTGCCGTCGTCGAACACCAGGGTTCCTCGTGCTTCGGTGGTTCATTAGTGATGTAATGAACCATAGGAGTGGGAGGGCGGCGTGTCAAGAGACGGCCCGGCGTGGCCCGGCCCTCCCCGGCCCTGAAGGACCGGGCTGAGGATGGAAAGCACCCTGAAGGGCGCTGACGGGCGGATGTATGGCAAGCGGTTGATGGGCGCGATGCGGGCGGTTGCGAGATGGATGTGGCCAGTGCCGGGCGCCCGGGGATGGAGGCCCGAGAGGGCGTTGCCCTCCCCGTCATCCCGAGCCTGTCGCGGGATCTCGTTTTCCCCGGATTGGTGCTAACGACGAGATCCCGCGACAGGCTCGGGATGACGACGGAGGCAGTTCCGAAAAGCGCTCTCCATCAAACTCCATCAACCTCGAGCGGGCGTCGCCGGTGGCCGGGTCGATCATGCAATCGCGGTCACGGCGTCCGCTCGGTTGGAGTTCGGCCCGGACGGGCGGCCGCCGTTAGCGGCCCTCGGCGCGCAATCGCCAAACGAGCAGGGCGGCCTCCGCGACGATGCGGCGGGAGAGTTTGGAGCGGCCGGCGGCGCGCTCGTGGAAGGTGATCGGGGCTTCGACGACGCGCGCGCCGGAGCGGAGGGCGCGCACCGTTGTCTCGATCTGGAAGCCGTAGCCGTCGGCGGCGATGGCGGCGAAGTCCAACCGCTCCAGCGTTTGCCGCCGCCAGACCTTGAATCCGCCGGTGAGGTCGGCGATGCCGATGCCGAGCACGAACTGGGCGTAGCGGCCGCCGCCGCGGCTGAGCCAGCGGCGCCAGGCGCTCCAGCCCTCGGTGCCGCCGCCGGGCACGTAGCGGGAGCCGATGACGAGGTCGGCATCCCGCGCGGCGGCGACGAGGCGGGCGAGGTCGGCCGGGTCGTGAGAGTGGTCGGCGTCCATCTGGGCGACCAGGTCGGCATCCCCGGCTAGTGCCTGCCGGAACCCGGCGAGGTAGGCGGGGCCGATGCCCTCCTTGCGCGGGCGGTGGAGGACGGCGACGCGCCCGGAGTTGGTGGCGGCGAGTTCCTCGGCGACCTGCCCGGTGCCGTCCGGCGAGCCGTCGTCCACGACGAGGACGGCGTAGCTCGGCCCGAGCGCGAGGACGCGGCGGACGAGGTCGGGCAGGTTCTGGCGCTCGTTGTAGGTGGGGACGACGACGGTGACGCGGGGCGGGGATGCGGCCAGGCCGAAACCGGGGTTACGCGGAGACGGCATGATCGGGTGCGTGTCGCGTGACGTGCCCGGTGGAAGCCCGGAGCGCCCGGGGCCGTCGCCGGAGAGCCCGGGGCCAAAGCCGCCGGGCTGAGGCGACGAACCCGGCTGAAGCCGGCTCACGGAACCGTCCGCCGCAACCCGCTTGAGCGGGCTTTGTCGCCTCAGCCCGGCGGCTTTGGCCCCGGGCTCTCCGGCGACGGCGAGCATTCCCGCCCCACGCCCGTCACGCATCCGGCGGCGACCCTTCGGTGAAGTGGATCGTCGGGATCGTGTCGTGGTCGAAGTCGGCCAGCCGCTCCGGGCCGAGGGCGCGCAGGCGGTCGAGGCAGGCTTGCGCTTCCAGCGCCAGCAACCCGGTTTCGATGCCGAGGCAGCGCGGGGCGAACTCGCCCGTCTTCTCGATGCCATCCGCCAGCAGCAGCAGGGCGCCGGCGTGGTTGCCGCGCAGCGCGTGGAGGAAACCGACGCCGATCTGGAGGATGCCCTGGTAGAGGCGGCGCACCGGGCGGCGCTCGGCGTGCCACTCGTGCTCGATGACCTCGTGCGCGTCGTAGAACTCGCGGGCGTTGAAGCAGCGGATGCCGGCCAGCACGCCCGGCGGCGGGAAACCCGCGCAGGGGTCCGCTTCTTCCCGCGCGACGTCGGCGAGGATCGGTTCGAGGTGGTCGCGCACGCGGTCCAGCCGCTGGTGCAGTTCGCCGACGACGCCTTCCAGCATCATCGGGCCGCGGTAGACGCCGTGGATCGCCCGCAGCAGCGCCGGCCACGGCAGGTCGCCCTCGCCGGCCGGCAGGTGGCGGGCGGAGGCGTCGCCCTCCTTCAGGTCGCTGAGGTGGACGTCCAGCACGCGCTCGCCCATCGCGGCCAGCAGCATGAAGGGATTCTGCCCGGCCTCGGCCGCCTGGAACGGATCGAAGACGAAGCCGACGGCGCGGCCGGTGGGGTCGATCTCCGGCAGGCGGCCGGCGAACGCCGCCACTTCGCGGGTGGTGGCCAGCGAGCACCACGAGACGTTCTCCAGCCCGAGCGCGATGCCCGCCGCGGCGCAGGAGCGGCCGACCTCGCCGGCCACCCGCATGAACGCCTCGCGCCCGCCGGGGATGTCGGTCTGCTTGCGCTCCGGCCCGTGCCAGACGAGGACGCGCGCGCCGAGGTTCGCCGCGCCGTCGATCGCCCGCTCCAGCAGCGCCCGCCCTTCCTCGGCCCGCCGCCGGTACGGGGAGAGGACCGGGTGCAGTCCGGTCCAGACGTGGACGGCGTGGACGCGGCAGCCGGCGTCGGCGCAGCGCGTGCCGAGGTCGCGGATGAAGGCGGGTTCGTACTCACCGGCGGTTTGCAGCACGAATTCGAGGTCGGTGAAGCCGTGACGGGCGGCGAGGGCCGGCACGTCCTCGGTGGGGACGGGGTAGAGCGCGCCTGAGGACAATCCGAGCCGCAAGGAACCGATCCGCGTCGTCCTGCCGCTCGCCTGCCGCACGCTCTCGCTCCCGCGCTCCGCCCGCGCCGGGCGTTGTGCCGCCCCGCGCCGCGATGGTACAACGCTGGGACGAACGAACGGCGCGGGATCGTGGCTGCGCGCGGCCGTGTTCCCCCAATTGGTACGCAGGGGCCGCGTGCGGACCGGTTGGGAGCCCGGCGTGCCCGGCGAACCCGATCGCCCCGGTGGCCCCGATGGCCCCGGCCCTGAAGGACCGGGCTGAAAACGGAAAGGACGCTGAAGCGCCCTGACGAGAGCCGCCCGGGATTGATGGCGGTTGCCAGGATGACCCGGCCTTGGGGGACCCCGGGGTTGAAACCCCGGGCGGGCGTAGCCGGTATCAGGAGCCATCGGACAACCGCCGTCATCACGACCCACTCGCACTGATTGAGGCCACCATTCTCGGCGCCCGGAACGTTCGTCGTAGCACGTAGCACGTAGCACCCGGCACCCAGCACCTCCCGAAGGACACGATGACCGAAACGCTCGCCCGCCCCGCCCTCATCAAGCCGGCCCCGCGCAGCCCGAAGCTGACGCGGCTGGAGGTCGTCGGCTTCAAGAGTTTCGCGGCGCGGACGGTGTTCACCTTCGAACCGGGCATCACCGCCGTCGTCGGGCCGAACGGCAGCGGTAAGTCGAATGTCGCCGACGCGGTGCGCTGGGTGCTGGGCGAGCAGGGCGCCAGCGCGATCCGGGCGAAGAAGACCGAGGACGTCATCTTCGCCGGCGGGCAGGGGCGCGCCCCGGCCGGGTTCGCCGAGGCGACGCTGACCTTCGACAACAGCGAAGGCTGGCTGCCGATCGACTTCGCCGAGGTCGCCATCACCCGCCGCGCCGAGCGGGGCGGTGACAACCTGTACCTCATCAACGGCAAGCGGGTGCGGTTGAAGGACGTCGCCCAATTGACCGCCTCGCTCGGGCAGAGCCACGTCGTCGTCGGGCAGGGGCTGGTCGATGCCGCGCTCAGCCAGAAGCCGGAAGAGCGGAGGGCGCTGTTCGAGCACGCGGCGGATTTGGCCGGGTTGCGGCTGAAGGTCGCCGAAACGCAGCGCAACCTCGCCGAGGCCGACGCCAACAGCGCCCGCGTCTCCGACCTGCTGGCCGAACTGGATCCGCGCCTGAAGACGATGGAGCGGCAGGCGCGCCAAGCCCGCGAGTGGCACGGGCTGCGCGACGAACTGCGGACGCTGCAAACGGCCCACCTTGCCGGGTTGCTGCGGGCCGCCGCTGCCGCGCTCGACGCGGCGCGGCAGGGCGAGTCCGAAGCCGAAGCGGCGGCGCTGGAGGCGATGGACGCGGTCGAGGCGGCGCAGGCCGGGGG
>JAFAEX010000265.1 GCA_023423795.1 Chloroflexota bacterium | reverse complement strand
ACGAGATCCCTCGACAAGCCCGGGATGACGTCGTCGGGGCCGCCCGGCAGAGAGGCCGTTCGTTGCATGGGGTGGCGGCACCCGGCCCGCCCACGCTCGTTGCGACCCCGACGCCGGATCAGGCCCGTGAATCCCCGGCGCGCATCCTCGCGATCTCCGCCAGCTCACGCTCCCCGCGCGCCTGCAACGTCGCCAACCAGCCGTCGCGCAGGGGGAGGAGCGCATCGCGGACGACCTCGCCGACGGCGAGGTCGCGGAACCACTTGCGGTCGGCCGGCACGATCCACCACGGCGCGGCATCGGTCGAGCAGCGCGACAGGGCGTCGGCGTAGGCGCGCTGATAATCGTCCCAGTGCGCGCGGTCGGCCCAATCCCCGGCGCTGAGTTTCCAGGCCTTGGTGACGTCCCGTTCGCGGGCGCGCAGCCGCTCTTCCTGCTCGCCGCTGGAGATGTGCAGGAAGAACTTCAGGACAATCGTGCCTTCGTCGGCCAACAGCCGCTCGAAGGCGTTGATGTGGGCGTAGCGCGCCTCCCAGGTTTTCTCCGGCACGATGTCCTTCACCCGCTCGACGAGGACGGCCTCGTAGTGCGAACGGTTGAAGACCCCGACCATCCCCTTCTCCGGAACCTCGCGGTGGACCCGCCAGAGGAAATCGTGCGCCAGTTCCAGCGGCGTCGGCGCGCGGAACGCCGACACCCGAACCCCCTGCGGGTCCATGTCGCGGAAGACGTGGCGGATCGCGCCATCCTTGCCCGACGTGTCCATCCCCTGGAAGATCGCCAGCAGCGCGACGTCGCCGGCGGCGTACAGCAACTCCTGCAGGTCCCCCAGTTCTGCGGCCAGCGCCTCGAACCGGGCGTGCCCTTCGTCCTTCGTCAACCCGCCGTCCTGCGCCGTCGGGATGCCCGCGAGATCGACCTTCGTGCCCTCACCGACCCGGATCGCGTATCCCATCGCATCCTCCCGTCTTCGTCAGGTGCTGGGTGCTGGGTGCGACGCCGAAAACGGCGCGTCGCCACGCTCCTCGCGCGTGACGGTCGGGGCAACCCTCGCACCCAGCACCCAGCACCGTCTACCGTCGCGCCCAGCGCGCGCCGAGCACCCGTACCACTGCGGTACCGGCGAGGATCAGTACGGCGCCGGCGACCTTGCCGGGGCCGAAGCGCTCCCCGGTCAGGATCGCCGAGAAGACGCCGGTGAGCATCGGCAGCAGGAACAGGTACGGCGTGGTGCGGCCGACGCCCCGGCGCTCGATCGCCCACGTCCACAGCACGTAGGCAAGCAGCAGCGAGAACAGGGCGGCATAGGCGAGGGCCGCCCACGCCGGCGGGTCAATCGCGGCCCAGTCCTGCGCGAAGGCGGCGTTCCAGCAGATCGGCACCAGCACCACGAACCCGGCCAGCAGCGTCCACGCCGACGCCACGTCCGGGCCGTAGCGCGACACGAGCGGCCGGCTGGCGAGGTTGTAGGCGGCGAAGCAGGCGGCGGCGAGGACGATGATGGCGTCGCCGGCCGGGCTGAACGCCTGCTGCCCGACGAACTTGTCGGAGACGAAGACGGCCACGCCGACGAGGGCCACCACGACGCCTGCCCATTGCACCGGCCCGATCCGCTCGATGCCGAGGACGGACGCGAACAGCAGCGTGAACACCGGCCCCAGCGACAGCAGCAGCGCGACCGAGAAGGCGGAGGTGCGGTCCAGCCCGAGGATGAACAGCGCGTTGTAGACCGCGAACCCGAGCGCGCCGACGAGGACCACCAGCGGCCAGTCGCGCCGCGCGGGCAGGACCAGCCGCCCGCGCAGGGCCACGACGGGGAAGACCGCCGCCGTGGCGAGCGCCAGCCGGGCCAGCACGAAGGCGAGCGGCACGAACTGCGCAAGGGCGATCTTGGAGGTGACGTTGTTGATTGCCCAGATCAGGGTGACGAGCAGCATCGCGCCGTCGGCCGCATCGAACCCGGCGCCGACCGTCGCGCCCCGCCGCAGCCTGTCCACCGTTCCCCCGATCCGCGCCGTTCCGGCCGGCGGTCAGTGTAGCAACGGCAGTCGAGAAGGCGTGGAGTCGAGAAGTCGAGGATGAGAAGTCGCACGCGGGATCACCCGGCGTCTGGAGTGCGCCACCCCATCGTGGCACGTGGCACGTAGCATTCAGCGCCCAGCACCAAGCCGCTACGTCGGCAGGGCGACGCCTTCGATGGCGAGCAGCCGCTGCTTGATGCCCAATCCGCCGGTGTAGCCGCCGATGCCGCCGCCGCTGGCCACGATGCGGTGGCAGGGGACGATCACCGGCAAGGGATTGCTGCCGAGGGCGTTGCCGACGGCGCGCGAGGCACCGGGCTTGCCGATGCGCCCCGCGATGCCGCCGTAAGTTTCCAGCCGGCCGAAGGGCACGGCGGAGGTCGCTTCCAGCGTGTCGCGGGTGAACGGGGTGACGCCCCACCAGTCGAGCGGGAGGTCAAAATCGCGGCGGGAGCCGGCGAAATACTCGTCGAGTTCGGTGCGCGCGAGGGCGAGCACGTCGCGGGCGGACGGCGGCGCATCGGCATCCGGTAAAGGGGACAAGCCGCGCCGGGCCAGTTCGTCGATCGTGGCCTGTTCGGACTCCGATGCGGCGAAGGAGATCAGGGCGAGCCCGCGTTCGGTGGCGACCAGGCGGAGCGGCCCCAGCGGGCTTTCGACGACGGTCCACCAGGCGGGTGATGTCTGCGTCCGGGAGCGGGCGCGGCGGGGAGCGAGCGAGGGCAAGGATACCGGGGGTGGTGTGCAGGCAATGAGCGGAGGCGCGCAACACGCTTCGAGGCACTTGTCCAGATTATCGTAGCAATGCAATTGGTCTCGGCAATACCCGCAATCGGCGGCGTGGTCTTCCAGCCAGGCCTCGTCGCCGGGGCCGAGGTCTCCGGCGACGTGCGCCGGCAGGGCGGCGCAGGCGATGTCGCACGGATCGGCCCCCGGTGCGGCGGCGGCGGCGGCGAGTGCCGGAGGGCGATCCTCGCCGCCGCCGTGGGTAATGCTCGCACCGGACTGGCGACGGGCAGACTGGTTCATCGCGGTCTCCATGAGATAAAGGTCAATCGAGCCTGCAATACGCCCGAGGGAGATCATGCCAACCGCTCCCCGAGCGCCAGGCGCAACTTGCGGAGTCCCTCGTGCACGTTGGCGCGGGCGGCCGCTTCCGAACACCCCAGCAATTCGCCGATCTCGGCGTAGGACAGGTCGTGGTACTTGCGCCCGATGATCGCCAACCGCTGCTTCTTGGGCAACTTCGATACCAGCCGCTCGGTCTCCTCCAGCAGGTCGCGGGCGTCCAGCCGGGCGGCGTCATCCTGCTCCCGCTCGGGGATCGCCTCGACGCCCGCCTCGGTGCCGTCGAGCGACCCGACCCGGCCGTTCTTGCGCCGCTCGCTGAGGAAGGTGTTGCTGGCGATGCGGTAGAGCCAGGCCCGGTGGTTGGCGTCGTCCGGGAGCCGGCCGAAGGCGCGGTAGGCCTTGAGCGCGGTTTCCTGGTACAGGTCGTCGGCGTCGGAGCGGTTGCGGCACAACCCCATGGCGAACCGGAAGATCTCCGGTCCGAACCGCTCGAGCACCAATTCAAAGGTCACGGCGGACGCCTTGGCGGCGTCCGCCCCGATACTGCCGGGCGGCCCGCAGGCTCCCACGACCGTTGTCGCCGTACTCATGACTGCCGTCCCCACCGCGTGCCGCCTCCACTCTCCGCAGCATAGAACGCGGATGCCCTCCCGGTGTGAGATTCGGGTGTTTCGGATGTCCTGCCCGTCCCCGGAATGCGGCACGGTGAGCCGCCCACCAGTCCGACCGCCCGTCATCCCGCGACCACCCCCGTCATTCCGAGCCCTTTCCGTCATCCCGAGCCTGTCGAGGGATCTCGTGGTTCCTGTACCAGGGAGCACACGAGATCCCTCGACAGGCTCGGGATGACGGAGGGGCGGAACGCCGAAGCAAGCACAACAGGAACACCACCCGCCCCACCCAGACCACCCGTTCTACTTGTACGTACACTATCCGGCGGCTAGCATCCACGGCGACGGGCGGCATGGTTCCGCCGACGGCCGCCCTCGCCACGGCGTCCGTGCCGCCGGGTTCGAATCAGTCAATCGCCACGGGAGGCGACACCACGCATGGCCCTGCCGATTCGAGCATCCTCGACCACCCGTGGCCCGGCGATCGCCGTGACGATCCCCGCCGCCGGTCAAGTCGGTCGGGTGGAACGGGAGCGGCAATCGACCGGGACCCGATCCGTCGCCGCGGTGTGGCAGGCGTCCCTCGCGTCGTCGCGGACGCCGCCAGCCGATCCGCCCGCGCCCTTCGCTGAGAGCCGCGCCTGCGAAGCCGCGCTGCTGGAGGATTTGCTCGCGTTGCTGTCCGCGCTGCGCCTGCCCGCGGATGACCTGCCGGAGCGCCCGGTGTCGGTGGCCGCGCTCGGCGCGGCGCTCGCCGAACTGGAGCGCGCCGAACGCGCGGCCAGCCTGCCGACCGACGCGATCGAGGCGCGCCGCCGCCGCCTGCTCGCGCTCTCCGGCGCATCGGCCCACCTCGGCGCGCTGCTCGACCAGCGCCGTCGCGGCCTGCTCCCCGATGGCGCGCTGCACGTCCGGCGGGCAGCCATCCTCGCCCGGCTGACGCCGTTCTTCGCCGCTGACGAGGCGTGAGACGACAGACGACAGACGAGAGGCGTGCAACGGCGCGGCATCACGGCTACCGTCTGTCGTCTCTCGTCTCCCATCATGAGCCGCCGATGCCGGTCTCCTCGACCAGCGCCGCGCCGACCGCGCCGGCGAGTACGTGCGCCTCGTAGGGGTCGTCGAAGCCCTCGGTGAGGATCGCGGCGGCGAGCGTCCCGCCGGGGCCGGTGAGCAACCCGCAATCGTGGGCCAGTCCCGGGAGCCAGCCGGACTTGCCGGCGAAGGTGACGTCCTCCGGCAGCCGGCGAGGAAGCATGTCGCGGTACTGCTGCAAACCCAGCACCTCGCGCATCCGGGCGCAGGCGGCGGGCGACGCGGCGCGGTCCTCCCCGATCGCCGCCAGCAGCGCCACGAGGTCGTCGGCGGTCACCCGGTTCTCGCCTTCCTCCGGCGTCGGCAGCCGCCCGAGGAACCGTCGCTCCAGCCGCGATTGCGTCATGCCGAGCGCGGCCATCGTTTGTTGCACCCGCTCCCGGCCCACGGCGGCGATGCAGACATTGGAGGCGGTGTTGTCTGAGATGGCGATCATCAGGTAGGCAAAGTCCTCCAGCGGCAGCGTGACGTGCGGCGACATCCAGTTCAGGACCCCGCTGCCGATCACGCGGTCGGCCGATTCGATTCCCCGCCGCTCGCGCAGGTCGAGGTCTCCGGCGTCGGCGGCGCGGTGCAGCGCCGCCAGCACCGGGACCTTGATGGTGGAAGCGGCGGGGAACAGCCTGTCCCCGCGCAGGCTCCACGATTGCCCATCGGCGCGGCGCCGCGCCGCCACCGCGACCGTTCGCCCCGGTCCGGCTTCTGCCGCCAGTCGCTCGACCGCCGCCCAACCCCGCGCGTTGACCACCCGTGCCCTCTCCTTCCCTCGATCGAAGCCAGCGATGACCGGCCGTTACGCCGACGGATGGTGCGCTCCACCGCAAGGCGACGCCACGCACCCCATCAAGGCGACGGCGACGCTTACCGATGCCGATGACGCCATTCGACGGTCACCATCGAAACCGGTTGCGCGCTTGCCGCGTGGTAGTATCGCCGGGAGTTCGCCCCGGGATCGCACGCCAACCCGCCGCGCGGGGAGCCATCAATGACCCATCGTTCCGGGAGCGGGCGCGAGGCCGCGCGCCGCGCCGCCCGCCTCCGTCCCAGCCGACGACCGCTGCCGCCGCACTTGCTCGCCGGGTCGAGCCGCCGCGCCAACGGCGGCGGGATGGCCGTCCGCATTGCCGTCGCGTTCGCCGCGCTGCTGGTCATGCTCGGCATCGGCACGCTGGTCATCGGCGGCATTTCGACGGCAGCCGCCGTCTCGACCACCATCGTCCAGTACCGCGACCTCAACGAGAGCCTGCCAAATGCGGCGGTGATCGCGGCCGACACCTTCCAGACGACCCGCATCCTCGACCGCAACGGCGCGCTGCTGCAGGAGATCGCCGACCGCGACTTCGGCTGGCGCACGTTCGTGCCGGCGGACCGCATCTCGCAGCACCTGATCGACGCGACGGTCGCCGCCGAGGACGCCACCTTCTGGACCCACCCCGGCATCGAGCCGATGGCGTTCGGCCGCATCATCGCCATCAACCTCGGCGGCAGCGGCTCCTCCGGCGGCTCCACCATCACCCAGCAACTCGTGCGCGCGCTGCACTCCGACGTCATCAGCGCGCAGGACCTGACGGTCGGCCGCAAGTGGCGCGAGATGCTGGCCGCCGTCGCGCTGGAGCAGGAGTACTCCAAGCACGACATCATCACGATGTACCTGAACGCGATCTTCTACGGGAACCGGTCCTACGGCATCGAGGCCGCTGCCCAGACCTACTTCCACAAGAGCGCCGCCGACCTCACGCTGTCGGAAGCGACGTTGCTGGCCGGCATCCCGCAGCAGCCGACCAACTACAACCCGTCGCTCTACCCCGAGGAGGCCAAGGAGCGGCAGGAATACGTGCTCGACCAGATGGTCAAACTCGGCTACATCACCCGCGCCGAAGCCGACGCCGCCTGGCGCGAGTTCCCGACCATCTACCCCGCCCGCGACGGCGACGGCACGGTGCTGGACCACCCGCACTTCGTCCAGTACGTCTACGAGTACCTCGCGGAAACGTACCCCGGCCGCGACTTCACCAAGGGCGGCCTCAACATCTACACAACGATCGACACGGACCTCCAGAACCGGGCCGAGCAGATCGTCGCCCAGAACATGGAGCAACTCCAGTACTACAACGCCCGCAACGCGTCGATGTCGGTGATCTTCCCGCCGACCGGCGAGATCCTCGCCATGGTCGGCTCGGCGGATTTCAATAACGCCGCCATCGAGGGGCAGGTCAACATCGCCACCTCGCCGCAGCAGCCGGGCTCGGCGATCAAGCCGATCGTCTACGCCGCCGCCTTCGAGCAGGGCTGGAATCCGGGCACCGTGGTGCTCGACGCGCCGTTTCGGATGGAGACCCCGGGCGCGATCGACCCGATCACCCAAGAGCCAGTGCCCTACTACGAGCCGCAGAACTACAGCCGCACCTTCAACGGCGCGGTGAGCGTGCGGCAGGCGCTGGCCAATTCGCTCAACATCCCGGCGGTCAAGGCGGCGCAGTTCATCGGCGGCCCGGAAGCGGTCATCGAGATCGCCCGGCGGATGGGCATGAAGCACGAGTTGAACCAGCCGCCGGAAGACTACGGAGTCTCCATCGCGCTCGGCTCCGGCGACGTGTGGCCGCTGGAACTGACCGCCGCCTACGCCACCTTCGCCAACCTCGGCAAGTACGTACCGCCGACCCCGATCCTGAAGATCACCGATTCCGAGGGCCGGGTGCTCTACGAACTCGACCGCGAAAACGCGCTGGAGCAGGCCGACCAGGCGCTGCGCCCGGAGATCGCCTACCAGATCATGTCGATCCTGACCGACAACCAGGCGCGGGCGTCGGTCTTCGGCACGAACAACCTCTTCGGCAACACCCAGACCGCGCTCGGCCGCCCGGTCGCGGCGAAGTCCGGCACCACCAACGACTTCCGCGACGTCTGGACGATGGGCTACGCGACGGACGTCGCCATCGGCGTCTGGGTCGGCAACACCCGCAACGACCCGCTGGCCGCCATCGATGGCATCCAGGGCGCCGGCCCGATCTGGGGCGCGATGATGCAGGAGATCCACACCAACCCGGAGTTCGCCAAACTCATCGCCGACCCGCGCACCGGTCAGCCGATGGCAAAGGATTTTCCGCGCCCGGCCGGTGTCGTCGATGGCGTCGTCTGCGCCGTTACCGGCGGCCGCCCCATCGACGAGTGGAACGGCAACAAGCGCGAGGTGCTGGTGGCCGACGGCTCCCCGGCCAACCGCTGCGACCAGCTTTCGCCGTGGCAGTGGATGGACCTGGCCGAGGTCATGAAGAACATGAACCGCGGCGGAGCGTTCGTCGGCGGCGCGGTGGACTCGATCAACCGCTACGCGCGGGCCGTCCGCTTCCAGCAGGGCGTCGAACCGCCGTTCCCGCAGCCGAAGACGCCCGAAATCGAACCGGCTGCGCAAACCGGGCAGTAGGCCAGCCCGCGAACGCCATCACGGGGTTCGTCATGCACCGAACCCGGTCATCGCGACCTCCGGGAAGGATCAGGCCATCGTGTCCGCCCTCACGCTGCTCCTGGCGCTGTTCGCGTGGCTGCTCGGCCCGTTCGCGCCGCCGGTCCCGTTCGCCCAGGTCGGCGTGATCGCCGTCGCCGGGGCATTTTGGCTCTACGAGTCCGATACGACGGGAGAGGTACGGGCTATCGAGGAGCCCGCGCCGCCGGCAGACGAGGCGGAGTGCTTCGAGGAACCGGAGGGCGGCAGGGGTGAGGCCGAGGCCGGGTGCGGAGCGGACCCGGTCCTGAAGGACCGGGCTGAGAACGGAAAGGACGCTGAAGCGCCCTGACAGGGCCGCGCATTCGGAGCGCCCACGGGCCGTATGCGGAATCGGTCCGTACACCCGTCACGCCCGCCCGGGGGAGGATGGCGGTTGCCGAAGTGATCCGGCCATCACGCGGCACCGCCCGGGTCTCGAAGTCCCGGGCTACGGGAACCAAGTCCCTCCGGGACCGACGGCGGGTGCGTCGGGGGTAGTTCGCCAACCGCCATCTTCCCCGGACGACGGCGACGAAACCCTTCCGGGGTCGAGACGGCATCCTGGTGGTTGCCTCCGCCACCGCCGGCCCCGGGTAAACACCCGGCGCCCTCCTCCGCCGCGAACGGCTGCGCCCGGCAGGACTCCGCGACGGCCATTTTTTCGGTATTTGTTCGGCATTTATTCGGTATTTATTCGGTCGTGGAACACCGCATACGTACGCGCCAAATCGATCGAAACGGACTTTGTTCGCGAACCCTCCCACCCTCGGCGCCGGGCACCCTCGCGTCGGACGCGGCCGAACAGACGCGCCCGCGTGGCTGGCAGGGGGCGCCGAAGAAACCCGGTTTCCGCATAGGCATGGGAAAACCGCCGCCGAATAAACGGCGAATCAATACCGAATAAATACCGAACAAACCGGACCGGGCGTGCCGCCGCCCCTCCCACCGGCGACGGCGGTTCCAGATCACTCAGCCGAAGTTCGTACGAGACCGACGGACGGAGCCGCGATGCCCGTTCTCAGCCCCGGAGGGGCTTCGTTCGCGTAGCCCGGTGATTCATCCCCGGGCGGTGCCGCGTGATGGCCGGATCAATTCGTCAATCGCCGTCATT
Source organism: Chloroflexota bacterium (assembly GCA_023423795.1). Lineage (GTDB taxonomy): Bacteria > Chloroflexota > Chloroflexia > Thermomicrobiales > UBA6265 > CADCWF01. The sequence continues at coordinate 5,934 of JAFAEX010000265.1, read as the reverse complement.
TCCGGGCGTCCCCGTGGCCAGCGCTCATCGCCAACCGCCATCATCCCCGGGCAATCGGCGATGGCAGCGCCTCCGCGCTACTCGGCCGCTGGATCTCCCACCGGCGTAGCGCCAACCATCGGCGTCGTCCCGACCGTCGGCGTTGCCGCCATGCCCGCCTCCGACTCGACGACGATGCGGAAGCCCTGCGCCGTGTCGCCGTCGCCGTTCGGGCCGGCGGCGTAGGCGAACAGGTCGATGACGTACCCGCCGGGCGGCAGGAATGCCGGCAGTCGCAACGGCCCAATCGGGCGATCGAACGCCAGCCGCCAGATCGCATCGTCGTCCGGCCGGCGCCGGGAGGATCGCCGCGTTCCGTCTGGCGCATCATCCGGATCGCGGCGCAGTTCCAGCGTCATCTCGGACACGATCCCGAGAGCCGCGAGATCGATCTCGATCCCCTCCCCGGCGATCACAACCAGCCTGCAGGCCGGATAGACCGGTTCGATCATGTCCACGCAGCAGGCGCTTCCGCCGACTGCCCAGCAGGAGGTGCCGAGCCCGGCCGCCTGCGATCCGCCTGCGGCGCGCAGGACCGCGCGCGGCGGACGAGGGCAGCCGTCCGTCATCGGCCCATCGTCGGGCTCGACGCAAGCGGCATCCTGGGCGGCGCTGCCGACGGGGTCACGGTCGGCAAGCCGCCACCAGCCGAGGGCGGCCGCAGCAACGGCGATCAGGGAGCGACGGGTCCGCACGCGACACCTCCTCGTGCCGTCGATGACCTACTGGCCCGGACCGGGATCATGGTCGCGATCCGACTCCCGGCCGACGGCGCTCGCGGGCGACAGGCTCCAATAGACCGGATGCTGCCGCGCCCGTCAAGGCGGCGCCAATGCTGACCGGTTGCCGCCACGCTCGGCGCACCGGCGAAACCGAGGACGATTGCCGGGTTTCCAACAGCACCGAGCCGGATTCCCGCATCGGCCGTTCCACGGTTCGGTGACAACAGCGAGCGGGCCTCGCCGATGGCGAGGCCCGCTCCGGTGCGCAATCGGTTACGGGCAGCGTCAGTCCTGCTCGGCTTCGCCCTCGTCCTGCGCGCGGCGGCGGCCGCGCGGGCGTCCCGGTTTGCGCCCGGTCGTCGATTCGGCCTCGGCCGGCGCGCCTTCCGCAATGGCGGCCCGCCCCCCGCGGCGGGTGAGGCGCGCGCGCGGGATCGTCGCGCCTTCGGGCGGGGTGATCGGCCGGTACGCGACCGGCGAGGAGAGCACGATCGAGGTCTCGCAAACGGCTCCCGTGGCCACGAGGTCGTCGATCAGCGTTTCCAGCGCCGCCATGTCCGGCACGTTGACCTTCACCAGATGGCTGGCGTCGCCGGTGATGCGGTGGCATTCGGCGACCGCGGCCTCGCCCTCGATCCGGGCGAGGAACGCCTCGGCGGCGCCCTGCCCGACCCGCGCCCGGATCAGCGCGGTCACCGGGCGGCCCAGCGCGGCGGGCTGGATGACGGCGCGGTAGCCGGCGATGACCCCGCGCTCCTCCAGCCGCCGGACCCGTTCGATCATCGCCGGGCTGGAGAGGCCGACCTGTTCGGCCAGGGCCTTCATCGTCAGCCGCCCGCGCGCCTGCAGCGCCGCGAGGATTTGTTCGTCGAGGGCATCGACGCCGTTCATCGAGGTTTCCCTCCCCCTGTCGCCCGCGCCCGCGCCCCACTCCGGCGCGATCGCGTGTGGAATCGCAACGTGTCTGGTGGTTCCCATCCCGGAAAGACCGGCGCTGAGTCTATCCGCTGCCGGAAGGGGCCGCAACCGTTCGCCGCTGCATTCGCAACCGGGACCGCCGTCTTCTGTGCATTTCTGCATCCACGGGCTGCAATCGATTGAACAGGCTGAGCCAATCGCCGTTCGAGGGCGTACGTACTGCCCCATGCGGTTTGCGCGGACAAGCCACTGGTATCCTCTCCCGCTGAGGGACGTGCGGCTACGGATGCGGGGAGACGCACCATGCGGATGGACGTATTGCATACGCTGGACGCGGAAGACGGCGAGACCGGCCGCGCGATCGGCGCCGCGGTCGTGCGCGCCCACCCGGCGGGCGGCGTCGCGCTGGAAATCGGGTCGGCGGACGGCCCGCCGCTCGCCCGCTTCCAGTTCTCGGCGGCCGAGGCGGGCCGTCTCGCCGCCGCGCTGCAAGCCGTCGCCAACGGCCGCGGCGAAACGGTCGTGATGAGCGACGACTGATGCCGGCCCCGTGCCTATGGAACCCGGAGCCGATGGCGTATGCCGAGAGAGTCCGGGCACCTGTCGGGCGGGCGCGATGATGACGGTTGCGGAATCAAAACGGCCATCGGGACGCCCAGGGCTGAAGGCCCGGGCAGGCGCGATGACGGCGTTTGCTTTATTGATCCGGACACCGGCCACGACCGCCCGGGGATGAATCCCCGGGCTACGGGAACGAAGCCCCTCCGGGGCTGGGCACGGACGGTGTCCGCATCTAGTAGGCAAACGCCATCACCACGCCCCTACATATGGGCCAGATCGTCGCGAGGTGCAGGCGCGCGATGAGGGCGGTTGCGAAAATAGGGTAGACACACCTGCCGTCAGTCCCGGAGGGACTTCGTTGCCGTAGCCCGGGACTTCGAATCCCGGGCGCGTATCGCCGGTAGCCGGATCAAATTCGCAACCGCCATCATCGTGCTCGCTTCGTGGGCAGGTGACCACATCGACCAGGCAAACGGAACGATCCGTGAGTCTCCCGTGGCCGATCCAGGACGTTATCGACATCATTAGGGGGCAGCCCGAACGTCCTTCCAGCAGGTGCCGCGCCATCGCCTGCCGGTCCTGCACCCTTCTTCCATTCCTGCACGGGAACCACGCCTGCCATGTTGGGCGGCCTCACGGTCCTCCGGCGCGAGCGGTTGGGCAATCGCCCAAAGAGCCACGGCACGGGCATGCCCGGCGATGGGCGTTCGCCCGATGCCCCGGCGACCTCCCGTTGACTACTCTCATTCGCACGCGGCCCGGTCGTTCGACCGCCTCACCGTCCGCGCGCGAGGGTCAATCCCGATGGCGACATCCCGGCTCCATCTACTTCCCCCGCCGGGCGCGCCGGCGACCGGCCGCTACGGCGCGGCGGTCGCGCGGGCGCTGGCCGACCGGCGCGACGCACTGGCCCGCGCGCTCGACCTGTTGTGCGCCGATCCCGCGCCGCTCTGCGATGCGGTAGCCCTGCTGGTCGCCGCCCTCGACGGCGGCGGCAAGGTGCTGGCGGCCGGCAACGGCGGCAGCGCCGCAGAAGCGCAGCACTTCGTGGCGGAACTCGTTGGGCGATTCAAGTTGGAACGGCGGGCGCTGCCGGCGCTGGCCCTCACCGCCGACCCGGCGATCCTGACCGCGGTCGCCAACGACTACGGCTACGCCGAGGTCTTCGCCCGGCAGGTGCGGGCGTGGGGACGGCCGGGCGACGTGCTGGTGCTGTTCAGCACTTCGGGCCACTCGCCCAACGTGCTGGAAGCAGCAGTCGCCGCGCGCGAATGCGGCGTCCGCGTGGTTGCCGTGACCGGGGCCGCGCCGAACCCGCTGGCGAGCGCCGGCGACGTCGTGCTGCGCGCGCCGTCCCGCGACACCCCGCTCATCCAGGAGATCCACGCGATGTTCGTCCACGTGCTTTGCGACCTCGTGGAGCGCGAGGTTGCCGGAGACCACGCATGACCGGAGCAAAGACGCCGGCGCTGTTCATCGACCGCGACGGCACCCTCGTCGAAGCGCGCCACTACCCGTCCCGCCCGGAGGACCTCGTCCTCTATCCGGGCATCGGGCCGGGCTTGCGGTTGTTGCAGGGCGCGGGTTGGAAACTGGTCGTCATCACCAACCAGTCCGGCATCGCCCGCGGGCTGTTCACCGAAGACGACCTCGGCCGCATGCACGACCACCTGCGCGCGGAACTCGCTGCTCAGGGCGTGACCATCGACGCCATCTTCCATTGCCCGCACCACCCGGAGGGCACGGTGGCCGACCTTGCCATTTCCTGCGGATGCCGCAAACCACGGCCGGGCATGTTGCTGGCGGCGGCGAATCAGCTCGGCATCGACCTTGCCGCCTCGTGGATGCTCGGCGACATCCTCGACGACATCGAAGCGGGAACCCGCGCCGGCTGCCGCACGGTGCTGGTCGATATCGGCACCGAATCCCCGCCCACCTTCCCGAACCGGCGACCAACCGCGGTCGCCCGAGACACCGCCCACGCGCTGGCCATCGTGGCCGCCGCCGCCGGGCTCGGCCCCGCGCCCGACCGATATCTGCCGTCCCGCTGGTCTGTTGCCATCCCGACCCTGGAGGCCGCCCATGCGGGCTGACGTTCCGACGATGACCGGTCCGGTGGATGTGGTTTCCCGCTTCGCTGGGCTGCGCGCGCTGGTGATCGGCGACGCGATGCTCGACACCTATCTCGAAGGCGTCGCCACCCGGCTCTGCAAGGAAGGACCGGTGCCGGTCGTCCGGCGAAACGCCAGCGAGCGCGCGCCGGGCGGCGCGGCCAACGTGGCGGCCAACCTCGCCGCGCTCGGGGCCGAGGTCTTCTTCGTCGCCCTTGTGGGGCAGGACGAGGCCGGCACGGCCCTGCGGCAGGCGCTGCGGGCGCGCGGCGTGTCCGATCGCTGGCTGGTGGACGACCCCGTCGCCGGCACCGTGCACAAGTTGCGGATCGTCGCCAACGACCAGTACGTGGTCCGCTTCGACGAGGGCGACACCCGCGACTGCAAGGTTGACGCGCACGACCGGCTGGTCGCCAACGCCGAGGACGCCTTCCGCCGCTGCGACCTCGTGATCGCGTCGGATTACGGCTACGGCGTGCTGTCCGAACGGATGCTGGCGCTGCTGGCGACCCTGCGCCGCGAGCGGCCCTGCGTGCTGGCGGTCGATGCCAAGGACGTCGCCCGCTTCAACGGGACGCGGCCAACGGTGGTCACGCCGAACCTCGCCGAGGCCAGCCGCGTCGTCGCGCCGAACGTCGAACCGGCCGGGCCGGAATCGGGGGAGAAGGTCGCGCGGGCGCTCCATTCGATGCTCGACGCCGACTACGTCGCCGTCACCATGGCCGGCGACGGCGTGATGCTCGTCGGCCCGCGCGGCGCGACGACCCACCTGCCGACCCATCCGGTCGCGCGCGCCGGCGATGTTGGCGCGGGCGACTCGTTCACCGCGGCGATGGCGCTCGCACTGGCCGCGGGCGCGCCGGCCGCGCTCGCCACGCGGATCGGTATGGACGCGGCGGCCATCGCCATCACCCAGCGGCGGACCTCGGTCGTGCGCCACCAGGATTTGCTGCGCCGCGCCCTGCTCGACGACCGCCCGGCCGCGCCGGGCCTGCGCGACCTGGCCGACCACCTCGACCGCGAACGCTGGGCCGGGCGGCGGATCGTCTTCACCAACGGCGTTTTCGACATCCTGCACGCCGGCCACGTCCAGCTCCTGCAGCGGGCGAAGCGGCTGGGCGACGTGCTGGTGGTCGGCCTCAACTCCGACGCCTCCACCCGGCGGCTGAAGGGGCCAACCCGGCCGATCAACCGCGAGCAGGACCGGCTGGCGCTCGTGTCGGCGCTGGACCCGGTGGACTACGCGGTGCTGTTCGAAGAGGACAACCCGATCGAGGTCATCCGGGCGCTTCGGCCGCACGTCCACGTCAAGGGCGGCGACTACACCCCGGACCAGCTGCCCGAGCGCGACGTCTGCGCCGAGGTCGGGGCGCGCATCGAGATCCTGTCGCTGGTCGAAGGCCGCTCCACCACCGGCGTGATCGACCGCATCGTCGGCCTCGTCCACGAGGGCGCGCTGGGAGCGGCGGGGTGAACGAGCGCGGCCATCGGTCGCCCGGTGTGCCCGGGGTTGAAACCCCGGGCGACGGGAACGAAGCCCCTCCGGGGCTGAGCACGGGGGTGCACGTGACTACATCCTCGTC
>JAFAEX010000237.1 GCA_023423795.1 Chloroflexota bacterium | reverse complement strand
CGGCGGGCGCGATGAATCGCGCCCCTACACCCCGGCGGTCGCAACCAGCGCCGGCCGGTCCAGCCGGAAGCGCCCGATGTCGAACCCCGTCGTCCCGTCGATCGCGAGGTCGGCGAGGATGCGGCCGATGGTCGGGCCGAACTTGAAGCCGTGGCCGGAGCAGGGGGAGGCGATGACGATCTGCCCGAACTCGGGGTGGCGGTCGATCAGGAAATCCTCGTCCGGGGTCATCGTGTAGCGGCAGGTTCCGGCCCAGAGCACCTCGCCGGTCAGGTCGGGGATGATCGCCGGGGCGTAGGCGAGCAGGCGCTCGTAATAGGGCTGGTCGATGGCGCGGTCCGCGTCGTCGGGGTCGGTGACGACCGGGCCTTCGCGGTCGATCAGGGCCTTGACGCCGTCGTGGCCGAACGACGGGAAGAACGAGCCGAGCGTGAGGTTGCCCGGAAAGCGGTGGATCACCAGCGGGAAGGCGTCCGGGGTGAACCATTCCGGGTGGCGGGCGGCGAAGTAGGCGACCTGCTCCTTGCGGATCGTCAGTGGCAGGTCCAGCCCGAGCCCGCGCAGCAGCGGGCCCATCCACGACCCGGCGGCGAGGATCAGACGGTCGGCCGAGTACGTTCCGCCGGGGGTATCGACCTCAACGCCAGTTGCGGTTGACCGGATCGTCTGCGCCGGTTCCTCGAAGCGGAAGAGCGCCCCGAGCCGCGTCGCCTCGCGCTGGATGGCGGCCAAGCAGGCGTTGGCGGCCAGCATCGCGTAGTCCGGCTGCCACAGCCCGACGGTGCCCTCCGGCAGCGAGAACTGCGGGTAGCGCTCTTCGATGGCTCGCTTGTCCAGCACCTCGTGGGGCACGCCGGCGGCCTCGTATGTGGCGCGGATCTCCGGGATCACCTCGGCGTCCGGGCCGCCGAAGTCGAAGCCGCCTGTTCGGACCATCAGCGTTTCGCCGGTCGATTCCGCCAGGTCGGCCCAGCGCCGGAAGGCGTCGTGGGCGAGCGCCACGTAGTCCGGCGTGTCGTAGGCATAGCGGATGATCCTGGAGTCGCCGTGCGACGAGCCCATCTGGTGGCCCGGCCCGAACCGTTCCAGCACGACCGCGCGGCGGCCTTCACCCGCGAGATGCCAGGCGGCGGCGGAGCCCATAAGGCCGCCGCCGACGACGATGACGTCGGCCGTGGTGGAAGGCATGGGCGGGGAAACTCCGGGCGCGATCCGAATGCCGGGCGAATGGCAAGTTCGGGAGCGGAGTGTAGCGCGCGGAATGGCACGAGAGGGCCAGGATGATGCACTCCCGGTGGACCCGGTCCTTTAGGGCCCGGCACCGCGTCCGGCGCCGCGTCCGGCTCGATGCGCCGCTACCCGCGCAGCGTGACGGTGTGCGATTGGCTCTCGGCGTAGCCCGCGCCGGTGATCTGGACGAAGCGGGCGCGCTCGTGCAATTCGCGGATCGTGCGGGCGCCGGCGTAGGAGAGGCCCGAGCGGATTCCCGCCAGCAGCGCATCGACCACGTCGCCGACGGGGCCCTTCGCCGGCACCATCGCGTTCACCCCTTCGACGTGGAGGTGGTAGCGGTCGTGCTTGAACTCCTCGTACTTGGTCAGTTGCCGCCGCTTCTCGTCCGGCGAGGTCGAGCCGTTGTAGTGCTTGTAGAGCCGGCCGCCCACCTCGACGATCTCGCCCGGCGCTTCGTCGGTGCCGGCGAACAGGCTGCCGCCCATGTAGGCGTCCGCGCCGGCCGCCAGCGCCTTGACGATGTCGCCGGAGTTGGCCGCGCCGCCGTCCGCCAGCACGAAGCGGTCGGGGAAGCGCTCGTTGCGGGCGCGGGCGACCTCCATGATCGCCGTGATCTGCGGCACACCGGCCCCTGTGTTGATCCGGGTGATGCAGATGGAACCCGCCCCGATGCCCACCTTTAGCGAATCCGCGCCGGCCTCGTAGAGGTCGATCGCCGCCTCGTAAGTCGCGATGGTGCCGGCGATGAACGGGTGCTCCGGCCAGCGGGCCTTGCAGGCGGAAATCACCTCGATCGCGTGGTCGGAGTGGGCGTGGGCGACGTCGAGGTGCAGCCCGCTCGACCCCGCCTCCAGCAGCATATCGGCCCGCTTCAGGTAATCGTCCTTGACCCCGATCACGCCGATGCAGCGGGCGCCCTGCGCGACGATCTCGCGCACCATGCCTGCCTGTACGTCCGGCGAGTCGAAGCGGCCGACCAGCCCAATGCCGCCGAGGCGGTGCATGGCGACCGCCATCTCGACCCCGGTCACGGTGTCCATGTTGACCGAAATCAGCGGCATCCCTAGGGCGATCCCCGGCGCGATGGTGGTGGAAAGATCGACCTCGTTGCGCGACCGGATCGCGGACCGGCGCGGCACGAGCAGCACGTCGTTGTAGGAGAGGGCCTGGGTGATCTCGGGCGCGGGCATGCATGAACCCCCGAACGGCGGCGTTGGGGGTGACCGGTTCATCCCTTTGGCACGGTGTACCGCGAAACGCAGGTTATCGTCAAGCCGAGTCGAGGAGTCGAGGAGTCGAGAAGCGACGAGGTCCCTCGACGGGTTCGGGATGACCGGGAAGCATCGCAACCCGGCGGCGTGGTGCAGGCGGACGGCGGTCGGCGTACACTGCCGGGGCGTGTTGCCTAGCGCTGCAACACGGCAAGCGGCCTGTGGCGTCCCCGGAGGGTCCGACGATGCGCTCTTCACCCCGACCGCTCGTCCCCGCGTTCGTGCTCGCGCTGGTCATGCTGCTCGCGCCGCTGGCCGGGCCGGCGTTCGCCCGGCAGGCCACGCCAACCCCGGTCGCCGGCGACGACGTGATCCTCGCCACGACGACCTCGACCGCCGACACCGGGCTGCTCGATGCGCTCTCGCCGCTGTTCGAGGAGGAGACCGGCCTGATCCTGAAGCCGATCGCGGTAGGCTCCGGCGCGGCGCTGGAACTCGGCGAGCGCGGCGAGGCGGATGTCCTGCTGGTCCATAGCCCGGCCGCCGAAGAGGAGTACATGGCCGGTGGGTTCGGCACGGAACGCCGCACGGTGATGTTCAACGACTTCGTCATCGTCGGGCCGGAGGACGACCCCGCCGGCATCGCCGGGACCGCGGACGTCACCGCGGCGATGACCGCCATCGCGGCGGCGGAAGCGCCGTTCGTCAGCCGCGGCGACGATTCCGGCACCCACGCGCTTGAAAAGCGGCTGTGGACGACGGCCGGCGTCGAACCGGCCGGGAGTTGGTACACCGAGGCCGGCAGCGGCATGGGCGACACGTTGCGCATCGCCAACGAGCGGCGCGCCTACACCGTCGCCGACCGGGGCACGTGGCTGTCCCTGCGCGACGGGCTGGAGTTGCCGATCCTGCTGGAAGGTGATCCGCTGCTGCGCAACGTCTACCACGTCATCACCGTCAACCCCGGCAACGGACCGGCGGTGGACACCGTCGGCGGCGCGGCGTTCGCGGCCTTCCTGCTCGAACCGGCCACGCAGGCGTTCATCGGCGAATGGGGCGTCGATCGCTTCGGCCAGCCGCTGTTCGTGCCCTGCGCCGACGCGGGTTGCCCCGAACTGGCGGGCGACGCGACCCCGGCGGCGACGCTCGCGCCGTGAACGATCTGTTCGCCGGGATCGGCGACGGGCTGCGCCTGCTGCTGAGCGGCGATCCGGAGGTCTGGGGCGTCACCTGGCTGTCGCTGCGGGTGTCGCTGGCGGCGACCGCGATCAGCCTGCTGATCGGCGTGCCGATCGGGGTCGCCCTCGGCGCGTGGCGCGGCGGGCCCGCCCGGACGATGGCGCTCGGGGTCGTCCACGCCGGGATGGGCATGCCGCCGGTTGCGGCCGGGTTGCTGGTGAGCCTGTTCCTGTGGCGCTCCGGACCGCTGGGGGCGTTGGGGCTGCTGTTCACCCCGGCGGCAATGGTCATCGCGCAGGCGCTGATCGCGACGCCGCTGGTGGCTGGGCTGACCGCGGCGGCGCTGGGCGGACTCGATCCGCGCTACCGGCTGCAACTCGCGGCGATGGGCGCCGGTCCCGTCCGCAGCGCGTGGATGCTGCTGCGCGAGGCGCGGGTGCCGACCATCGCCGCCGCCGTCGCGGCCTTCGGCGGCGTGATCTCCGAGGTCGGTGCGGCGATGATGGTCGGCGGCAATATCAAGGGGCAGACGCGGGTGCTGACCACCGCCACGGTGCTGGAGGTCGGGCGGGGCAACTTCGCCGCCGCGGTCGCCCTCTCCACCGTGCTGCTGATCCTCGTCTACACCGTCGTGCTGGCACTGACCATTCTGCAATCGCGGCGATGACCGAACGCAACGGTCCGCCAACCGAGGCGCTGGCGCTGGCCGGCATCGTCGTCCGCCGGCCCCGGCGGCGGGGCGAGGCCGACCCGCCGCCGGTGCTCGGCGTGCCCACGTTGCGGGTTGCGGCCGGGGAGCGGCTATCGCTGCTGGGACCGAACGGGGCGGGCAAGACCACGCTGCTGCATGTCGCCGCCCTGTTGCGCCGCCCGGACGCCGGGACCGTGCGCATCGGCGGCGAACTGGCGACGGAGGCCAACGCCGACCGGCTGCGCGCGTCGCTGGCGCTCCTATTCCAGGACCCGGTGTTGTTCGCCGGCACCGCCGCGAGCAACGCGGCGCTCGGCCTGCGCGTGCGCGGCGTACCCCGGCGGGAAGCGGAGCGCCAGGCCGCCGCGTGGCTGGAGCGCTTGGGCGTCGCCCACCTGGCCGACCGGTCGCGCCGGGCGCTTTCGGGCGGGGAAGGGCAACGGGTGGCCCTCGCCCGCGCCTTCGCCACCGGTCCGCGTCTGCTGCTGCTGGACGAACCGTTTTCGGCGCTCGACGCGGGGTCGCGGGCGGCGCTGCTGCCCGAACTGATCGCCCACCTGCGCGCGGAGGGCGCGGCGGCGGTGATGGTCACCCACGAACCGGCGGACGCGATGACGTTCGGCGATCGACTGGCGATCGTCCGGGATGGCCGCCTGGTGCAGGTCGGGCCGCCCGACGCCGTCGTCGCGTTCCCGGACGACGCGGCCACCGCCCGGCTGCTCGGCTGCGCGGCGACCATCCCGGGCATCGCCCGCCGCTGCCCCGAGGGCGGCTGGCGGCTGGCGGCCCTCGCCGGGGAACCCGTATTCGCCGCCAGCGCCGCGCCGGGCATGGGCGACGGCGATGCCGCGGTCGCGATCGTGCGCGCCGGAGCGATATCCGTGACCCGGTCCGGGGAGCCTGCCCCGGCGGGCTGGAACGCGATCGCGGCCCGCGTCACCGCCGTCGTACCGTCGCCGGGCGGGTGGCGCGTCCTGCTCCGCGTCGGCCCGGACGGCGAAACCGATGCCGTGGGAACCGGCGGCTGGGATCGTGCGACGTTGCCCGACGCCGGCGTACCGGCGACCGCGCTGTTCCCGTCGGCCGCGGTCCGCCTCGCCCGGCCGGATGCCCGAGCCACGACCGGACACCGCGGCGAAGGGGAGGACATCGGTGGGGCGCGGAGATGACGCCGATCCAGGCCCGAGGGCGTGTGGTCCGTCCCACGGGACGGGAAACGGGCGGCGGTCGGCTCATCGTGCACAAAAAATCAACCACAAGCTTCCACAGCGTGCTAGCATGGGCATGCCTGCGTGTATACAATGCGTTACGCGACCCTTAACTGCACCCAATCGGGGGTGCTGCCGGGCCATAACGGCCGACAGTACGCTTGCACGGAGCATCCGCGGGCCGCAGCCAAGGCCCCAATTGCCGGCATGGATCTGGTTTTCCAGCCGGCGGGAGCGAGATCGTCCCCCTCATGAAAACGGAAAGCCCGGACGCCATTGGCATGGATCTACGGCAGACGACGGTCTACGCCCTGTGGCAGGCCGAACACGCCATGCGCCTCGCCGTCGATTTCGCGCTGGCCGACCTCGGCATTTCGCTGCCGCAGTTCGGCACGCTGATGTGGCTGGCCCGCGAACCGGGGCTGTCCACCGCCGACCTCGCCCGGCTCAATCACGTCTCGCCCCAGAACATGGGGATGGCGGTGACGCGGTTGCTTTCCTACGGGTACATCGAGCGGACGCCGCCCCGGCGCGGGCGCGTTGCCGAACTGCGCCTCTCCGACAAGGGCCACGAGGTGCTGGCGGCGGCGGTCGAGCGCGTCGCCAAGGTGCAGGAGACGCTGCATGCCGACCTCACCGAGTCGGAGCGCGAAGCGTTGCCGGGCGTGCTGACGCGGGTTCGGCTGGCGGCCAGCCGCGCCACTCCGCGCCGCGTGCGCGAGCAGGCGCCGCCGGTCGAGGAGTAGCGGCCCCGGCGGTTGCCGGCTGCGAGACGCAGCTAAGGGCACGGGCGGGACGTTCACGGGCGTCCTGCCCTTGCCTCGTGTTCGTTCGCTTTGGAACCGCGAAAGTCCACTCTGCGCGCGTGTCGAACCCGGTCACGGAACGGGCGACTGCCTGGCCTCATCGAGGCGAGCCAGGAACGCTCGTGAGGTGAGGTGCTCCACGCCTTCCCAGACATGCCGTCCATCGGCGTTTGCTGGCGGGAAGTCCTTGACGCTATCGGACACGACGACATCCACGGACCCTGAGCGCGCCGCCGCTCATATTGGAAAGTCGAATGGATCGTTGAGCCAATCGGCCCGCGTATCCACCCCATGCGGATCGACGAGCACGAATGCGTCGAGGAGGAGCACCATCATGGCGTTCGCCGCATTCGAACACGCGCGCTGGTTAGCGGGCGACAGCACGCCACCGGTCCGCTCCAACCAAAGCCACGTCAGGACGCGGTTCAGTTCGGCGATGATCCACGGCGACCAGACCGCGACAAAAACTCCGGACCTCGCAGCCCCGAGCAAGGCAATACGAGTTCGAACCGGAACCAGCACGCTGGTATCAAGAAGCGCCCGGATGGTCACGTGTCAGGCGACTTCGGCCGAAGGAGACGCTTGCCGTTGCCACGGAGGCCGGCCAGGGCGGCTGCTGCTCAGCGCGTCCAGTTCTTCTTGCGACAACGGGCGATCGCTGCCGATTTCGGCAGCAAGTTCCTCACGATGGCGATCGATCTCGGATACCGGAACCACCCAGCGACCGGCGACGGTCGCGCACCTCAAAGCTCCGGTGCGGCAACGCCGCTTGATTGTGCTGATGGACCCGCCGCCCAGTAGGTCGGCCGCTTCCCGGATCGAAAGGGTTCGTTCCGGGCGCGACAGGTCCAACGCTGCATCGATGGCGGCCAAGGCGGCAACAGCGTCACCACGGGCGACCGACGCTCGCGCTGCTTCCAGGTTCTTTCGGATGTTCTCGATCATGACACGCACCGCCGCGCTTCCACGGGTTCCGGTCCAAGCCTGACAACGAGTATCACGAGCGTCAACCGACGCGATGAGGGGGAGGCCAATCGGCCTCCCCCTCGTCTGCTTGCGTGATCCGGGCGGTTACCGGTCGGAGCCGACCTCGCGGAACTCGCCCTCGACGGTGGCGTCGTCGTCGCCGGAGGCCTGGCCGCCGTTGGCGCCGAAGCCGTCCGCGCCCTCGGCGCCGCCGTCGGGTTCACCGGACGCGCCGGCCGCCTCGTACATGGACGAGCCGACCTTGGTCAGCGTCTGGACCATCTCCTCGTAGGCCGGCTTCAGCCGATCGACGTTCTGGGCGTCCTTGTCGAGGATCTCCTTGACGGCCTGGATCTTGGAGTCCAGCTCCATCTTGAGTTCGCTCGGGATGCGGTCGCCGTAGTCGGCCAGCGTCTTCTCGGCCTGGAAGACCATGCCCTCGGCGTCGTTGCGCAGGCTGATGGCCTCGCGCCGCTGCCGGTCCTCCTCGGCGTGGGATTCGGCCTCTTCCACCATCCGCTGGACCTCGCTTTCGGAGAGGCCCGAGGAGCCGGTGATGGTGATCTTCTGCTCCCGGCCGGTGGCCTGGTCCTTGGCGGTGACGTTGAGGATGCCGTTGGCGTCGATGTCGAAGGTAACTTCGATCTTCGGCACGCCGCGCGGCGCAGGCGGGATGCCGTCGAGCACGAACTTGCCGAGGCTCTTGTTGTCGCTCGCCATCGGGCGCTCGCCCTGCAGGACGTTAATCTCCACCTGGTTCTGCGTATCGCTCGCGGTGGTGAAGACCTGGCTCTTGCGGGTCGGGATGGTCGTGTTGCGCTCGATCAGCGGGGTCGAAACGCCGCCCAGCGTCTCGATCGAGAGCGTCAGCGGGGTGACGTCGAGGAGCAGGATGTCCTTGACCTCGCCGCCCAGCACGCCGCCCTGGATGGCCGCGCCGAGGGCGACGACTTCATCGGGGTTGATGCCCTTGTTCGGTTCCTTGCCGAAGAAGCGCTGGGCCTCCCGCTGCACGGCCGGCATCCGGGTCTGGCCGCCGACGAGGACGACCTCGTCGATGGCGGACTTGTCCTGCCCGGCGTCCTTGAGCGCGGCCTCCATCGGCGGCACGGTGCGCGCGATCAGCGGCTGGACGAGCTGCTCCAGCTTGGCGCGGGTCAGCTTGACCACGAGGTGCTTCGGCCCGGACGCATCGGCCGTGATGAACGGCAGGTTGACCTCGGTTTCCTGCGTCGAGGACAGCTCGATCTTGGCCTTCTCGGCGGCTTCCTTCAGGCGCTGCAGGGCCATGCGGTCCTTGCGCAGGTCGATGCCTTCCTGCTTCTTGAACTCGTCGGCGAGGAAGTCGATGACGATCTGGTCGAAGTCGTCGCCGCCGAGGTGGGTGTCGCCGTTGGTGGCGAGCACCTGGAAGACGCCTTCGGAGAGGCTGAGGATGGAGATGTCGTAGGTGCCGCCGCCGAGGTCGAAGACGGCGAGTTCCTCGTCGCCCTTCTTCTCCAGCCCGTAGGCCAGCGCCGAAGCGGTCGGCTCGTTGATGATGCGCTGGACGTCCAGCCCGGCGATGCGGCCGGCGTCCTTGGTGGCGTCGCGCTGGGCGTTGTCGAAGTAGGCGGGCACGGTAATGACCGCCTTGTCCACCTTGTCCCCGAGGTAGGCTTCGGCGTCGGCCTTGAGCTTCTGCAGGATCATCGCCGAGATTTCTTGCGGCGAGTACCAGCGGTCGCCCATCTTGACCTGCACGTCGCCGTTCGGCGCGGCCTGCATCTTGTACGGCACCAGCTCGATGTCGCGCTGGACGTCCGGGTCGTTGAACTTGCGGCCCATGAACCGCTTGACGGAGAAGACGGTGTTCTCCGGGTTGGTGATCGCCTGGCGGCGGGCGAAGCGGCCGACGAGGCGCTCGCCGTTGGCGGTGACGGCGACCACCGAGGGGGTCAGCCGCTCGCCTTCGGCGTTGGGGATGACGACCGGCTCGCCACCTTCGATGGTGGCCATCACCGAGTTGGTCGTCCCGAGGTCGATCCCGATGGTGCGTGCCATGTGGTTCTCCTTGTTCTAACGAGGCGACAGGCGACAGGCGACAGGCGACAGGTTGGTTGCGGTATTGAGATCGGCAACGGCGACGATTTGGGCGACGGACGAGGCGATCATCGACCGTCGCCTGTCGCCTCGGCGGGGCCGACCTTGACCATGGCCGGGCGGAGCAGGGTGTCGCCGAGGCGGTAGCCGTGGCGGTAGACGGCGGCCACGGTGCTGCCGCCGGCGGCGTCGTAATCGACCGCTTCGTGGACCGTGGGGTCGAACGCTTCGCCCCGTGCGGGCACCTGCTCCACCCCGAGACGGCCGAGAGCGGCCCGGAACTTCTGCTCCACCAGCCGCATGCCGCTGGCGAGGCCGGAATCGGCCTGGTCGGGCGGGATGTGGTCGAGCCCTTCCTGCAGGTCGTCGAGGACCGGCAGCAGTTCGCGCAGCACGCGCTCGCTGGCGGCGACCTTGGCGCGGTCGAAATCCGCCTCCGAGCGGCGCTTCAGGTTGGCGTAGTCGGCGCGGGCGCGCTGGAGCTGGTCGATCAGCCCGTCGCGTTCGGCCTCCAGCGCGGCGATGTCCGGCGCGTCGGCCGCGGCGGTTTCCGCGGCGTCGCCGTTCAGGCGGTCGTCGTTGGTGTCGGTCACGTCCCCTCCATTCCACGCGCCGCCGAAGCGGCGCGCCCATCGTTCCCGGGCGCTATGCACTGTAGAGGTCCGACATCAGGTCGCTCATCAGGCGGGCCATGTAGCGGACCGAGGAAATCGAACGGCCGTAGGCCATGCGGGTCGGGCCGACGACTCCGAGCACGCCGGTGACTTCGCCATCAACGCCGTAGGTCGAGACCACGACGCCGAAACGGCGCAGGTCCGCGGCCGGGTTCTCGTCGCCGATGAACACCTGCACGTCCTGCCCGGATTCGAGGCTGGGCAGCACCGAGGTCAGGAAGGCGTTGCCGCGCAGCAGCCCGAGCAAGGCCTGCGCATCGCCGGCGGCGCCGGAGAACTCCGGTTGGGACAGCATGTGTTCGAGTCCCGAATGGCGCACCTCCGTTCGCTCGGCGGCGTCCAGCCCGCGCAGCGCGTCGGCCACCTGATCCAGCACGAATCGCGCCAGCCCGTCGGCGCCCTCGGCGCGGCCGGCGGCCTCGTCGGCCGAGAGGCCGCGCAGGTCGAAGGCCAGCGCGTCGGCCAGCGGGCTGAGCACCTCCTGCTCGGTGTCTTCCGGCCAGTGGACCATCACCTGACGCACGCTGCCCTCGGCGGTGACGAGGATCAGCAGCCCTAGCCGGGGTTGCAGGGCGATCAGCTCGACGTGGCGGACGCGGGCGGTCGGCAGTCGCGGGGCGGTGACGACCGAGACGTTGCCGGCCACCCCGGCGAGGGTGGCGGCGGCCAGTTCCATCCACTGCTCCAGCCGCAGTTCGACCTGCCGGAACTGGTGCCGGATCATGATCTGGTCGCTCGGCGGCAGCACCACGTCGCCCATCAACTGGTGGACGAAGTAGCGGTACCCCTTGTCGGTGGGGATGCGGCCGCCCGACGTGTGGGGCGACATCAGGTACCCGGCGTCCTCCAGCCCGGCCATCTCGTTGCGAATGGTGGCCGGGGAGAACGCGACGCCGTAGCGCTCGACCAGGGCCTTGGAGCCGACCGGCCGACCGCTGGCCACGTACTCCTGCACGATGAGGCGCAGGATCGCCCGCTGCCGCTCGGTGAGCGGCCGCTCGGCGGCGGCTGGGGTCAGGTCGTCGGGCACCGGATCTCCTCCCGTTGGCACTCTCGTCGCGACAGTGCTAACGAGAAGATGATATCAAGGTTGCACGATCCGTGTCAAGGTTGGGCCGACGGACGAGGCGACAGGCGACAGGCGACAGGCGATAACCGGACCGCACGCCGCCGACGCTGCCGGGTGTGCCCGTCGCCTCGTCTGTCGCCTGTCGCCTGTCGCCTGTCGCCTGTCGCCTTGTTCGGAGG
>JAFAEX010000227.1 GCA_023423795.1 Chloroflexota bacterium | reverse complement strand
GCTTCCGCTGCCCGGCCTTCGAACCCGCGGCGATCCTCGGCCGCTCCCGCGTCGCCGCCCCGCTCCGCCCGGACGGCACCGCCGCGCTCCTACCCTACGGCACCTAACAACAGGTCCCTCCCCTACGACGACCGGCGATTCTCGCGGGCCTGGTCCGTCTCACGTCTCTCGTCTCTCGTCTCACGTCTCTCGTCTCCGAACCCAGCGAAAACCGGCCTCTGCCCGACCGTGCGGCTATACTCGCGCCGTTGGATTTGAGGCAGATGGGCATGCAACCAAATGGCTGACGCATCGCGGCGCGACCAGCGCCGAATCCGGAATTTCTCGATCATCGCGCACATCGACCACGGCAAATCGACCCTCGCCGACCGGCTGCTTGAAGCGACCCAGACGGTCGAGCGGCGGGAGATGGTCGAGCAACTGCTCGATTCGATGGACCTCGAACGAGAGAAGGGCATTACGATCAAGGCCCGTGCCGTCCGCATGCGCTACCGCGCCAGGGACGGCGAGGAGTACGAACTCAACCTGATCGACACCCCCGGCCACGTGGACTTTTCCTACGAGGTCAGCCGCTCCCTCGCCGCCTGCGAAGGGGCCTTGCTGGTCGTGGACGCCGCGCAGGGGATCGAGGCCCAGACGATGGCCAACGTCTACCTCGCGCTCGACCAGGACCTCGCCATCGTCGCGGTCATCAACAAGATCGACCTGCCGAACGCCGACCCGGAGCGGGTGGCGAAGGAGGTCGGGCAGTTCATCGGGCTGCTGGACGACGAGATCGTCCCGGCATCGGCGAAAACCGGACTCGGCATCGAGGACATCCTCGAAGCCGTCGTCGCCAAGGTGCCGCCGCCGGTCGGCGACACCGACGCTCCCACCCGCGCCCTCATCTTCGATAGCCACTACGACGCCTACAAGGGCGTCATCGCCTACGTGAAAGTCGTGGACGGCCGGATCGGCAGTGGCGAACGCATCCGCCTGATGGCCAACGAGAAGGAAGCCGAGATCCTCGAAGTCGGCTTCTTCGGGCCGAGCATGACATCTGCCGACGGGCTCGAAACCGGCGAGGTGGGCTACGTCGCCACCGGCCTCAAGTCGGTGCAGGACGTGCAGGTCGGCGACACCATCACCATCGCCGAGCGGCCGGCGAAGGAAGCGCTGACCGGCTACCGCCCGGCCAAGCCGATGGTCTTCGCCGGCCTCTACCCGACCGATTCCGAGGACTACCCGCTGCTGCGCGACGCGCTGGAGCGGCTGCGGCTGAACGACGCCTCGCTCACCTTCGAGCCGGAATCGTCGCTGGCGCTCGGGTTCGGCTTCCGCTGCGGCTTCCTCGGGCTGCTCCACATGGAGATCATCCAGGAGCGGCTGGAGCGCGAGTACAAACTCGACCTGCTGGCGACCGCGCCCTCGGTCGAGTACGACGTGGTGATGCACGGCGGCAAGACCATCCAGATCGACAACCCGGCAGACATGCCCAGCCCCGGCGAAATCGAGGAGATCCTCGAACCGTGGATGGACATTTCGGTAATCGTGCCCTCTCGCTACATCGGTGCGGTCATGGAACTGGTCACCGGGCGGCGTGGTCTCTACAAGGAGATGGTCTACCTCGACGAGGACCGGGTGCACCTCAAGTTCGACATGCCGCTCGGCGAGCTGATCATCGACTTCTACGACCAGCTCAAGAGCCGCACGCAGGGCTACGCCTCGCTGGATTACCAGTTCAAGGAGATGGTGCCCTCCGACCTCGTCAAGCTGGACGTGCTGGTGAACGGCGCGCCGGTGGACGCCCTCTCGCTGATCGCCCATCGCGACGACGCCTACTCCCGCGGCCGGGAACTGGTCACCGTGCTGCGCGGCCTGATCCCCCGCCAGCAGTTCGACGTGCCGGTGCAGGCCTCCATCGGCAGCCGGATCATCGCCCGCGAGACCATCCGCGCCCTGCGCAAGAACGTGCTCGCCAAGTGCTACGGCGGCGACGTGTCGCGCAAGCGCAAGCTGCTGGAAAAGCAGAAGGAAGGCAAGGCGCGGATGAAGATCGTCGGCAACGTCGAAATCCCGCAGGAAGCCTTCATGGCGGTGCTGAGCCTCAACGGCGACAAGGCGCCGGCGGGCAAGGCGTAGCCGGATGACCGACGTCCCTCGCGCCCGGATCACGGTCGCCGGCCTCGGCCCCGGCGATCCATCGCTGCGCACGCTCGGCACGCAGACGGCGCTCGACCGTGCCGACCGCATCATCTTGCGCACGCGGATTCATCCGGGACTCTCCGACCTGTCCGACGATGCGCGGGTGACGGACTGCGACGACCTCTACGAGCGGGCCGCCTCGTTCGACGAGGTGTACGCCGCCGCGGCGGAGCGCGTGCTGGCGGTCGCCGCCGAATCCAGCGGCGAAATCGTCTACGCCGTACCGGGCCACCCCCGCTTCGGGGAGCGCTCGGTGGCGATCCTGCTGGAGCGGGCGGCAGCGGCCGGCATCCCCATCGGGGTGCTGGCGGCGACGAGTTTCCTCGACACCGTCGCGGTCGCGCTCGGCGTCGATCCCCTGGCGGAGCAGGCGCAACTGGTCGATGCGGCGGCGCTGGAAGCGGCGAACGACCGCGCGCCGTTCGCCGGCGGGATGGTCCCGCTCGATCCGGCTCGGCCCTGCCTCGTCACGCAGGTCTACTCGCAACCGGTCGCGGCAGCAGCCAAGCTGGAACTCGCGCGCGCCTACCCGGACGACCAGCCGATAGTGGTCGTCACGGGCGCGGGCGTGCCGGAGGAGGAGCGGATCGTCCGCTGCCGCCTGTTCGAACTGGACCGGGCGCCGGTCGATCACCTGACTAGCGTCTGGGTGGAGGCGGTGCCGGAGCTGAACGCCGCGCGCTCTCCCGCGACGTTGCAACGGATCGCAGCGCGGCTGCGTGCCCCGGACGGCTGCCCGTGGGACCGCAAGCAGAGCCATGCCTCGTTGCGGCAGGCCGTCATCGAGGAAGCCTACGAGACGATCGATGCGATCGACGCGGACGACATGGAGAACCTCGCGGAGGAGCTGGGCGACCTGCTGCTGCAGGTGGCGCTGCATACCCAGATCGCTGAAGAGGCGGGCGAGTTCACGCTGGAAGACGTCTACGAGGTGGCGAACCGCAAACTGGTGCGCCGCCACCCGCACGTCTTCGGCGAGGCCGTCGCCGAAACGGCCGGCGAGGTCGTGAATACGTGGGAGGCGGTCAAGGCCCAGGAGCGCGCCCGCGCCGGCAAACCGCCGAAATCCGACGCCCACCCGTTCGACCGGCTGCCTCGCTCGATGCCGGCGCTGGAGCGCGCCCGCGCGTTGATCGGGCCGCGCAAGGGCGACGCCGCGCCGAACGCGGACCCGGACGCGCTGGCGGCGGCCGGTGCGACAATCCTCGCCGGGATCGAAGCCGCAATCGCCGGCGGCATCGACCCGGACCAGGCACTCGAACGGGCGCTGCGGCTGCGTTTCGCGCCGGCCGCGCCCGCCACCCAGACCCAGGCAGGAAGGACCGACGCGTGACCGATCGTTTCGACGTGGACCCCGCCCTGACCGGCCGCACCACCTGCGGCACGCTGCGCGCTTCGGACGTCGGCTCCGAGGTAACGCTCAACGGCTGGGTCCACCGCCGCCGCGACCTCGGCGGGTTGATCTTCATCGACCTGCGCGACCGCTTCGGCCTGACGCAGGCCGTCTTCAACCCCCAGGTCGTGCCGGAAGCCCACGAGGTCGCCAGCGGCGTCCGCAACGAGTTCGTGCTGCGCGTCTCCGGCGTCGTCCGCGCGCGGCCGGAGGGCACGGTCAACCCGAAACTCGCCACCGGCGAGATCGAGATCGAGGCGCAGAAGATCGAGATCCTGAACGAGGCGAAAACGCCGCCGTTCGAGATCAACCAGGAAACGGACATCGACGAGAGCGTGCGCCTGCGCTACCGCTACCTCGACCTGCGGCGCGGCCGGATGCAGCGCAACGTCATCCTGCGCCACGCGATGGTCACCGCGATGCGCACGTTCCTGACCGACCGCGGCTTTCTGGAGATCGAGACGCCGACGCTGATCAAGTCCACGCCCGAGGGCGCGCGGGACTTCCTGGTGCCGGCCTCGTCCGTTCCGGGCAACTTCTACGCGCTGCCGCAGTCGCCGCAGCAACTCAAGCAGTTGCTGATGATCTCGGGGTACGACCGCTACTACCAGGTTGCCCGTTGCTACCGCGACGAGGCCCAGCGCGCGGACCGCCAGCCGGAGTTCACCCAACTCGACATCGAGATGACGTTCGTCGAACCGAACGACATCATGTCGATGATCGAGGAGTTGTACATCGACCTCACCCGGCGGTTCTCCAGCCGCCGCATCCTCCAGACGCCGTTCCCGCGCCTGACCTACGCCGAGTCGATGCGCCGCTTCGGCAATGACCGGCCCGACCTCCGCTTCGGGGTCGAGTTGCAGGACGTTTCGGACGCGCTGCGCGGCACGGGGTTCAAGGCGTTCGGGCAGACGCTGGCCGACGGCGGTCAGGTGAAGGCCATCGTCGCGCCGGGCTGCGCGGACTACACCCGGCGCGAGATCGACGAACTGACCGAGATCGCCAAGCGGACCGGTGCGAAGGGGCTGGCCACGCTGGCCGTCCGCGCCGACGAGATCCGCTCGCCCATCGCGAAGTTCCTCTCGCCGGACGAACTGGCGGCGCTCACCACCGGCCTCGGCGCGGCGCCGGGCGATTTGGTGCTGGCCGTCGCCGACCGCCCGTCGGTTGTCGCCAAGGCGCTCTCGGCCCTGCGCGACGAGATCGGGACGCGGCTGAACCTCGCCGACCCGAACGTCTTCGCCTTCTGCTGGGTCTACGAGTTCCCGCTGCTCGAATACAACGAGGAGGAGGGGCGCTGGGAAGCGACCCATAACCCCTTCTCCGGGTTCCTCGAAGAGGACGCGGGGTTGATCGAGACCAACCCGGCCGCCGTGCGGGCGAAGCAGTACGACCTCGTCGGCAACGGCAGCGAACTCGGCGGCGGCTCCGTCCGCAACCACCGGCGGGCCGACCAGGAAAAGATGATGGCACTCATGGGCTACAAGCCCGAGGAGTTGCAGGAGCGGTTCGGGGCGCTGCTGGACGCGCTCGACTACGGCGCGCCGCCCCACGGCGGCATCGCAATGGGCATCGACCGCTTCGCGATGCTGCTGGCGGAGGAAGACAACATCCGCGAGGTGATCGCCTTCCCCAAGAACCAGCGCGGGCTCGACCTCATGTTCGAAGCGCCGAACCGCGTCGAGCAGCAGCAACTGGACGACCTCGGCCTGTCCCTCGACCCGAAGCGCGCCGTGCCGCTCTGGCAGGAGTAGCCCGGCCAGCCAGCACGCTTCAGCCTACCGGCCGCCCCGTGGCATCGGGGCGGCCGGTTTCGTGTCACCCCGGGAAAACCGGGGAGTGCTCAGCGGGTTTCACGGGCGCCTGCGTTGCCCGGCGCCCGCTCCCTGCGGCCGGTATTTGTTCGGCGTTTATTCGGTATTGATTCGGCATTTTTTCGTAGTTGATTCGGCCCCGGTTTTCCCGCCGTCATGCGGAAACCGGGTTTCTTCGGCGACGGCCCTACGCTCCGGCGACCGCAACGGCGACGAGTGATGCGGACGACGGCTGGAAGCGGCGACATCCGCGTACGCACCGCCGATCCGGTCGCGCTGTATCTGTCCCATGCCGGCGGGTGGAGGAGGGGGTGCCGAAGAATCTCGGCTTCCGCGTGGTTATGGGAAACTCGGGGCTGAATCAACTACGAATAAATACCGAATCAATACCGAAAAAATCGGGCCAGACCGGATCACCGAAGCGGGGCAACGGCTGTGGCGGCGATCGCATCACTCGGGCGACCGACCCGGTGTCGCATCATCGCCCGCCGTGGCCGGAAGCGAACCCCATCGACCGCAGGACCTCGCGGGCGACGCCGGCCTCGTCCCACGGGCGCTTCTCGCGCCCCCAGATGATGCTGCCCTCGTGGCCCTTGCCGGCGAGCAGCACGCAGTCGCCGGGCCGGGCCATGCCGAGCGCGCGTTCGACGGCGTCGCGCCGCTCGGTAGCGCGAAACAGCGTGCGGCCTTCGATCGCCCCGACGTCGAGCGCCCCGCGCGCGATCTCGTCGATGATCGCGTCGGCGTCCTCGTAGCGCGGGTCCTCGCTGGTGACCACCGAGATGTCGGCCAACCGGGCCGCGACCGCGCCTTGCCGTGGGCGCTTCTCGATGTCGCGCTCTCCCGCGCTGCCGAAGACGACGATGAGCCGTCCGGGGTAGAGACCGCGCAACAGGCGCAGCACCTTGTCCATCGCGTCCGGCGTGTGGGCGTAATCGACGACGACCGCGAACGGCTGGCCTTCGTCCACCAGCGCCATGCGGCCCGGCACGGCTGGCGCGTGGGCCAACCCGTCGGCCACGTCATCGAGCGACAGGCCCGCCGCGAGGGCGACGCCGGCCGCGCAAAGGGCGTTGGCGACGTTGAACCCGCCGATCATCGGCAGGGCGATCTCGGTCGTGCCCCAGCCGGACGCCTCCAGCGTGAAGCGGCTCCCGGCGCCGTCGGAGCGGATGTCGCGCGCCCGCAACGCCGCCGACGCGTCGGCTATGCCGTAGGTGATCGCCTCCGCGCCCGCGGCGAACGGGAGCATCGCCCGCGCGCCCTCGTCGTCGATGTTGACCACGGCGACGCCGCCGGACGCGGCCACCCGCTCGAACAGGATCGCCTTCGCCCGCCGGTAGTTCTCGACGCTGCCGTGGTAGTCGAGGTGCTCGTGGGTGATGTTCGTCACCGCGCCGATGCCGAAGCGGACGCCGTCGAGGCGGTGCATCGCCAGCCCGTGCGAGGTTGCTTCCAGCGTGGCCCAGCGCGCGCCCCGCTCCGCCATCCGCCGCAGCAGCCGCTGCACGTCGGCCGATTCCGGGGTCGTTTGCCGGGTCGCGTGGCGGTCCTCTTCGTCCCCGATCCGGATCGTCACCGTGCCGATCAGGCCGGTGAGCAGCCCGGCGCGGCGGAGGATGCCATCGACGAGAAACGACGTCGTGGTCTTGCCGTCGGTGCCGGTGATGCCGATGACGCCGACCTCGCGCGAAGGGTCGCCGTAGAACGCGGCGGCGAGCAGCGCGAGGGCCGCCCGGCTGTCGGGCACGACGACCTGCGCCACCGGCGGCTGGAGCGGCAGTTCCCGCTCGACCAGCAGCAGGGCCGCCCCGGCAGCGACGGCCGGCGCGGCGTAGTCGTGGCCGTCGTGGTCCGCGCCGGGCAGCGCCGCGAAGCACCAGCCGGGCTCGACCAGCCGCGAATCGTAGGCGAGGCCGCGCACGGGTGTTGCCGGGTCGCCGACCAGCCGCGCGCCGGGAACGGCGGCGGCGAGGTCACCGGCGGTCGCGTTCGGCGTCCAGTCGGTCGCCATCGCGGATCAGCCCTGCGGCCCGTAGAAGCGGCGGGCAAGGGCCGGCAGCACCGGCACGTACCGGCGCTCCAGCGGCTCCGGGTAGGACTCGATCGCGCCGCCGAACCGCACCTTGAACTCGTAGAGCCCGCGCCAGTCGTCGCCGCGGGTGCCGGCGAGGCGGTCGCCCCCGGCGGTGGCGGTCGTTCCGGGATCGTGCGGCGGGATACCCCACAGGTCGTAGTGGCGGCAACCGAGCGCGCGCGCCCAGCGCATTGTCTCGAACTGGAGCGCGAACCCCGGTTGCATGGTGCGGTGCCGGGTGGACGACGCGCCGTACAGGTAGATCGCTTCCGGGCCGCCGACGGTGGCGACCAGCGCCGCCGCCGCTTCGCCCTCGGGGCTACGGGCGACGGCGAGCACGGCATGGTCGCCGAGGGTCGCCAGCGCGTCCCGGTAATAGGCACGCGAATGGATCGCGTACTCGTTGCGCTGGGCGGTGTCCTCCATCAGCGCGTAGAAATCGTCGAATCCCGGTCCTGCCGGGTCCTCGATGCCGACCTTCACGCCCTTCCGCAGGGAATAGCGGATGTTGTAGCGCGTCTTCTGGTGCATCTGGGCGAGCAGGGCGTCGTCGTCGAGTAGGGGAACCTTCACCGTCCGCGCGGGCTGGATGCGGGCCGGTCCCGGCAGGAGTCTCTGGCCGCCGGGAAGGGTCGGCAGCGACCGCTCCGGTTCGACGATGAGCGAGATCGCGCGGCGGGCGCGGCAGGCACGATCGACCTGCCGGAGCAGCGCCGACCACAGCGCCGGGTCGTCGTTCGAGAGCAGCGGCCCGCGCGGCAGGTAGCCCATCGTCAGCGGGCCCTTGTGCTTGAAGAGGATCTGCGCGATGCCGGCGCCGCCGGCCTGCTCGGCGCGCACGCGGGCAACCGACCAGCCGTGCCGGGCCTTGAACTCACCCCAGCGCCACGTCTGGAGCAGGCTACCGCCAAGGCGGAAGACGTCTGCATCCCACGCCGCCTCGTTTCGCGTCAGGTCATTCCGGGAAGCCGGCATCGTCACCGGTCGTCGTCCGCGTCGTCGAGGTTGCTTGCTTCTTCGAGTGCGGCCTCGATCAACGCCTCATCGGCTTCCTCGGCGTGGTCGGCCAGCGTGCGCAGGGCGCGCACCGCCGCCCGGCCGCCGATCGCGCCGAGTGCGCCGATCGCGGCATGGCGCACCTCGACGTCCTCCTCGCCGTCCATCACCGCGAGCAGTTCCGGCACGGCCGCGTCGCTGCCGATGACGCCGAGGGCGCGCGCCGCTTCGTAGCGCAGCACGGCCTCATCGGTCGCCAGTTCGTCGTGCAGCGTCGGCAGCCAGGCGCGGTCGCGGCTCTGGCCCATCGCGTAGAGGGCGCTGCCGCGGTCGGCCTGGTCGTCGGACTCCCACGCTTCGAGGATCAGCGTGCGGATGTCGCGGTCCTTACCGAAGGCTCCGACCGATTCCAGCGCGAGCCGCCGCACGTGCGGCGGCTCCGCCGGGTCGGCGGCGACCGTCGCGAGTTCCGAGCGCAGCGCATCGGCCACGTCGTCGGCGAGGTCGCCTTCGGCCGCGCGGTCGGCGAACCGGCCGAGCGCCCGCGCCGCTTCGGCGCGCACGTCGTCGGACGGGTCGCGGGCCAGCAGCCCGCGCAAGCGGCCGAGCAGGTCCGATCCTTCGTCTTCCCAGAGCGCGGCGACCGCCAGTTGGCGCACCACCGGCGACGGGTCGTCGAGGGCCACCCGGAGCACCCGGCCGAACTGGAGTTCGACCCGGTCCTCGGCGAGTTCGTCGATCTCGCGGACCACGGCGACGCGGGTCGCCTCCGGCAAGTCGGCCCATTCGCGGGCGAAGCGCCCGGCGGCCTCGCGCCCGAGGTCGGACAAGTGGGCGACGTCGGCGGCGCGCACCGTGCCGCCGGCGAACGCGGCCAGCGAGCCGTCGCCCGGTTCGGGCCGGTCCGCCGCATCGTCGTCTTCGTCGAGTTTCATTGCGCCGTCGGGGCCGAACGCGTCGGCCCCGACGATGCGCATCGAATCGTCCTGCTCGTCAAAAGGATCCACGATGGGTCCGGCCTCCGGGTCGCCTACGGCGTGGTGCCGGGGACGTAGGTGTAGGCGTCCTGCACATCCGGGTCGCGCGAGAACGCGCCGGTGTCGTCGTTGTCGAGGGTGGCGCGCAGCAGGGCCGCCGACATCGGGCGCTCCACGTTGGCGCCGGCCAGCAGGGTGGTGAACTCGGCGGAGTAGTTGCCGCCGCGGTTCTCGCCGACCCGCTCGAAGGTGGCGGCCACGACCGCTTCCGGCCGGCGGCGCACCTTGTCGTCCAGCGGCTTCTCGCCGGAGAGCCGGCCGAAGCGCTCTTCGGTCAGCATCATCGACTCGTCGGTGCCGCAGGAGAACGTGGTCGGGCGGAAGACGTAGCGCTGGCGGCGCTCCTCGAGTTCCAGCAGCCGCGCGTTCTGGTCGGCGTCGGCGATGTACTCGACCCGGTAGTGGCCGTCGTTCTCGGTGCGGCTGATCGAGATGATCGCGCCCGGCACGAGGTTCTCGGTGTAGAAGTCGTCCAGCCCGAGGATGAAACCGCCGCGGTTCGGCGTCGGGAACCGCAGCTCGACCAGGTAGGTCGTGTAGGACTGTGGGCACTCGAACGTCAGCACCGCCGTCTTCTGGGTCGGCAGCAACGGCCCCGGGAGCAGGCGCTGGAGGTCGGCATCGAACGGCAGCAGGCCGTGGATGTATTCGAAGAAGGTCAGCGTGTGATCGACCGACTCCACCGAGCGCGGCTGGAGACCCTCCGGCGCCTCTTCGAGCAGGAACTTGTAGTCGGTCCCCAACTCGTTCGGCTTGCGGCGGGTGGTGCCGATCGCCGGCAGTCCGGTCGTCGTCCAGAACCGCTGATTGGCGGTGCCGACGAACTCGAACTCCTTTTCGCGGGACAGCCGGTAGTCCACCGCGAACCGGGTCAGGTCGAAGTCCGGTGCGCCGGCGCGGACGCCGAGCACGTCCTGGGCGAAGGCGTCGTCGGTGAGCGGCCGCTCCTGCTCCTGCAGATAGTCGCGCATCCGGCGCAGGTCGCCGCGGCTGAAGCGCGGAACGCGATCCTCCATCATCCACTGCTCGCCGAAGTTGGCGACGCGCGGATCAGCGGTCAGCCGCTGACGGATCGCGGAGGCCAGTTCGATGTCGTCCACGCCGGTGACGTCGGTCGGGGTGATGACCGGGATCGTGATCGTGCGCGCCGGCGGCGGCGCCGGGGCCACCGGCTCCTCGAGGACGATCTCCTCCAGCGTTGGCTCTTCGGCGACGGCAGCGATCGGCTCGGCCACCGGTTCCGCCTCGGCCGCCGGCGCTTCCACCGGCTGCGCGTCGATCTCGGCGTCGAACGCGTCCTCGCCGAGGTCCTCGAGCGTGACCGAGATGTTGGCCCAGCCGCTGTCGATGACCGGGCGCACGCGCTCCGGCATGACCGGGCGCTCCGGCTTCGGCTGCGGCGTCATCAGGCGCTGCGCGAACGAGTGCTTGCGGGACGGCTCGACGGCAACCGGCGGCCGGCCGGCGCGGGTGGTGGCCAGCACCTGGCCGGCCTCGCCCTCTTCCAGTGCGAAGACCGCCCGGTTGGCGGCGGCCATCGCCAGCACCTTGCGCTCGGCGTCGGCCACGCCTTGCCCGGAAAGGAACTCGGCGACGGCCGCGACCGTCACCCGGATCGGCGCGTCGGCGGACATGAACAGGCCGCGGGCGCGCATCAGCGCGAAGACCTGCGTGGCCAGGTCCTTGTCATCGGCGGAGCCGCCGAACGCGACCTCGCGGTCGTACTCTTGCGATACCATGCCCGTTCGGCTCCCTTCGTCGCCGCCGGCGCGCGACCGGCCGGCAACCTGCGTCTCATGAACTGGGTGCGCATCCACAATTCTCTGCCCCGCCACCGGCGGCGCGGTTCCAGGCTAGGAGCCGGCGTTCTTCCGCAGGGCGTCGATGAGCGCCTGGGTGGTCACGGGCTGGCTGGCGTTGCGCAACAGGGTCAGCAGGTACGCGACGTCTTCGTCGTTGAGCTGGATCGGTTCCGACATCGTTTCCTCCGCTGCCAACAACAAGCACGGCCCCGCGGGGCCGCAACCGGTGAAGTATAGGAAGGTTCGCCTCCTCCTGTCACGTTTTCGGGCCGGGTTTGCATTCCCGGCGGCATCGCGTACACTTCGCTAAGTGCTGCGCGCCCGTAGCTCAGCGGATAGAGCGCTTGCCTCCGGAGCAAGAGGCCAGAGGTTCGAGTCCTCTCGGGCGTACCACACACAACGAAACCCGTTCGCTCCGGCGGACGTTCACCGGTCAGGCGGCAATCCGCCTGACCGGTTTTCGTTCGTTGCGCCCTGTACGCTGGAAAACGGTGTGCTAGACTGTACGTACGCCCTCGCGCTTCCCGTTTGCGGCCCGGTCACGCTCGTTTCGGAGCGATCCCGGTCCCGGTCGAGACGGGGCAACACCGCGGCCGTAGCCCGCGGCGGGCGCGGCTTCTCGTCCCAGGGAGGTGCCAGCGTGGTCTTCCGAAAAGACACCAAGGTCGATTCGTTCCAGCGGCAGATCAGCGCCCTCCGCCAGCAACTCGGGCCGGACGGCGAACCGGCGGCCGAGCCGGCTTCCCGCCAGGCCGATCCCGAGCGCGGCGGCTACGACAGCTACGCTTCTCGCGAGGCCCGGCTCGCCCCGGCGCCGACCTACCCCGCCCCGGCCGAGGACGACTTCGGGCCGCTCGACGCCAGCGATCCCGTCCCCTTCCCGCCCAGCCACGATGCCCACACCAGCGTCGTCGCCCACGACACCACCTGGAAGGGCGACCTCCAGAGCGACGGCTCCGTCCACGTCCACGGCCGGGTCGAGGGGTCGATTACCGCGCGCGCCGACGTCTTCGTCGCCGAGGAAGCTACGGTCGAGGCGACCATCTCGGCCGAGAACGTGTCGGTGGCCGGCAACGTGCGCGGCACCATTCGGTGCTCCGGGCGGTTCGAGGTGCTGCCGCAGGGCCGCGTCTCGGGCGAGGTCTTCGCGCCGGTGCTGGTCGTCCACGAGGGCGCGACCGTCAACGCCTCGGTCTCGATGATCGCCGAGGAAGCCCCGGCCACCATCCGCCGCCGCCTCGCCCGCAGCGGCTCGTAGCGTGCCGGCCGCACGCGCCAGCGAGGAGTACGCCATGTCGTTCCGCGGCACGTCGCCGGGAGAGTTCCTGCCGGCCACCGACGACGACGTCGCCGGCGACCCGTACAGCCTGATCGACCGCAATTCGTCGTTCGAGGGCACATTCAAGTCGGAGCGCGACCTTCGGATCGAGGGAAACGCCAAGGGCGCGATTGAGTGCCGCGGCACCCTCTTCGTTGCCGAAGGCGCGACGGTCGATGCCACCATCGACGCCGACCACGTCTCGGTCGCCGGCGAGGTTTCCGGCGAGGTTCGTTGCCGGGGCCGACTCCAGTTGATGCCGAGCGCCCGGGTTCGCGGCAAGATCGCGACCCAATCGCTCGTGATCAACGAGGGCGCGATCTACGAAGGCCAGCTCGAGATGACCGCCGAGGAGGCGGCGCCGCGCGGCGGCCGGGGCTACCTCAACGCGCCGGTCCCGATCTCCGCCGCCAACGAAGCGCGAGGATCGTCCACCACCTTCATCCGCCGCCTCGGCGGCCCGGAGACGGCATGGGACGAACGGCCGGCGGGACCGGACGACGACCAGCCCGACGTGGCCGAATCCGGCAACGACGGCTGATCCGGCAGCGCCAAGAGGGCGAAACCACCGTGCTATAGTCAGGCCGCCGCCTGGCGGGCGGCCTGGATCGTGGCGGATGTGGCCGGGCGGGGAGCGCGACGTGGCGGCACGGATGTGCCAGACCTGCCGGCACTACGAACCCTCGGCGGTGTGGAAGCGCGGCTGGTGCCGGAATCCCCGGCTCTACGGTCCGCGCGAAAGCCACATGGTCGATGAGGAATCGCTCGACTGCAGCCGGGGTCTCGGCAGCTTCTGGGAGCCCGCCGACCCCGACCGCAATCCCGAACCGGGCCGGCCCGGGATTGCGCTGCGGCCGGTGCCCGGCTTCGCCGCCGAAGCCGGCGTTCGAGGGATCGGCGCGCAGGCCGGAAGCGCCGAACCGACCGCGCCGGATGCTCGGCCCGCCCCGGCGCCGGATCGCCCCGTCCCGTCGCCCGAAGAGGAGCGCCTCGTGAGCTACCAGCCCGAAGAGCGGTACTGGACCGACTACCTGCGCATTGCCCTGCCGGTGCTCGGGCTGCTGCTGCTGATCGGGCTGCTCTGGTACTGGGCCTCCGCGCTCATCGGCAGCCCGGGCAGCGAGCCGCCGCCCACCGCCCAGGCGATCGCGATCACCCCGGTCAACGAAGCCACGCCGCCGCCCGTTCCGACCGCAACGGCCGCGGCGGTCGTGCCCACGCCGGGTCCGCCGGTCGCGACCGAGCCGGCGGCCGCGCCGACCGCCGCGC
>JAFAEX010000202.1 GCA_023423795.1 Chloroflexota bacterium | reverse complement strand
TGCCAGGGCGGCGGCGGCGCTTGCCGCGCCGAGCGCCGCCCGGCGGGAGACCGCGCTGGGCGCATTGCTGGTCGTTGCTGCGTGCATGAGCGTGCTCTCCCCGCGCCGAGGTGGCGCGTTGATTGATTTTTCGGTCGAATGCAAGTGTCTCACCCTGCCCCGCGCCGTGCTTGCGGTCCGGCCAAACCGGGCGCGGGAGCATCGGCGGCGATCGTCCCCTTGCGACGTGGTTCGCTTCGGTCTGGACCGTGGACAGGATGCCGCGGGCGGCGAGGGCGGCGGCCAGTTCGCCCCCGAGACCGGAGCCGGCGCGGTGGAAGGCAGCCGGTTGGCCGAGCGGGGCGGCGACCTCGTGCCAGCGGCCGGGATCGCCGAGCCGCGCGCCGATCCAGTGGCCGTGCCATTCGTCGGGCCCGGCCGGGGCGTAGCCGCCCACGGTGGTCGCACCCATGTCGAGCACCGGCGCGACCAGCAGGTCCGGCCCGAGCAGGAATGGCCAGCGCAGCGCGCGGGTGACCGGATCGTCTGGGTTATGCAGGAACGGATGGCGCACGACCGGGTGGCCGAACCACGCCATCCGCGATCGGCGCGGCGGTACGCACGGCGCCCGAAGGCGTTCTCGGAACGCCGACGGCCCCGCCTCGAATCCGAGGCGGGGCCGTCGATTGCCGCGTGTGGGGTGCGGGAGAGCCGCCGGGGCTACTCCACCGAGAAGAGGGTGATCATGCCGTCGGCGGCGTGGGGCCGCATCGTTTCCGGGTCGAAGATGAAGCAGATCACCGCGTAGTGGCCCGGCGCGAGGTCGAACTCGGCCCAGGTGGTCTGCCCGCCAGACTGGAGCGCGGCGTAGCCCGCCGGGGTGGCCTGCGCCCAGAACGACGCTTCCGGCGGCGTCGGCGTGCCGGCCATCATCCCGTTGAACTCGGTGATGATCTGCTGCTTGGTGACCGATTCCGGGATGCCGATCATCACGACGTGGTGCGCGTGGTGGTGCCCGGTGTTGGTGATCTTCCAGAGCTGCGGGCCGGTCGGGACCGGGTCCGGGGTGACGATGTACTCGAGGCCGTCGGTCTCTTCCAGCGTCACGGTGGACGGCGGCTCCGCGACCGCCTCGGGGCTGGCCTCCCCTGCGGCGACGGTCAGGCGGGGCACGAACATGGTCTCGACGAACTCTTCGCCCTCGACGTACTCCTTGTAGAACGAGATCGCCCAGCGGTACTCGCCCGGCTTCAGGTCGATGATGAAGGACGTCGTCTGGCCCGGGGTCGGCGAGTTGGTGCCGCCGTGGTAGACCCAGCCTTCCTGCGGCACGTCGCCGCTGCCCGCGGCCAGCCCCTGCTCGGCCAGCACGTCGTCGCTGAGGCCCTCGGGGACGGTCACGATATCGACGTAGGTGAGGTAGCCCTCCGGCGCGGCGAGGTTGACGACGGTCAGCCCGGCGGCCAGATCGGACGGCGCGTCGGCGCCGTCCGGCCCGGCGGTGACGGTGACCTCGGGGTAACCGAAGCCGTGGATGAGTTCGTCGCTGACCCCTTCGAACCCCTGCGCGCCGACCTTGCGGGCGGTCATCGGGCCGATCCCGATGCCGACGCCCGCGCCGAGCAGCATCGCGCCGGCCAGCGCCGTCAGCTTCAGCAGGCCGCGACGAGTAACGTTTCGCGAAATGACCCGGTGCATCGTCTCTCCCGTAGCGTCGTGCATCGACTCGCTCTGCGGCGGCGCGACCCCGCGCCGCCCCGGATTCACGTGCGCTTGCCCACGGCGCCGACGGGCCTGACGTCGGTCCAACGGCCCTGTCCCGATGGCGCGCCGCGCGTGCTCGCGATCTGCCGCTAGTGATATCCCGTCGGTCTTCCAGGAACCTTCCAGCACCGGACGGAAGGGCGCCGGGCAGCTGCGGAAGATGGGCGGCCCGCGCGGGCGTCCGCATCAACGAAGCGAGCGCCATCACCCGCCCGGGGTGATGGCGCTCGCCGTTTTCATGATGGGATGGGCAACGACCGTGCGGGCCGCCCGAGGAGGACGTGGGCAGGGAGGGACGGCGCGCGGGGTTCGTCCGAGGGGGTTCCGGCGAGGGTGGGATGGCCGGAACCCGCCCGGGCGGCCGGGGAGGCCCCGGTTGCATGCTCTACGTCGCGGGTCGCCGGTTCGTTCCCGATTTGGTCTTGCGTTCGACGTGCCGCGCACGACGGCGCCCCGCCCGGATTCCGGGCGGGGCGCCGGATCGACGATTCTCTGGGCCTCGCGCGTGCGAGATGCGCCCGCTACAGCTTCGCGACGATCGCCTCGGTCATGCCGGTGGTCGTGGTCGCCTTGCTCGGGTCGCGGTCCTCGCGCAGGTCGTAGGTGACGTGTTTGCCTTCCTTGATGACCTCGGCCACGGCGTGCTCGACCCGCTCGGCCGCTTCGCGCTCGCCGAGGTGGCGCAGCATGAGCGCGCCGGAGAGGATCATCGCGGTCGGGTTCGCCTCGTTCTTGCCGGCGTGCGACGGCGCGCTGCCGTGGATCGGCTCGAAGACGGCCGCGTCCGGCCCGATGTTGCCGGAGGGCGCGACGCCCAGCCCGCCGACCATGCCGGCGACGATGTCGGAGACGATGTCGCCGTACAGGTTCGGCATCACGAGGACGTCGTATTCCTGCGGCTTCTGCATGAGTTGCATGCACATGTTGTCAACGATGCGGTCGTTGAACTCGATGTCCGGGTACTGCTCGGCGATGGCCTGCGCTTCCCGCAGGAAGAGGCCGTCGGTGAACTTCATGATGTTGGCCTTGTGGACGGCGGTGACCTTCTTGCGCCCGTTGGCGCGGGCGTACTCGAAGGCGTAGGTGACGATCCGGCGCGATGCGGCGGCGGTGATGATCTTGATGGAGATCGCCGCCTCGGCATCGACCTGCTTCTTGCTGCGGGCGTTGATGGCCGCGATCACCTCGGCGGCCTCGGAGGTGCCGGTGTCGAACTCGACGCCGGAGTACATGCCTTCGAGGTTCTCGCGCACG
Organism: Chloroflexota bacterium; assembly: GCA_023423795.1. GTDB lineage: Bacteria > Chloroflexota > Chloroflexia > Thermomicrobiales > UBA6265 > CADCWF01. The sequence goes on along the minus strand of JAFAEX010000202.1, from coordinate 10,904 downwards.
ACGACGAGGTCGATGTCGTCGAAGGTGGACTGCACGCCCTCCATCGTCTTGCCGGGGCGCAGGTTGGCGTAGAGCCCGAGCGCCTGCCGCAGCCCGACGTTGACCGAGCGGAACCCGGTGCCGATGGGGGTGGTCATCGGCCCCTTCAGCCCGACCTTGTTGCGGCGGATGGACTCGAGCGTGTCCTCCGGCAGCACGTCGCCGACGGCGTCCATCGCGGTCATGCCGGCGAGGCGCTCTTCCCACTCGATGGCGACCCCGGCGGCGTCCAGCACCGTCTTCGTCGCCGCCGACACCTCCGGCCCGATGCCGTCGCCCGGAATCAACGTCACCCGATACGCCATTTCGCGTCCATCCTCCCGATTCGTCGTCCGCCACAGCCGACGGTGCTCAACGATGGTTCATTGTCGCCCATCCGGGCGGTCGGGTGCCCACCGAGTGGCGAGTGCCGTGTGCCGGGTGAGACGTCCTACGACGATTGTGCCGGGTGGCGGGTGGAAGGTAGGGCGGCTTCGAACCAGGACCGGGCGAGGACCGCATCAGGAATGCGGCGGGGGGAGAAAGACCTCGGTGGTGTCGAGGTCGAACAACTGCTGGTGGCAGCCGCCGATGGCGTAGAGTGCGTCGGCGACGACCGCGGCGCCGAGGCCGTGCCGGGAGGTCGGCATCGGGGTTGACGCCGACCACTCGCCGCTGGCGGGGTCGAGGGCCGCGTGCGTGGCGTGGCGCAGGACGTGGATGCGGCCGGCGAGCAGCGCGGCGGCGAAGTTGCTCATCGCCTGGGGCATTGGGGGTCGGGGTATCCAGATGTCGGTCGCGGGGTCGTAGATCTCGACCGACGCGGTGACCTCGCCGCGGTGCTGCCCTCCCAACAGCCAGAGCGTGCCGTCCAGGGCGACTGCGGCGGGGTGGGTGCGCGGGGCGGCCATTGGCGCGAGCGCGTCCCAGCGGTCGAATTCCGGGTCGTAGCGCTCCAGCACGGCCAGCGATTGCCCGTCGCGGAACCCGCCGGCGGCGTAGAGCACACCGCCGATGGCGGCAAGCCCGATGCCGTAGCGCGGCGTGGGCAGCGGCGCGGCGGTTGACCACGTTTCGCCGTCGGCGTCGAAGACTTCGACCGCGCCGGTCGTGCCCGTGGTGGTTGCGCCGCCGACGACGTAGACCCGCGAGCCGATCGCTGCCGCCCGGGCCGAGCGGCGCGCGGTCGGCAGCGGCGGCAGGCGGCGCCACTCATTGCCGGCGGGATCGAACGCGGCCGCATCATCCAGCGCCGTGCCGCGCCCGCCGGTCATGCCGCCGAAGGTGAGGATCTGGCCGGCGACGACGGCGATGCCAAAGTCGTCCTTGGGCAGCGGCATGTTGGCCAGCCGGCTCCACGACCCGCGTTCGGTCGTGGATTCGTGCGCGGGGGTTGCCTTTGGGACCGTGACGCCGATTGTCGCGGCGGCGAGCATCGCGCGCCGGCCGTGGCGCGCGGGGAGCCGGTCGCCGGCGACGGTGTCCGGGGCGCGGAGATTCGCGTTCCGCGCGTCCGGCCGGTCGCCGGTCACAGGAAGCGACCGAGGAAATCGACGGTGCGCTCCTGCGCGTCCACCCAGTTGTCGATGCGGCGGAACCCGTGCGGTTCGCCGGGGTAGCGGTGGTACTCGTAGACCTTGCCGAGGCGGTCGAGGGCGCGCTTCATCGCTTCCGACTGCTCCAGCGTCACCCGCCGGTCCTCCTCGCCGTGGAGCATCAGCAGCGGCGCGGTGATGCGTTCGGCGTAGTGCAGCGGCGCGCCGGCGCGGAAGGCAGCGCGGTTTCGCAGGGGGATGCCGACCTCCTCCTCGATGCCGCGCCGCCCGACCGGGTCCGACTGCATCCAGAGCGTGGCCTCGTCGGAGGAGCCGAACAGGTCCACCCCGGCCTGGAACGCGTCCGGCCGCTTGCCGAGCGCGAGCAGCGTCATGTAGCCGCCGTAACTTCCGCCCCAAATGCCGATCCGGTCCGGCGCGACCCACGGCAGCCCGCGCAGGTACTTCCCGGCTGCCACGCAGTCGTCGAGGTCGCCGCCGCCCCAGTCGCCGTCGTTGGCGCGGTCGAAGGCGCGGCCGTAGCCCGTGCTCCCCCGGAAGTTCGGCGCGATGACGGTGTATCCCTCGGCGACGAGGTGCTGCACCTCCGGCAGCCAGCGGCGGTCGATGAGCCAGGTCGGCCCGCCGTGGACGTAGACGAGGGCGGGCCGCGCCTCGCCGGGCTGCGCGTCGGCCGGGACGTAGAGGAGGGCCTGGCAGCGCGTGCCGTCGCCGCTGTCGAACCAGACGGATTCCGGCTCGACCAGCGGGCAGGCCGCCAGCGCCGCCGGCATGCTGGCGGTGACCGGCGCTGGTTCGCCGGTCCCGAGCGGGCGCAGCCAGACGTCGCGCACGCGGGTCGGGGAGGCTTCCACGGTCAGCACCGCCCCGCCGCCGGATCGCCACGAGATCGACGCGACCGCGCCGTCCGGTCCGCTCTCGGCGATAACCACCCGCTCGCCGGTCGTCGCGTCGGCGACGGCGAGGTCGGCCTCGACCCCGCGCTGGGAGATCCACGCGATGCGCGAGCCGTCCGGGCTCCAGGTGGGCTCGGTTTGCTCGGCGTCCTCCGGGGCGAGCGGGCGGGCGTCGCTGCCGTCCGGGGCCATGGTCCAGACCTGCTTCCAGCCGGTGCGTTCGGAGACGAACGCGATGCGCGACCCGTCCGGCGACCAGGTTGGTTCGGCGTCGAGGTTGCCGTCTTCCTCGGTCAGCCGGGTCTCGGCGCCGGTGGCGACGTCAACCACCCACACCTCGCGGCCGTGGCCGAGTCGGTCGCCGTCGCGCTTCGAGGTGAAGACGATGCGTGAACCGTCCGGCGACCACGCGGGTTCGTCGCTGGTGCAGGCGAGGTCGGTGAGGCGGCGCGGCCAGCTGCCGGCGGCATCGACTACCCCGATCCAGTCCTGCCCGTCCACCTCGGTGACGACCGCCAGCGAAGCGCCGTCCGGCGACCAGCGCGGGGTGCGGTCCGGCCAGTTGTAGTTCGTGACGCGGACGAGGTCGCCGGTCTCGGTTTCGATCGTCCAGACGTTCTGCCGGTCATCGACCGCGGCGACGAATGCAAGCCGCTGCCCGTCCGGCGACCAGTCGAGGTCGCGCGCGCCCCACAGGCTCGCGCCGCCCGGCGCGACGTCTGCCGTCAGCCGGCGCGGCGTTCCGCCGTCGAGCGGGACCAGTTCGATGTGCGTCCGGGTATCCAGTTCGACAACGACGGCGGCCACCGCGCCGGTGGGCGAGGCAACCGCGTGCCCGACGATCGGCGCCATCGCGATGGCGCGCGGGGTGAGCGGGTGTGCGGGCATCGGTGTTCTCCTCGTGAATCCACATGCGAATGGTTGCGTCTGCGGGTCTCGATCAGATGCGGCGGGATTGCGTCATCTTCGGCTGAGTGCCGCCGTCTGGGCGAGCCTCGCGGCCGGCTGACCGAGTCCCACCCCCGTCATCCCGAGCTTGTCTGTATGGACCGGGGACCTGCGTGACGTGTGTTCGGGGACCTGCGTGACACCCGGTGGGGCAGTCTGCGGCCCGAAAGGGGGGCCGCGGCGATGCCGTTCCGGGAGGCGAGCGTGGAGCAGCAGCGGGCCGAGCTCGTGGCGTCGGCGGGCGGCGGGTCGGTGGCGGTGGCGGTGGCGGAGGCCTGCCGCCGCTTCGGGATCAGCCGCCAGACGGGGTACCGGTGGCTGGGGCGGGCGGCGCGCGGGGAGGGGCTGGCCGACCGCCCCAGCCGTCCCCGGTCGTCGCCGGGGCAAACGCCGGAGGAGGTGGAGCGGGCGGTGCTGGCGCTGCGCGACGCCCACCCGGCCTGGGGCGGGCGCACGCTGCGCCACGCGCTGCTGGCCGGCGGCGGGCTGGACCCGGACGAGGTGCCGGCCGCCAGCACCATCACCGCCATCCTGGGGCGCCACGGCCGGCTGCGCCCGCCCGAGGAGCGGGTGCGGCCCCGAGTCCGCTTCGAGCACGACGCCCCGAACGCCCTGTGGCAGGTGGACTTCATGGGCCACGAGGCGCTGGCCCCGGGCGCCGGGCGGGTGCACCCCTTGTGCCTGCTCGACGACCACTCGCGCTTCGCGCTGGCCGTGGACGCCTGCGCCGACCAGCGGAAGGCGACCGTGCAGGGCGCCCTCGAGGCCGCCTTCCGCCGCCACGGCCTGCCGGCCGCGATCCTGGCCGACAACGGGCCGCCCTGGGGCACGAGCGGCGCCGGCGGGGTGACCGCGCTGGAGGCCTGGCTGCTGCGGCTGGGGGTGCGGCTGCGCCACGGGCGGGCCTACCACCCGCAGACCCGGGGCAAGGTCGAGCGCTTCCGCCGCGCCGCGGCCGCCGAGGCCTTCGGCCCCGCGCCGTTCCCCGACCTCGCCGCCGCCCAGCGCGCCTTCGACCGCTTCCGCGAGGACTACAACCTGCGCCGGCCGCACGCCGCGCTGGACCTCAAGACGCCGCGCACGCGCTACCTCGACAGCCCGCGGTCCTTCCCCGACGAGCTCCCCGAGCCGGTCTTCGGCCCCGACGACGCGGTGCGGGTGGTGCGTTCCCAGGGCTCCGTCTCGTTCCGAGGGACCTCCCGGTTCGTCGGCACCGGGCTGGCGGGGGAGCGGGTGGCGGTGCGGCCCACCGCTGACGACGGCGTGCTGGCCGTCGTCTACTTCGGCGCGCGGGTCGCCACCATCGACCTGCGCGACGGTACCATGGAGCAGGCGGGTGTCACGCAGGTCCCCGAACACCCGTAACGCACCTCCCCGGTCTATACAGACTGGCTCGGGATGACGGGAGGACACCCCGGCTCGCGTATCCAGCCGGCGTCCCGGAGCCGCCCCGTACAATCGTCCCCGACAGGGAGACGGAGGCTCATGGGCGACGCGACGACCGAGACCGGGCTGCGGCCGGTGGTGCTGGTGATCCTCGACGGCTGGGGCCTCGGCCGCAACGAGCCGGGCAACGCGGTGCTGGCGGCGGCGACGCCGACGATGGACCGCCTGTGGGCGGCCTACCCCCACGCCACGCTGAAAACCAGCGGCGAGGACGTGGGCCTTCCGGCCGGGCAGATGGGCAACTCCGAGGTCGGGCACACCAACCTTGGCGCGGGGTTCGTCGTCTACCAGTGGCTGACACGGATCGACAAGGCGATCGCTGACGGCGACCTCGCCCGCAACCCGACGCTGCTGGGCGCGCTGGAGCACGTCCGCCGCACGGGGGGGACGTTGCACCTGCTCGGGCTCGTCTCCGACGGCGGGGTGCACTCCCACGTCCGCCACCTGGAGGCGATCCTGCGGCTGGCCCGCGATGGCGGCGCGCCGGACGTCGCCGTCCACGCCTTTACCGACGGACGCGACACCGCGCCGACGTCGGGTGCGGGTTTCATGGCGCGGCTGGACGCCTTTCTCGCGGAATTGGGCCAGGGCCGGATCGCGACCGTGGCCGGACGGTACTGGGGGATGGACCGCGACCGCCGCTGGGAGCGGACGAAGGCGGCGTACGACGCCATCGCGTCCGGGATCGGCGAGCGGGCGGCGACGGCGGCGGAAGCGATCGCCCGCGCCTACGCCGCCGGCGTCACCGACGAGTTCGTGCCGCCGACCGTCATCGTGCCGCCGGGTGGCGAGCCAACGACGGTGAAGCCGGGCGACGCGGTCGTGTTCTTCAACTTCCGCTCCGACCGCGGGCGGCAACTCGCGGCCGCGTTTGCCGATCCCGCCTTCGACGGCTGGGACCGCGGCCCGCTGCCGACCGACGTGCCGGTGGTGACGCTGACCCGCTACGACGACGACCTGCCGGTGGCGGTCGCCTTCGAGCCGCACGACGTGACGACGCCGCTGGCGCGCATGGTCTCCGAGGCCGGGCTGGCGCAGTTCCACTCGGCGGAGACCGAGAAATACGCCCACGTCACCTTCTTCTTCAACGGTGGGCGCGAGGACCCGTTCCCCGGCGAGGAGCGGGCGCTGATCCCGTCGCCGAAGGTGGCGACCTACGACCTGCAACCGGAGATGAGCGCGGCCGGCGTGACCGACGCGGTGGTGGAGGCGATTGCATCCGGCCGGTTCGCGTTCGTGGTGGTCAACTACGCCAACGGCGACATGGTCGGCCACACCGGGGTAGTGGACGCCGCGCGGCGGGCGGTCGAGACGGTGGATGCCTGCCTCGACCGGGTCGTGACCGCCACGCTGGCCGCCGGCGGCGCGCTGCTGGTGACGGCCGACCACGGCAACGCCGAGGAGATGATCGACCTCGCGACCGGGCAACCGATGACGGCGCACACGACCAACCCGGTGCCGCTGGTACTGGTGGCCCCGGATTCCTCGCCGTACCGCCGGGTGGCGTTGCGGCAGGACGGCCGTCTCGCCGGCATCGCCCCGACCGTGCTGCGACTGCTCGGCCTGCCGATCCCGCCGGAGATGACCGAGCCGCCGCTCGTGTGAGCGGCGGCTCCGAGTGCCGGGTGTCGATAGCCGGGTGGCGAGCGCCGTGATGTGGGGACAATCGCCGAACGATGCGATTGCCGGACCGTCGCGTACCGAACACCGCGAATCCAGCCCTTCCACCCTGCGCAACGAAAAGGCCCTGACAACGAACGTCGTCAGGGCCCTTCATGGTCCTTTGTCACCTCAGCCCGGGGCTTTAGCCCCGGGCTTCAACCGGGCCTCGATCGGCCCTACATCCCCGGCGTCGCTTCCGGCGCGACGTCCATCGTGTCGGCTTCCGGCGTGGCGCCGGTTGCGCCGGCCGAGCCCTCCGGCCCGAAGCGCAGCACCTGCCCGCCGCCGGCGGAACTGCCGTTGTTGGCGACGTAGATCGAGCCGTCGTCGCCGAGGGCCAGCCCGGTCGGGGTCATCAGCCCGGAGACGAGGACCGTGCGCTGGTTGTCCGGGGTGACGCGGACGAGCGCGCCCAGCGTGGACGGGTCGGCCGGGTTCATGCCCAGCATCCCCGCCGCGCTGTACTCCAGCACGTACATGTCGCCGTTCGCGCCGAAGGCCACGTCGATGATGTTGGTGAATCCCTCGGCGTGCAGCACCGGGTCGCTGCCGGCGGAGTTCACCCGGTAGACGTTGGCGCCGCCGGTGGGGAACGGGAAGCCGGTGAGCTGCCCGACGTAGAAGTCGTCACCCGCGCCGACCGCCACCGCGTCCGGCACCGCGTTCATCGGGATCTCGGCGCTGCCGTCCGGCAGGAACTCCATGCGGTCGGGGAAGACCGCCAGCGTCGTGATCGTGCCGTCGAGGTCCACCCGGTAGAGCGCGTTGGACCCGGCGTCCACCACCGCAAGCGAGCCGTCGGCCGCGGCGACCAGCGCGAAGGGGTTGGAGTCGAGCGCGCCGCCGTCGGGGTTGTTGGTGGTTTCGTACCCGGCGACGTCGGCGACCTCGGCCAGTTCGCCGGTGGCCGGGTCGAGCTGGAAGAGGCGGCCGAGCTGGGCCTGGTCGCCCTCGTTTTCGGCGCGCACCGCCGGGTCCGCGCCGAGGCCGACCAGCAGGTAGAGCGACCCGTCCGCCGTGAAGGCGAGGTCGTGCGGGCCGGTGGCGTTCATCCCGTTGGCGGCGTCGCCGATCGAGCGGATGCCGGTGGCGACCCGCTCCTGCTGCCCGTCCAGCACGCGGGTGACCGCGCCGGTGGTGTTGTAGCAGACGTCGTTGCCCTCGGGACCGGTCAAGCAGGGACCGGCGTCCGCGCCGCCGACGCCGCCGGCCTCGGCGATCCAGAGCGCGCCGTCCGGTCCGAAAGTCAGGCCGCGCGGGTTGTCCAGCCCGTCGGCGACGACCTCGGCCCCGGCCGGCAGCGGCGGCGCCTGCATCTCCATCCCGGCCGCCGGGGTCGCACCCGATTCGGCGCCGGGGGTGGCGTCCTGCGCGCCGACGAACCCGGGCGCGAACGTGGCCGACGCGAGCAGCGCCGGGACGACGAGGAATCGGGCGAGCGCGGAGCGGTTCATCGTCTGCCTCCTCGGCGCCCGGGAGGCGCCGACCCTGAACGGAAACCGCCGGATCGGCGGCGATTCGCCCACAGCATAACGAAGCGCGCGGTCCGTTGCGTTGCGGTTCCCGGCGGTGTGCCGCACGTTGGGTGCCGCGGTTGGCCGCGCTATCGCGTGGCACGGCGCGTGCGAACGACACCGGCGCACCCGACCCGGGGCCGTCAGCGCGACGGCCCCGGGTCCAGCCGCCGGGATCGAGGTCGGCGGGCTGCTTTCCGGTTCACGGCCGTCGTGCAAAGAAGAAGAGGCGACGGCCCCGCGCGGGCCGTCGGGAGGCGAAGATCCACCGTGACCCCGGTGTTCTCCCACGGACGGGCAATCGTCGTCCTGTTCCTGGTGCTCGCCGTCGCCACCGTCGCGCGCGGCTGCTGGATGGCCGTCAGCGACGGCGTGCTGCCGCCGGAAACGCTGCCCGCCGGGATCTTCCTCCTGTGCTGGGCGATGATGGCGCCGGGCGCGTCGCCGCACCATCGCCAGCGGCGCTGAGCGTTCGGCGCGGCGGGCCGGGCGCGGTGCGGAGCCGCCAACCCGTCCCAAACCCAGCCGGGCGCGCGATGCCGATGAAGTGCCGGCGCGGAGATGGTGACGGCGCGATCCGGGGCGCGCCGATACAATCCCGGTCATGACCGACCCGAGCCAGCCGCGCTCCGACGCGCCCGATCCTGGTCCCGATGCCGCGCCGGCCCCGCCGGACCCCGCCGCCCGCTACCGGGCGCTGCGGGCGGAGGTGGACGCCCAGCACGCCGCCGCCGCCGAAAAGCAGGCGGCCCGCGGCAAGCGCGGCGCGCGCGAGCGCGTGCTGGCGCTGCTGGACCCCGGCACCTTCACCGAACTCGACCCGTGGAAGCGCCACCGCGCCCACGAATTGGGCATGGGCCGCTCCCGCCCGTGGGGCGACGGCGTCGTCACCGGCTGGGGCCACGTCGATGGCCGCCCGGTGGCCGTGTTCTCGCAGGATTTCACCGTCTTCGGCGGCTCGCTCGGCGAAGCCTTCGCCGAGAAGATCGTCAAGGTGATGGATCTGGCCGAGACGATGGGCATCCCCATCGTCGGCATCAACGACAGCGCCGGCGCGCGCATCCAGGAGGGCGTCGAGGGCCTCGCCGGGTACGGCGAGGTCTTCTACCGCAACGTCCGCCTCTCCGGCGTCGTGCCGCAACTGAGCGTGATCGCCGGGCCGTGCGCCGGCGGCGCGGTCTACTCCCCGGCGATGACCGACGTGGTGCTGATGGTCGAGGGCGTCGGGCAGATGTTCATCACCGGGCCGGACGTCATCAAGTCCGTCACCGGCGAGGACGTGACGATGGAGGCGCTGGGCGGCGCGCACGTCCACCACGCCACCAGCGGCGTCGCCCACCTGGTCGCGCCGGACGAGGACGCCGGCAACGACCTCGTGCGCGCCGTGCTCTCCTACCTGCCGGCCAACAACCTCGAAGATCCGCCGTGGTTCGCGCCGGCCGACGACCCGGAGCGCGAATCGCTCGCGCTGGACGACCTGATCCCGGCGCAGGCGAACCGCCCCTACGACGTGCACGATCTGCTGGCCGAGGTGCTGGACGACGGCGACTTCCTGGAGATGCAATCGGCCTGGGCGCCGAACATCGTCTGCGGGTTCGGCCGGATGGACGGGTTCCCGGTCGGCGTCGTCGCCAACCAGCCGAAACACCTGGCGGGCACGCTCGACATCGCGGCCAGCGAGAAGGCCGCCCGGTTCGTGCGCACTTGCGACGCCTTCAACGTGCCGCTGCTGGTGTTCGTGGACGTGCCCGGCTTCCTGCCGGGACTGGCGCAGGAGCACGAGGGGATCATCCGGCGCGGCTCGAAGTTGCTGTACGCCTTCGCCGAGGCGACCGTGCCGCGTTTCACCGTCATCACCCGCAAGGCCTACGGCGGCGCGTACGTGGTGATGAACTCGAAGCACGTCGGGGCCGACCTCAACCTCGCCTGGCCGACCGCCGAAATCGCGGTGATGGGGTCGGACGCCGCGGTCGGGCTCGTCTTCCGCAAGGAACTGGCGCGGGCCGCCGACCCGGCCGCCCGCCGCGCCGAACTGATCGAGGAGTACCGCGACCGCTTCGCCGCCCCGTGGCAGGCGGCGGGCCGCGGCTACGTGGACGACGTGATCGCCCCGCGCGAGACGCGGCCTCGCCTGATCCGCGCGCTGCGGCTGGCGCGATCCAAGCGCGCCGTCTCGCCGCCGCGCAAGCACGGCAACATCCCCCTCTAGCGGCGGTTCGTTTGGCGGGCGCCGCGGTATCGTCCCCCGCCTCGTTTGGGACCGATTCGTGCGACCATCGGTGCTGGCGTTCGGAGCCGGAGCGGGAAGGGGCGGGGAGCGGTGCAGGACTCGACCGGGGGAGGCGATCGGAGACTGCCCGTGTTCGCGATCGCCCCGGAACCCGAGGACGAGGAATTGGCCGCGCTCGCCGTCGCTCTGACCGCGCTGCTCGACGAGCGTTCGGGCGAGCCGGTTGCCGCTCCGGAGGTTCCGCGCTGGGCGGCGGCCGGGCGGCATGACGCGGTGCGAGCCAGTAGCCGGGCGGGCGTCCGCGGTTGGGGCCGGCTCGGCTCGCGCCGGTAGTCCGGTCTGGGCGATCGGATCGCCCGACGTTCTGGCGAACGCGCGGCGACGGGAGCGGGTGGATGGCCCGCTCCCGTCGCCGGATGGCGGCGTCCGGCGCCCGGATCTCGCGCTTCGAGGGAGGCTGTTGCCCCGAAGCGATGCCAGGTGCGGGTTGCCGCGGTGCGTCGTCCGGGCGCCGGTGATGTCGCCCGCTCCCGGATGACCGAACGATCGGCACGGAAGGCCGCCTCGGCCCTGCCCGCGCGGCAGGGCCGAGGCGGCGGAGTCGATCGGGATCGGCTCGTGCCCGGGCGGCGGC
>JAFAEX010000082.1 GCA_023423795.1 Chloroflexota bacterium | reverse complement strand
GTTCCAGCACCTCGGACAGCTCGGTCGGCTGGAGGTCCAGTTCGATGCGCCCGGCCTCGATCCGGGACAGGTCCAGCACGTCGTTGATGAGCGCCAGCAGGCGGTCGGCCCCGGCGGCGATCTGGCGCACGTCGTCCGTCTGCGCCTCGGTCAGGTCCCCGGCCATGCCGTCCAGCAGCAGGTGGGCGTAGCCGATGATCGCGTTCAGCGGCGTCCGCAACTCGTGGCTCATGGTGGACAGAAACGCGCTCTTGAGCCGGCTCGCCTCCTCGGCGGCCTCCTTGGCGGCGACGAGGTCCGCTTCGTGGCGCTTGCGCTCGCCGATGTCGATCACCAGGCCCTGCCGCCAGGCGGGGCGCCCGGCGGCGTCGCGCACCAGCACCGCTTCGTCGCGCACCCAGACGACGCGGCCGTCGCGGGCGACGACCCGGTACTCCTCGTCGAGGCGCGCTCCGCTGGCGATCGCGCGAACGTGCGCGGCCGTCACCCGGTCGCGGTCGTCGGGGTGGACGACATGCCGCCAGAAGTCGGGGTGTTCCACCAGGGTCGCGGCGGGGTAGCCGAACAGCGTTTCCGCTTGCGGGCTGACGTAGCGGATCGGTGCGGCCGGGTCGAGCGAGGCGGTGTAGACGACGGCCGGCAACTGCTCGACCAGCGACTGGTAGCGGGTTTCGGCCTCCGCCAGTTGCGTTTCGAGGCGGCGACGCTCGGTGACGTCCAGTTTGGCCCCGAGCCAATAGCGCGGCGTGCCGTCGGCGCGGCGGACCAGGACCGCTTCGTCCAGCACCCAGAGCCAGCGGCCGTCGCGGGTGCGTTCGCGGTACTCCATGTGGAAGGACGTGCCGCCGGCGTCGTCGCGCTCCATCTCCGCCAGCAGGCGCGGCCGGTCCTCCGGATGCACGCGCTCCAGCCAGGTAGCCCGCCATTCGTCCGGTTCGTACCCGAACATCGAGCGGGCTTGCGGGCCGGCGTAGGGGGCATCGCTGCCGGTGAGGGGGTGGACGTAGACCAGCAGCGGCAGTTCCTCGACGAGGGTCCGGAACCGCTCCTCGGCCTCGCGGCGCGCCTCCTCGGCCCGGCGCTGCGCGGTCACGTTCCGGTTGACCCCGACCAGCCCGACGATGCGGCCGTCCCGGTCGCGCAGCGGCACCTTGGTGACGAGGAGGGACGTGAAGCCACCCGCGTGCTCCTGCTCGTAGGGCCGCTCCACGAGCGGCTCGCCGGTTTCGAGGATGCGGCGCTCTTCGGCCGCGGTCGCGACCGTGTCGGCGGCGGGGCGGAAATCCCGGTCGCCGCGGCCGAGGGCGGCGTGCCGGTCGGCGAGGCCGAGTTCGGCGGCGGCCGCCTTGTTGAGGCGGACGAACCGGTGGTGGGCATCCTTGACGTAGACCGCGTCCGGCAGGTGGTCGAGCACGGCCTGCAGCAGGTCCCGTTCGCCCACCAGTTCGGCTTCGGCCTGCTTGATGGCGGTCACGTCCTGGGTGACGCCGCGCACGCGCAGCGCCCGGCCGGCGGCGTCGCGGTCGGCCTCGCCGCGCTCGCGCAGCCAGCGCACCTCGCCGCCCGGGGTGACGATCCGGTACTCGACGGCGAACCGTTCGCCGCCTTCGAGCACGCGGCGGTCGGCCTCGGCGATGCGCGGCCGGTCGGCGGGGTGGACGAGCCGCTGGTAGCGGTCCGCATCGGTTCCCGGGTCCGGGTCCGCGACGCCGTAGAGGCCCGGCATCCGGTCCGAGCGGACGACGGTCCCGGTCGCGATGTCCCACTCCCAGGTCGCCATGCCGGCGGCGTCGAGCGCCCGCCGCAGCCGTTCCTCGTCGGTGCGGCTGGCGGCGAGGGCGAGGTCGAGGCGGTTGGCCAGCCCGGCGACGCGGGCGAAGACCAGCACGATGAGCAGCCCGGTGACGCCGGCGGCGACGACCGCGTTGACCGGCGGGCCGCCCCGCTCGCTGGCGATGATGAGGACGGGACCGATGAGCGTGGCCCCGGCCAGCAGGACGACCCGGCCGGCGGCGAGCCGGTCCGAGGCGCTGGCCCGCACGGGTTCAAGCGCCGACGGCAGCAGGGACGCGGCGGCGATCAGCAGGTAGGACAGCAGCCAGAAGCCGTCCAGCAGGCTGCCGGTGGCGTACCAGCCGTCGAGGTAGGCCGAAACGTAGAGGACATCGGCGGTCATCAGGACGGCGATGCCGCCCGCCAGCACGAGGTCGGCCGGGGTGCGTACCCGCCCGGCGACCGCGGTGCGGACGACCGCCGCCAGCAGCAGCAGGTCGGCCAGCGGGTAGGCGATGGCGACCACCGTGGCGGCAGTGTCGAGCGCGGGATCGGCGGCGTACGGTTCCATCAGGAAGACCCACGCCAGCAGGCCGGCGGCGGCGACCAGCACGGCGCCGTCGAGCAACCCGGCCCGGGTGTTGCGGGGGTCGCGTCCGCGCAGCCAGAACCCGGCCGCGAGCAGGGGGTAACTCGCCAGGTACAGGACGTCGGCCCAGGACGGCACCGGGACCTCGCCGAGCGTCGCTTCGAGCGCGAAGAAGAGCGCGTCGCCGGTGGCGGAGCAGGCGATGCCGGCGGCGATGAGCACCCACGGCAGGGGATCGGCCGGGCGGCTGCGCCAGACCCGGAGCAGGATGATGGCGGCGGCGCCGAAGGCCATCGCGTCGTAGAGCAGCGCGCCGAACGGCGAGGTCGCCACCGGCAGGTAGGCGGCGATGCCCACCAGCCCGAGCAGGATCACGAGGAGGGGTGCTCGCAGCCGCACGTCAACCCCCTCGCCGTTCGGCGGCGGGCAGCGCCCGACGGCGCGCATCGGCCCCTGCCGCGCCGCCGGGAGCGGCGCGGTGTCCTGCCGGACGGTTGGGTTCTGGGGCGCCGGTTGGGCCTGCCATCAGCGAATCCGGGGCACGCGGACGAATCCGACCAGCAATGGTGCGCCATTCCGGCGTTCGGAACATCCCGCGATTGAGCCAGATTGGGGCGGCGGCGCTTCGGCGCCAACCGGCCCGGCACGGAAGACGCAAACGGGGTGGCGGTAACCCCGCGGCGTGGCGGGGTCCTGGTCGTTCACCACGATTTCACCCCTCGGCAACCTCGGTGTCAGGTCGTCACCGTACGCTTCGCACCACATGGACCGTCGATCCGAGGAGCCCTGCCCGTGGCCGAGCATGCCGTTCCCACCGCCCTCGTCGTGGACGACGATCCCCACATCCGCGACCTCGTGGCGCGCGTGCTGCGGCGGCACGGCTACGACGTGCGCACGGCGGCCGATGGGACGGAAGCGTTGGCGGAAGTCGCGCGGGACGTGCCGGCGGTGGTGGTCAGCGACCTGGTGATGCCGGGCATGAGCGGTCTTGAATTGGCGGGACGGCTGCGCGCCGCGGCGGTTCCGCTGCCGGTGGTGCTCTTCAGCGCATCGGCCGACCCGGTGAAGGTGCCGGGGGTGCCGTTCGTGCCCCACCCGCTGCGGCGGGAGCGGCTGCTGGGCGCGGTGGCGGAAGCGCTGGCGGCGGCCTGAGCGACGTCGCGGACGCCGGCAACCGCATCAGTTTCGCTGCGGTTCCGATACGAAACGGCCCGGCGGATCGCAACCCGCCGGGCCGTTTGCCGCATGTGGGCGGTTTACCCCATCTTGGTGGTGTGTTCCGGGCGGACGTAGACGACGACGCGCTCGTCGCCGGGCTGGTGCCAGGGGTACTCCTCGACGCCCATGTACTTCTTGGCCATGCTGTTGATGAAGGCGCGCTCCGGGTCGGGGTCGATGCGCTCGACGGTGCCGCGGATCTCCAGGTAGCGGTACGGGTTGGCGGGATCGACGATCGAGAGGGCGACGCGCGGCTCGCGCTGGACGTTGCGGTACTTCTGGCGGCCGGTGGTCTGGCTGAAGCTGAGCAGTTCGCCGTCCCAGCCGAACCAGACCGGGTTGTTCTGCGGCTCGCCGTCCGGGCCGATGGTGGCGACGTGGGCCAGCGCCGTCGAATCGAGCAGGTCGCGCTTGTCGTCGGGGATGACGGTGGACATGGGATCGCAAACCCTCCGGCGGCGCCGCGCGGGGTCCGTCCGCCCGCGTCACGAAAGCGCCATCGCGGCGCGATACTACCATACGGGAAGTTGCTACCAGAACTGGGCTGAGCCACGCCGTCGGCGGACGGGTTGGATCGATCCGGGCGGGACGCGGCTCCGCGCCGCGCGAGGTTCGAACGACGAACGGCGTGCCGACGGAGCCGCCGGCGGGAGGTGCGCGATGCCCGAAGGCTGGGCGTGGGACGAAACCCTCTATCTCGGCAGCGCGCCCTACTACGTCCGTGGGCGACCGCCGTACGCGCCGGGGCTCGCCGACGCGTTGGCGAACCTGCTTTCCCTCGCCGGTCGTGGTCGATTGATCGATGTCGGCTGCGGGCCGGGCGTGCTCACGCTGCCGCTGGCGCCGCTCGTCGCCGAGGCGGTCGGCGTCGATCCCGACCCCGGCATGCTGGCGGAGGCGGCGCGGCGGGCCGACGCGGCCGGCATCGGCAACGTGCGCTGGGTGCGTGCCCGCGGCGAAGACCTGCCGGCCGACCTGGGCCGGTTCCGGCTCGCAACGTTTGGGCAGTCGTTCCACTGGATGGACCGGCCGCGGGTGGCGGCGGCCGTGCGGGAGATGCTCGAACCGGGCGGGGCCTGCGTCCTCGTGGCCGATGTCAAGGAACCTCCGGCGGCGCGTCCGCCACTGACCCGCCCGGAGCCGCCGTACGTCGCGATCGAGGCCCTGATCCGGGACTGGCTGGGGCCCGTGCGGCGGGCAGGCCAGGGGCTGCTACGGCACGGCACCCCGGGCGACGAGGAGCGCGTTCTGGCCGCGGCGGGCTTCGCCGGCCCGGAGCGGCTGGCGCTGCCGCCGGGCGGACCGCGAGTCATGGACGAGGACGACGTGGTGGCGTGGGTCTGGTCGCTTTCTGGCTCCGCGCCGCACCTGTTCGGCGACCGCCGCGACGCGTTCGAGTCCGACCTTCGCCGGCTCCTGCATGACGCCTCGCCCGATGGCCGGTTCGCCGAATGGCCGGCGGACACCGACGTGCGGATCTGGCGGACACCTCCCGACGAGCGGACCGGCGGCCAGGCTCGCGGACCCGCCTGACGCTCGCGCCGTCTTGCGCCGACGGGTGGGTCAGGCGATGCTGGCTGACCGATAAGGACCGCCGGCGGGTATGCCGGCGCGACGGGCAGCGACGTCGTCGCGAATCGCCGCGACGAGCATCGCGGCGTCGATGTGGCCGCCGGTGTACCCGGCGAAGCGGTGTTCGACCGCCCAGACGAGGTCGAGTTCGTCGTCGTCGCCAGCCGCTTCGATCTCCGGCTGTGCCTCGACGTACCACTCCCGGAAACGGGCAGGTGAGATGCTGCCGCCGAGCAGGCTACCAGGATGCGAACGGAGATCGGGGCGTCGGGGATCGCTCAGTGCCAGCACTCCGGGTGATGTTCGGGCGAGCGGACGTCCGCACGATAGGGGCGATCCCGTTGGTGTCGTCGGGCTGATGCGCTCGCCGGAGATGTCCGCCCCGGGTTGATGGCGGTTGCGAAAGAGATGCGGCCACCGGCGACGCCCGCCCGGGGTTGAAACCCCTGGCTACGGGAACGAAACCCCTCCGGGGTTGAGACCGACGACGGCCGCCGCAACCGTCGTGCTCAGTCCCGGAGGGACTTCGTTGGCGTAGCCTGGGGTTTCAACCCCGGGCGTCCACGTGGCCGGTGTATTAGGGCAACCGCCACTAACCCCGCGCGGGCGTGATGGGCGGCCGGATCGATGTCGCAAGAGCCATCACTATCGGGCAGATTCGCCGATCTCGCGAGTTTCGGTGGGGTGCCCGATCCGACGGGCGGAGGGGCATGGCCGCCCGGCCGTTGCGATTCTGCAACGCCGAGAAGCCGAAATCGGCCTCGGCGGGCGCTACACTTCCCGTATCGATGGCGGCGGTCCGGACGATCCGGCGCGCCGCCAAAGGAGGGCGTGATGCGGCCGCCCCTCGCGGCTGGATTCAACCCGGTGCGGCTCGTGGTCGCGCTGGTGATCGCGTTGGGGCTGGCCTCGACGCCGATCCAGTGCGGCCTGGCGGCGGGCCCGCACTCCCTCTTCGTGGCGGTGGACGCGCCCGCCGCACGCGCCGGCGAGCGCGTGGTCATCATCGTTGACCACGGCGCGCACCACGGCCATCACCACCACCACCAGCACCAGCATGGCGCGGCGCCGGCGACCGAGCGCGCCCCGGCGACCCCGCTGGAGGCCGGCATGACCGGCCCGTCGTTCTCCGCGCCCGCCGAGCACGCGTCGCCGGCCGCGCCGCTGGTCGCCGTCCTGCCGGAACCGGCCGCGCCCGATCGTGGCACGGCGGGGGACGCGATCGTTTCCGGCGATGCCGTTCCCGTCGCGGCGAGCGTCATCCCCGACGTTCCTCCGCCGAAGGGCGCGTGAGGCGACGAGACGAGAGACGTGAGACGGGAGACGTGAGTCGGTTGGCGGTATGACGCCCCGCGCCGCAGACCTCCCCGGCGCTCGGCTCTCTCGTCGTCGTACGGCGCACCTAGCACCTATCCAACCATCGAATCGAGAGGAGTTCCGCATGCCTGGCCGTGACCGACGGCCGGATGCCGCCGGTGGTTGGCGCCGCCCCGCTTCGTGGGAGCGCGCCGGCCGGTTGCCCCTGGTCGCGCTCGTCCTGCTCGGGCTGGCGCTGGTGGTGGCGCTGCTGCCGCGGTTCGCGGCGGCGGCCGAACCGGTTTCGTTCGTGGCCGCGCCGCTCGGTGGCGGGCCGGAGGTTTCGCTCGACCAGTTTCGCGGCGAGGTCGTGATCCTCAACGGCTGGGCCACCTGGTGCGAGCCGTGCAAGGAGGAGATGCCCTACCTCCAGCAGCTTTCCCGCGACTACGCGGACAGCGGGCTGACCGTGGTCGGCGTCAGCATCGACGCCGGCAACGCCGACGACCGGGTCGCGGCCTTCGTGGAGGAGGCCGGCATCACCTTCCCGGTCTGGCGCGACCCGAGCAACGGCTTCCGCAAGACGTTCGCGACCCAGGGGGTGCCGGAAACGGTGCTGATCGGGCGCGGCGGCGAGGAGGTCTACCGCTGGCGCGGCCCGATGGGGCTGGACCCGGCGACCGACCGCGCCGCGATCGACGCCGCGCTGGCGGCGCAGCCGGGCGAGGTTCCGGCCGCGATCCCGGCCGCCGTGCGGATCGGCGCGCCGGTGGCCTTCCTGGCCGGGGTGCTGTCGTTCCTGTCGCCCTGCGTGCTGCCGCTGATCCCGACGTATGCGGCGGTGCTGACCGGGCTGAGCCTGCGCGACCTGTCCGACCGCTCGCCGGAGGCGCGGGCGCGGGCGCGCAAGGCCACGCTGACCAACGGCGTCGCCTTCGTGCTCGGGTTCAGCCTGGTCTTCATCGCGCTCGGGGCGTCGGCCACCTTTATCGGCGGCTTCCTGAACGAGCACCGGGTCTGGATCTCCCGCGTCGGCGGCGTGCTGCTCGCGCTGCTCGGGCTGCACCTGCTCGGGCTGCTGAAACTGCCGTGGGCGGACCGCGATATCCGGCTGCCGATGCGCGCCGAGGGCAAGGCCTCGATCGTCGGGGCGTTCGCGGTGGGCATCGCCTTCGGCGCGGGGTGGACGCCGTGCATCGGCCCGGCGCTGGCCGGCATCCTGGCCATCGCCGCCTCGACGGCCTCGGTCGTGCAGGGCGCCGGGCTGCTGGCCGTCTACTCGCTGGGCCTGGCGATCCCGTTCCTGCTGGCGACGCTGCTGCTGGACCGCTTCCTCGCCGAATCCGGCCGGGTGCGGCGCTGGCTGCCGACGTTGCAGAAGGCCTCCGGCGTGCTGGTGCTGCTGGTGTCCGTGCTGTTGCTGACCGACGGGCTGTCGCGGCTGGCGGCCGTCCTGTCCTGACCGAACGCGAGCGGCCGCGCCGGGCGATTGCCCGCCGGCCGCGGGGAGTACCGCGATGCGCAAGTCCTTCGTTGCCGCGGCCGGCGTGGCGATCCTGGCGATCGTCATCGTCGCCGGCCTGTTCGTGGTCCGGAACCGGGCCGAACCGTATGCCTTCAACGGCGGGGAGTTGACCCCCGCCCAGGCCGCCCCGGCGCTGCCGCTGGAGGGGCCGGGCGGCAAACCCTACGACGTGGCGGCCAACGCCGGCGGCGTCACCCTGCTGTTCTTCGGCTACACCACCTGCCCGGACATCTGCCCGACCACCGTCAACGACTTCGTGACGGTCAAGGACGAACTCGGGCCGCTGGCCGACCGCACCGACTTCGTGCTGGTCTCGGTCGATCCCGAGCGCGACACGCACGAGCGGCTGGCGGAGTACCTGGGGTTCTTCGACGACAGTTTCATCGGGCTGCGCGGGAACGAGGAGCAGACCGATACCGCCAAGATGGGCTACGGCGTCATCACCCAGCGGGTGGAGTATCCCGAGTCGTCCACGAAGTACCTGATCGACCACACCTCGCTGATCTACCTGATCGACCCGGCGGGCAACCTGCGCGCCACCTACTCCTACGGCACGGACCCGGTCAGCATCGCCGAGGACGTCCGCTACTTGCTGGAGAACGAGGCGTAGGCCGCGGTTGTCCACACGCCGTCCACATTGCTGCACAGGGAGGAAAACACCCATGAACGCGATCGTCACCCGCCGCGCCGTCGTCGCCGTCGCCTTCGCCGCGCCGTTCGTCCGCTTCGCCGTCCCGGTCTTCGCGCAGTCCACCCCGGAACCCTACGCGGATGACGAGGTGCACGGCGAAGGGGAGATGCACGACGACCACGGCGACGCGATGGGCGGGACCGGCGCGGCCTACATGACCATCGCCAACGCCGGGGACGCCCCGGTCCGGCTCGTCGGCGTGACGACGGCCGCCGCCCAGGTCGTCGAGGTCCACGAGATGGCCGAGGAAGACGGCGTTATGCGGATGCGCCCGCTCCATGACGGGCTGGAGATCCCGGCCGGCGGCAGCGTGGCGCTGGAGCCGGCCGGCTACCACCTGATGATGATGGGGCTGACCGCCGACCTGCTGGCCGGCGAGTCCTTCGGCCTGGAACTGGCGTTCGAGGGCGCGGAGCCGGTGGCGGTGACGCTCACCGTGCCTATCGTGCGCCAAAGCGACGCCCCGGCCGCCGACGCCGACCCGGTGACGGTGGGGGATGTGACCGTTTCCGGCGCGTGGTCGCGGCCCGCGCCGGCGCTCGGCGGGGCGATGGGCGGTCACGGCGCGACCCCGGAAGCCGACCACGGCGCGGGTACCGGGGCGGCGTATCTGGTCATCGCCAACGCCGGGGCGGAGCCCGACCGGCTGCTGGCGGCGACGTCGCACGCCGCCGAGGTGGTGGAGATCCACGAGATCGTGGACGACGCCGGGGTGATGCGGATGCGCCCGCTGGCGGACGGGGTGGAGATCCCGGCCGGCGGCGAAGTGAGCCTGGAGCCGGGCGGGTTGCACGTGATGCTGATCGGCCTGACCGGGGCGCTGCACGAGGGCGACGAGATCGACCTGGCGCTGGAGTTCGAGCGGGCCGGCGAGGTCGAGGTTGGCGTGGTCGTCCGCCGCGACGCCCGCGCGACCGAACCGGCCGCCGCCGAGCCGGTGGTCGCCGGCGACCTGACGATCGCCGAGGCCTGGGCGCGCTCCGCCCCGGCGATGGGCGGCGAGGGCCACGGCGAGGCCGAGGACGATGCCGACGCCGACATGCACGGCGATGCCGCGGGCGCGGCCACCCCGGCGCCGTAGCCGCCGGACGGACGCGGCGGAGGGGAGGGCCCGGCGCCCTCCCCTCCGTCCATACTGGATCGCGTCGTCGTCGCCGGGCGTTCAGCCCCTCGCGACGCGTGCTCGAACACGGGAGGGCGCCGGGCCCACCCCGACGACGGTGAGCCACGCCGTCCGCACCCACGTCCGATCTTTCGCTCCCTCCCGGAGACGCGACATGGCTTCCCCTTCCGTGCCCGAATCCGTTCCGATTGCCGCGCCTGCCCGCGCTCGCGCCGCCCGGCGCGGGAACTCCCGCCGCACGCTAGCGATCGGGCTGGCGGCCGTCGCGCTGCTGGTCCTGCTGGTCGGCGGGTACGCCGCGCTGAACGCCGGCGGCGTCGCCCGGCAGGGCGACGGGCTGGTGTTCGTCATCCCGGCCGGTTCCTCGGCCATGGTCGAGGTGCCGGGCATCGATTCGGCGGTCCAGATCCCGACCGACATCCGGTTCGCGGCGGACGAGACGGCGGCGATCACGATCGTCAACCAGGACGCGGTCAGCCACCGGGCCGGGCCGTTCCTCGTCGCGCCGGGGCAGACCTACCTGCAGCGCTTCCCCGATCCGGGCGAGTACTTCATCGCCTGCAGCGTCGATCCCGCCGAATCGGTGACGGTGACGGTGGAGGGGTAGGGAGACTCGCCGCACCCCGCTCCTGCTGCTCCGGCAACGAAGGCGCGACCCGGTGCGCGACAATCGGCCGAACGGGGCTGGTTGGCCGGCGGACGGGGAGCGAAGCATGGCGCGGTTTCCGGGTGCGGAGCGGATCTACGACGTGGCGGCGCAGTTTCGCCGGCGTTGCCTCGCGGGAGGCCGCTCCCTGCTTTGGCCGGACATCCCCGCGTGGACCCCGGAGAATATCGACGCTCTCTACGCGGCGCTGGTCGATGGCGCGATCCATGGCAACGACCAATCGTTCGCCGAGAAGTTCCGCCAGCAACTCGCGCCGCTCGGCGATGACGTTGCCCGTGTTGCGGCCGACGTCGTCGCGTTCTACTACCTCTTCGCGAGCGACGTGAGGCCGGCGACCAAAATCGGCGGGGTTCGCGAGGTGCTCGCCTGGAAACTCTCCGGCGAGGAGGACCCTCCGGCCTGGCCGGAGGTCGAGGCCGCGTTCGCCCACGGCATCGGCAGCGTCGGTCTGTTCTACAAGGCGAACAAGCCGGATTCGATCGCGTACCTGCTGGCCGTTGCCGGACAGGCCCGGCGCGATCCGCGGGCCGTCGAGGACGACGATGCGCTGGTCGGGTTGGCGGACGATGTGCAGGCGCGCGTGCCCAACAGCATCGCGGCCCGCAACGTGCTGCTCCACCTCCTGCTGCCGGACCGGTTCGAACGGATCGCCAGCAGCGGGCACAAGCGCCGCATCGTCGCGGCGTTTTCGGGCCATGCGGCGGGCATCGAGGACGTGGACGAGGCGCTACGCGCGGTCCGCGCGGGATTGATCGAAGCGGGATCGCCGGACGCGTTCGATTTCTACGACGACCCCGCGATCCATCGGCGCTGGAGCGCGGACACCGAACCGGTCCGCAAGCTGGTGGGGCGCATCTACCCCGACCCGGACGTCCGCCGCATCTGCCTGGCATTCCTCGCGGAGTCGATCGGGCGGGCTCACGCGGTGTCCGCGACGAACTGGTGTGTTTCGGTCCGGCAGGACCAGAAGAACGTGCGCCTGAACGTCGGACGGGCGCAGGCTTGTACGCTCGGTCGCGGGGGAGACATCTGGCTCGCCATCCACCGGGATGCGCTGGCGGAGGATCCGGTCCTGAAAGCGGTCGTCGAGCGGGAGATGGCGGACGGCTGGAACATCGGCGCCGGGTACTCGAGGATGCCGGACGCCTACGGCGTCGCGATTCCCGGCGACCGCGCGGAGGAATTGCTGCCGCTCGTGCGCGACGCCCACCACCGGTACCTCGCCGGGGCCGCGAAGGTCCGCCTCACGGGGGACTGGGCGCGGTCCCACAACCCGGCGGTGATCGAGTTCCTGCGGCAGGAACTCGACATCGACGTGCCGGATCGGCAGCAGGACGCGGCCGCGGGCGACGACGAGGACGAACCGCGGCGGTTCTGGCTCTTCCAGGCGAACCCGGCCATCTACGACCTGGCGGCCGAGGCGGCCAAGCGCGAACCCGGCGACACCGACAGTTGGCTCGTCACGCGGTTTGGCGACGGCATGCGGCCGGGGGACGGCGTCGTCCTTTGGCAGGGGGGACCGGCGGCCGGCATTTACGCGCTGGCCGAACTCGCCGGCGTCCCATTCGAGCGCCCGACGAGCGACATCTGGCCGGATCGCGAGCAGCGCGGCGAGACCGAATGGGCCGTCGGGTTTCGCTACGAGCGCATCCTGTCGCCGCCGCTGCCCAAGGCGCGCCTGCGCGACCATCCGGTCCTGTCGGCCTTGCCGGTGCTGAAGATGGCGCAGGGGACCAACTACCAACTCCCAGCGGAGCAATGGGACGCGATCCACGAGGCGATCGCGCAACCGGACCCGCTCGCCGACCTCGTGGCCCGCACCCATATGGACGAGGCCGAGTTGCGCGAGTTGCGCGACCTGCTGCTTGACCGCAAACAATTGATCCTGGAGGGGCCGCCGGGGACGGGCAAGACCTACCTCGCCGATCTGCTCGCGCGCTGGGTGGCCGGGGAACCGTTGGCCGGCAATGCTGGCGACCGGGTCGAGATCGTCCAGTTTCACCAGTCCTACGGGTACGAGGACTTCGTTCAGGGCATCCGGCCGACGAGCGAGGGGGGTGGGCTCTCCTACCGCGTCGTGCCGGGCATCTTCCTGCGGATGTGCGAACGCGCCCGCCGTTCCCCGGAGCACCCGCACGTGCTCGTCATCGACGAGATCAACCGGGGCAACCTTTCCCGGATCTTCGGCGAGTTGCTGATGGCGCTGGAATACCGCGAGCGGCCGGTGCGGTTGCCGTACGGAACGGGGGACGACGGCGCGTCCGATGTGCTGCGCATCCCGGCCAACCTGCTGGTCGTGGGCACCATGAACTCGACCGACCGGTCGCTCGCGCTGATGGACTACGCGCTGCGCCGGCGCTTCTACTTTCACCGTTTATCCGCGGTGCGGGCCGGGGCCGCGCCGGTGCTCGATCGCTGGCTCGCCGCGCGGGCCGTCGCCGCGCCCGGCCGCGCCCGGCTGCTGGCCCTGTTTCTCGCCCTCAACGCGCGGATCGAAGAGCGCCTGTCGCCGGATTTCCAGGTGGGCCACAGCTACTTCATGCGCGACGACATCGCGACCGAGGCCGGGCTGGACCGGGTCTGGCGGCACGCCGTGCTGCCGCTGCTGGCCGAGTACTTCCACGGCGCGCGCGATCCGGAGGCGGTGCTGGCCGAATTCGCCCTCGACCGCCTGCACGCCGCGACGGCCTCGGAACCGGTGGTCGAGTTCATGGCCGAATCGTGACCGGCGACATCGTTCTCGCGGAGTACGCCGACAACAGGATCGAACTCGACATCGGCGACGTCGCCGCGTTGGAACGCCAGACCCGCGGGGCCTTCGTCATCCGGCGCGACCTGGGCGGAAACGCCGTCATCGTCAACCCGCGCCAGTACGTCGGCGTGTTGTCGTTGCCGTCGGGGCGGCGGCTCTCGGTCGCGCCGAAGGTGCTGGCGACCAACCTGTTCCTGATGCTCGCCATCGCCTACGGGTTGCCGACCCCGTTTCGCGACGAGCCGGCCGCGTTCGCCGACCTCGACGCGGTGCTCGAGTTCCTCGTCGTCGCGTTCGCCCGGATGGTCGAGGAGCGCATCGTCGCCGGCCTGCACCGGTCCTACGTCGAGCGGGAAGACAACCTGGCCGCCGTGCGGGGCCGGATCGTCGTTGCCGAGGACGGGCGACGCAACCACGTCCTGCGACATCGGACGTGGTGCCGTTACGCCGAGTTTACGTGGGACATTCCCGAGAATCAGGTCATCCGACAGGTGGCGCACTTGCTGGCCGGGTGGGTGCGCGAACCGCGGCTGCGGTTGCGGCTGTGGCGCATCGACCATTCCCTGGGAGAGGTTTCGCCGACCCACGTGCCGGTCGAGGCGATCGACCGGTTCGTCTACGACCGGCAGAACCGGGGGTACGAACCGATCCATCGGCTCTGCCGGCTGTTCCTGCGCGGATCGTCGCTGTCCGAACACGCCGGGGAAACGACGTTCCGGACCTTTCTGGTGGACATGAACGCGTTGTTCGAAGCGTTCGTCGGCCAGGTGCTGCGGGAGGCAGCGCCGGCGGGGATGGCCGTCGTCGAACAGGACCGGGGTTTCCTCGATCGGGACGGGCTGCTCGCGATCCGGCCGGACATCCTGGTGACCGCGGACGGCCGGCCGGCGCTGGTGGCGGACTGCAAGTACAAGCGCCAACGCGCCGGCGAATTCATCCAGCACGACGTCTACCAGGTGCTCGCCTACTGCACGGCGCTCGGGCTCGATCGTGGGCTGATCGTGTACCCCCGGCACGAAGGTGGGGAGCGCGGCGACCTCGCGATCCGCAACCACGACGCGCGCATCCGGGTGGCGGCGCTCGACCTCGGCGGCGAGCCGGCCGACCTCCAGCGCGCGTGCCGGGAATTTGCGGGCGGCGTGTTCGCGTGGGCCGGGCGGCGAGCGGCGCCCATGGAACCGCAGCCGGGGCCGCGCGCATCGAGGCCGCCGCATGTGCCAACCGGTCGCGCGTGACGGCGGCTGCGTCCTAATGAAGCGGACAGCACCGTCGCCGGCCCGGCTCTGGGGCACTGCGTCGTTATCCCGAGATGGTCGCGGGATCTCGTGCTCGAGTCGAGGAATCGAGAAGCGGCGCGATCTTTCGGCGTGCCCGGGATGACGGGCTGGGTTCAGCCGCCAGGGTTGTGAAGCACCCCTTGAGCCGACTTGCTGCCCCGCCGGCTGGTAGCATCAAGGATTCGGCGGCGCGCGTCGTCCAGCCCGAGCGTTTTCCCACACCGCGCTGGAGACTCCCCGGATGATCGAGTTGACCGTCAACGGCGAGGTTCGCCGCCTCGACGCCGACCCGGAGATGCCGTTGCTCTGGGCGCTGCGCGACCTGCTGAAGCTGCCCGGCACGAAATACGGCTGCGGCATCGGCGCCTGCGGGGCCTGCACCGTCCACCTCGACGGCGCGGCGACGCCGAGTTGCCAGGTGCCGCTATCGGCCGCGGCGGGCCGGGAGGTTGTCACCATCGAGGGGCTGGCCGGGGAGGACCTGCACCCGGTCCAGCAGGCTTGGGTCGCCGAGGACGTGGCCCAGTGCGGGTACTGCCAGAGCGGGCAGGTGATGGCCGCCGCCGCGTTGCTGGCGCGCACCCCGGACCCGACCGACGAGGAGATCGACGACGCGATGCGGCCGATCCTGTGCCGCTGCGCGACCTACGGCCGCATCCGGCTGGCGGTGCGCCGCGCCGCGGAGGAGGCCGCCCGATGACGACCGGATCTTCGGTGCTGTCCCGCCGCGCGTTCCTCGTGTCGGTGGCCGGCGGGGCGCTGGCCCTCGGGTTCCGGCTGCCGGCGACGCCGCGCGCCGGGGCGCAGGCGACGCCCGCCGCCGACCCGGCTGCCGACGGCCTGTCGCCCAACGCCTGGCTGACGCTGCTGCCATCGGGCGAGGTTGTGGTCCGGCTCCACAAGGCCGAGATGGGGCAGGGCGTGATGACCGCGCTGCCGATGCTGGTGGCCGAGGAGCTGGACGCCGACTGGCGGCGGGTGCGGGTGGAGGACGCCTACGGCAACCCCGCCTACGGCGTGTTCGGCCAGCAGTTCACCTTCGGTTCGACCAGCGTCTCGTCGTCGTGGCGGCCGCTGCGGCAGGCCGGGGCGGCGGCGCGGGCGATGCTGGTCGCGGCGGCGGCCGCGCGCTGGGGTGTCGATCCGGCGCTGCTGCGGACGGAGGGCGGGGTCGTTTTCGACGATGCCGCCGGGCGCTCGATCCCCTACGCCGACCTGCTGGCCGAGGCGGCGGCGATCGAGCCGGCGGCGGACCCGCCGTTGAAGGACCCGGCGGATTTCCGGTTGATCGGCGCGCCGCAGCCGCGGCTGGACGCCGAGGCGAAGGCGACCGGGCGCGCCCGCTACGGCATCGACGCGGCGGCCGAGGTCGAGGGCATGCTGACGGCGGTGACGCTGCGGCCGCCCGCCTTCGGCGGCACGGTGCGCGCCATCGACGACGCGGCGGCGCTGGCGGTGCCGGGGGTGCGCGCCGTGCTGCGGTTGCCCTCGCCGGGTCCCGGCGTGGACGAGGCAGTGGCGGTCGTCGCCGACGGCTTCTGGCCGGCGTGGAAGGGGCGGCAGGCGCTGTCGGTGGAATGGGACCTCGGGCCGCGCGCCGACCTGGATTCGGGCGCGATCCGGGCCGGGTTCGAGGCGGTCCTGGCCGGGCGCGTGCCGCTCGCCTTCGCCTCCGGCCGGGCCGAGCGGGCGATCGAGCGCGCGCCGAAGCAGTTCGACGCGACCTATTTCACGCCGTTCCTCGCCCACGTCGCGATGGAGCCGATGACGGCGGCCGCCTGGGTGCGCGACGGCGAAGTAGACGTTTGGGTCGGCACGCAGGGGCAATCGTTCGTGACCGCGCTGGCCGAGCGGCTGACGGGCGTTCCCGCCCAGCAGGTGGTGTTGCACCAGCGGTTCCTCGGCGGCGGGTTCGGCCGGCGGGCGGAAAGCGACGTGGTCGGCGACGCGCTGCAGGCGAGCATGGCGGTCGGTGCGCCGGTGCTGGTGGTGTGGCCGCGTGAGGAGGACATCCGCCACGATTTCTTCCGCCCGGCGACGCTCCACCGGGTGCGCGCCGGGATCGACTCGGCCGGCAAGCCGTTCGCGTGGTTCCACCAGACGGCCGGCGATTCGGCCGGGGTGGACCGCTTCCCGATGTTCCTCGGGGAGGGGCCGGAGGGCGACCGGATCGACCGGATGCTGGTCTCCGGGCTGGGCGAGGAGTTCCCCTACGCCGTCCCGCACCGCCGGGTCGAGAGCGCGATCGCCCGCAGCGGCGTGCCGGTCGGTTTCTGGCGCGGCGTGGGGGAAACGCAGAACGTGTTCGTCGCCGAATCGGCGATGGACGAACTGGCGCTGCTGGCCGGGGCCGATCCGGTCGCCTTCCGGCGCGACAACCTCGCCGACCCGCGCGCGGCGGCGGTGCTCGATCTCGCCGCGGAACGCGCCGGCTGGGGGACGCCGACCGAACCGGGCGTCGGCCGCGGGGTGGCGCTGGCCAACTACGGCGGCACCTGGGTCGCCTGCGTCGCCGAGGCGGCGGTTGGCGAGGAGGGGGTGCGGCCGCTGCGGCTCACGGTCGCGGTCGATTGCGGCACGGTGGTCAACCCGAACATCGCCGCCCAGCAACTGGAGGGCGGCGCGCTGTTCGGCCTTTCGGCGGCGATGGGCGAGGCGGTGACGCTGACGGCGGGCGCGGTGGAGCAGGGCAACGTCGACCGGTACCGGGTGTTGCGCTTCCCGGACGCGCCGCCGGTGGAGGTCGCCTTCGTGCCCAGCGACGCGCCGCCGTCCGGTCTGGGCGAACCAGCGGTGGTGGTCGTGCCGCCGGCGCTGGCCAACGCGGTCTTCGCCGGCACCGGCGAGCGGCGGCGGGAGTTGCCGCTGGGGTAAGCAGGACGGAGCGGTTCGCGCGGCGTGCTTCGGATTGATGGCGTGGAATCGGCGTGACTCGCGATCCCCGGTGGTACGCGAGGCCAAGCGTGGATAACCATTGATTATTGACAACGATAGAGGATGAATCGATCCTGCCGGCGCGCCCTTGCCGGCTTCTGCCGTTAGGATACTCGGCAGTGGCGTGACGTGGCGCCTGGATCGCGAAAGGCCGTTTGCTCGAATGGATCGCCGGGACCTGTTGAAGTCCGCCGTCGCCGCGCCGGCAATCGCGTCTGCCCTTGCCTTCGGCGAGGAGGCGGTGGGCAAGAAGAAGCGCAAGAACAAGAAGAAGAAGGCGAAGAAGCCCAACGTGGTCCTGTTCATCACCGACCAGGAACGGCCCGCGATGCACTTTCCGCAGGGTTGGGAGCAGCGCCACCTGCCAAACCTGACGCGCTTGAAGAAGCGGGGCGTGAGTTTCGACAACGCGTTCTGCTCGGCCAGCATGTGCTCGCCGTCGCGTGCGTCGCTGTTCACCGGGTACTTCCCGGCCCAGCACGGCGTGACCGACACGTTGTCCTTCGAATACGAGGCGTCCGAAACCCAGCCGGTGCTGCCGCTGGACCTGCCGAACATGGCCACCGTCATGGAGAAGGCGGGCTACGACGTCGTCTACAAGGGCAAGTGGCACCTTTCCAAGCCGGCCGGCTGGGAGGAGGCGGGTGATCCGGTGGACTGGACGCCGAAGGACCTGGCGAAATACGACTTCGCCCGCTGGGACTCGCCCGACGCCGGCGCGAACCAGGACGAGGCGGAGATGGGCGCCGGCAACGCCGACAACGACGGCCGGTTCATGAACTCCGAAGGCGCGGTGAACTCCGGGGACGAGGGGGTGCTCCAGTTCATCGCCAGCCGACGGAAGGTCAAGCGGCCGTTCTTCCTGATCGTGTCGCTGGTCAACCCGCACGACGTGCTGGCGTATCCGCAGCGCTTCGACAGCGGCGGCTTCGACGACTCGTTCCTCCAGAACACGGGCATCGGGCTGCCGCCTTCGGAAAGCGAGGACCTGGCGGCCAACGGCAAGCCGACGGCGCAGCAGGACCTCATCCCCAAGCTCGCGGCCGGGCTCGGGCCGCTGCTGACCGAGCGGAGGAAGCTCGACTACCTCAACTTCTACGGCAACCTGATGAAGCTGGTGGACGGCTACCTCGGCGACGTGCTGCGCGCGCTGAAGGATGCCGGGAAGACGCAGAACACGCTGATCGTGCGGACGTCCGACCACGGCGAGATGGGACTCTCGCACGGCGGCATGCGCCAGAAGATGTTCAACGCCTACGAGGAGACACTCCGGGTGCCGATGGTCTTCTCGTGGCCGAAGGGGCTGCCGAAGGGCAAGCGGTCGCAGGCGCTGGTTTCCCACGTCGATCTGCTGCCGACGCTGGCGACGCTGCTGGACGTGCCGAAGCCGGCGCGGCAGCGCTGGCAGGGCAGGGACTACGCGGACGTCGTGCGCAACCCCGGCCGCTCCGGGCCGAATCCCTACGTAGGGTTCACGTTCGACGACATTTACTGCGGGCAGGGCGAGCCGCTGGTGGACGGCGCGAACCGCCTCGTCGCCATCCGCGAAGCGCGGTGGAAACTGGTGCGCTACCGGGACGCGACCGACAGCGCCCCGGACGAGTGGGAGATGTACGACCTCGCGAACGACCCGGACGAGGTGGTCAACATCGCCGGCCCGGCCCACACGATGACCGACGCCGAGCAGGCCGAGTTCGGGCGGCTCAAGAAGGCGCTGAACCAGTTCGAAAAGAACCGGCTGAAGCCGCTCCGGGCGGCGTAGCGGGCCGTCCGGGACGGCCCGCTGCTCCGGCAATGCCGACCCGGCGTCGTCGTGGCGCGAGCGGCACGGGCGCTGCGTACCATCGCGCCGCGGGTGCGAAGCGCCGCGCCCGCCGGCCGCCCGGAGGAGCCATGACGACCGCCCAGCCCGACCGCGCGAACGCGCCCGCCGCCGGTGAGGAGGACCTGCCGCCCTGCGTCATCTTCGACCTCGACGGCACGCTGGCCCTGCTCGGCGAGCGCAGCCCCTACGACGCCAGCCGCTGCGAGGAGGACGAGCCGTTCGCGGCGGTCCACTTCGTCCACGACGCGATCCGGCAAGCGTTCCCGGAGGTGGCCGTCATCGTCATTTCCGGCCGCGAGGAGCGGCACCGGCCGCAGACCGAGCGCTGGCTGGCGCGGCACGGCATTGCCCCGGATGCGCTGCACCTGCGGCGCACGGGGGACCGCCGCAAGGACGTGGTGGTGAAGCGGGAGATCTGGCGGGAGCACGTGCGCGACCGCTACGAGGTGCGGGTCGTCTTCGAGGACCGCGACCAGGTGGTGCGCCTCTGGCGGGACGAACTGAGGTTGCCCTGCTTCCAGGTGGCGTGGGGCAATTTTTGAGCCGGTCGCCCGGTGCGCTACACTGGCGGCTCCCCGCGCCAACCCGTCGTCGCCCATGGCCCGTTTCGGCATGGTACGATGCGAACATGCGTTCGGCGTGCACGGATCGGAGAGCCCCATGATCACCTACGTTTTGGGCGGGTTCTTCACCTCACCGGCGCAGGTGCTGGTGAACACGGTCAACACCGTCGGGGTGATGGGCAAGGGGCTGGCGAAGGAGTTCAAGGCCGTCTGGCCGGAGATGTTCGACGCCTACGTCGCGCGCTGCGAGGCCGTCGACCTCGTGCCGGGTTCCCTTCACCTGTGGCGCTCTCCGCACAAGTGGGTGCTTAACTTCCCGACCAAGCGCCATTGGCGGCAGCGCTCGCGGCCAGAAGACGTCGAGGCGGGGTTGAGGACGTTTGCCGCGACTTGGGCCGACTACGGCATCACGAGCGTGGCCTTTCCGCAACTCGGGTGCGGCAACGGCGGGCTGGACTGGGAAACGCAGGTGCGCCCGATGATGGAGCGCTGGCTGGCCCCGCTGCCGATCGACGTCTCCATCCACGTCGCCGACGGCAGGCCGCTGATGCCCGACGGGCCGGAGGGCGAGGCGCTGGTGGCGTGGCTGCGCGGCGAGCCGCCGAACCCGTCGTTCGCCCGGTTCTGGGACGGGCTCGTCGCGGCCGTGGAGTGCGGGGTTCCCGGCTGGACCCGAAACGGCGAAACCGTTGTGTATGCGGCCGACGGCGCGACTTCCGGTCCGATCGCGCGCGAAGATTGGCATCGGGTGTGGCGGGAACTGACCGTCGGCGGCCTCCTCGACGCGGACGGCTCGGCGCTGGTCGGTGCGCCGCCTGATGCCCTCTTCGACCTGCTGGAGCGCGCGTCCGGGGTCGCTCCTGCCCGGGCCGTGCGCGTCGATGCGCCGACCGACCAAAGACACGCGCACGTGTCGCGAATGCTCGCGGAACCATCGGCGCGCGCGGTCCGTTACGATCCCATCACCGACAACGTGCCGGCCCCGGCGCGGCCGGGTGGGGATGGGAGTGCGCCGTGGAGCGGAAACCGGACGCAGACGACATCGCAGCTGCCGCTCTTCGGCTGAAGCACGACCCTGCCTACGACTCGATTCAGCGCGGCTGGATCGGTAACCTGTACCATGTCACCGACGTCCAAAACGCCGCGTCGATTCTCGCGATGGGTCGCTTGTTGTGCCACGACGAGGCGGTGCGGGCTGGTGTGCTCCAAACCGCTGCCTCGGCGGCGGAGATCATGGGCGGCACCCCAGGTTGGGTCCATCGCCACGTCCGGCTCTATTTTCGTCCGAAAACGCCGACGTTCTACCGCAACGAAGGGTTGCGCCCCGCGGGAGACCGTTGGAAAGGCGCCCATTGCCCGGTGCCGGTCGCGTTCGTGTTCGACGCGCCGAGCATCCTCGGTCGCATGGGGACGAAGTGGAGTGCGGGCAACCTGGCGTCGCATGCCAACCCGGTCATCGGCGACGATGTGGCGTCGTTCCTCGCATCGCCGTTTGATCGCATCTACGATCGTCGGGCTCCCTACGAAACCAACGATGCATCAACAACGATTCATCACCAACAAGCCGAGGTCATCGTTCCAGACGAATTGTCTCTGGACTCGCTTCGGGCCGTATTCGTGCGTTCGCCAGCCGACCGGCAAACATTGCGTACGTTAGTCAATGCGGACGGCGGCGATATCGGCGCGCTCGATCGTTACCTCCGAATCAACCATAGCGAGTTCTGCTGTCGGCAAACCATCATCGAGGATGTCCAACTTGTCGATGCGGGCCGGCAAGTCCGGGTTGTTTGCACCCCGCCAATGAGCGGGCTTCCCCGGTTCTCCGCCCGGGCGTGCTGGGGTGACGCAGCAGGATGGCAGTGCGAAGAAGCGTTTTCCTACGACCTCGATCCGCGACATGCGTGGCGGGCAGCCGTGCCTGAAGCGCTGCGGAACAATCGGTTCCGGTTGGCGCTCTGGCTGGACGACGCGCTGGCGTTCACTGGCTGGTTCGACCCGGCCGGCAACGACGTGCTGATCCCGCCGGCCCGCCCGTGACGGCTGGGCGATTGCCGTTTCCGGTTCGCCAGCGGACAATCCGCGGGTGACCGCGCTGGCCGCTACCCTGCACGACCCGGACGGACGGACCCTGCCGCTGCTGCGGCGGCAGGGTCCGGCGTTGGCGCGTTACGGCGCGGTCGCGGTGGCGGTCACCCCGGAGACGGACCAGGAAGCGGCGTTGGCGCTGGCCGGGTACGGCGCGCTGCTGGTTCCCGGCGGGCCGCTGGTCGGCCGTGCCCGGCGGGACGCGCTGGCGGTGGCCTCGCGCGCGGCGGACGGCGACGTGCTGTCCATCGATTTCGACCGCTGGCTGGTCTGGGCCGAGCGCTGGCCGGAGGAGTTGTTCGCGCTGCCGGCGAAACTGGCGACCCGTTCGCCCCGGCCGTGGTACGCCTGCGTCGGGCGTACCCGGCGGGCGTGGAATACCCATCCCCGCGTGCAGCGCGCCTGCGAGGACGCGACCAACCGGGCGCTGTCGCTGGCGGCGGGGCGCGCGCTGGATGCGACGGCCGGCTGCTGCTGGCTGGCCCGCGAAGGGGTCCGCATCGTGCTGACCCACTCCACCGAGCCGACCAACGCGACGGACCTCGAATGGCCGGCGTTCGTGCTGCGGCACGATGCGCGGCGGCTCGTCGGGGTGCGCACCGAGGGGCTGGAGTTCGAAACGGCCGCCTATTATCCGGATGAAATCCGGGCCGCCGGCGGGCTCGCCGCCTGGATCGCGCACGCCTACGAGCGGCCCGAGGTGTGGGCCGCTCGGTTGGGGCTGGCGGCGGATTCGGCGGCGGCGCTGGCCCGCGTGCTGGCCGGCAGCCGCCGCGGGGACGGACGCCCGCCCGGGCTCGGGCCGCGCCGCGAAGGGGTCGTCATCGACGGCTAGGAGCGACCGGCAATAGGGCGCTCCCGCGCGTCACTGGATGGTTGGCTGGCCGGCAAACGCGGCCAGTTGCGGCTGGTTTCGGTTCCCGTCCACGCGACGGCCGGCCTCGGACGATTCCCTATTGCCGGTCGCTCTAGGCCGCCGTCGGGCGCGCTGGATCGCCCGTGGCCGCGCCTCGCTGGCTGAACGTCCTGGCAAGCCAGATGGAGGCGAGGGTGCGGCGCCGGCCTGCGCCGAAGCGGCATACGGACGCGGGAGGGCGCTGGGCCTTCCCCTGCGTCCGGCGGCGCGGGTGAGAAACACGGCGGCGATAGGGCGGGTTCCGTTTGACGAGCCGAAAAACGGCGAAATCCCTCGATACGCTCGGGATGGCGGTTGGGCCGGCGCCGCCACGTGCTAACGGGCATCGGCGGGGGGTGCGTCCTTGTCGTGACCGCTCCCGGCGCGGGGCGTGGCGGCGGAGCCGCGATCGGGCGTGTCGGCGGCGCGGGCCCAGGCGTTCTCGATGCGGAGGTTGCCGATGGCGACCGGCGCGGCGGCGTGTGCCTGGGCCTTTTCGGCGGACTTGCGGACCTGCACCGGGACCTCGACCTCGCCAGCCCGCTCGAAGCGCAGCGTTACGAGGAACGTGTCGCCCTTGTCCTCGGGCCGGGTGATGCCGGTGAGCAGCAGGTGGGTGCCGTCCGGATCGAGCGCGACCGACGCGCCGGCCGGGATCGGCAACCCGTTGGCCAGCGGATGGGTCACGGCGTCGTGCCCCTCGCCGGACCGTTCGGCCACGACGGCATCGCCGCCGATGGCGCTGGCGGCGCCGAGCAGGCGGTCGGGTTCGGTTCCGGTGTTGACGACGGTGAAGGCGACGGCGGCGGTCGTGCCGAGATCGGATTCGTCCGCTCCGGCGGCCGGGGTGGCGAGCGGCGCGGACCCCGACGCGGAGCCGAGGCCGACCGGGCCGCCGTCGATCGTGGCGGGCTTCATGCCCGGTGCGGACGCCGACGCCGGCGCGGTCGGGCGCGCCTGGGTCATGAACAGGTCGGGGCGGAGGTAGGTCACCGCGAGGAAGGAAACGGCGACGGCGAGCAGCACGAGCAGCACCCGCTGCACGGGATCCTTGGTATCGACGATGGGGGTCACGGGCTTCTCCGGGTGGGACGCGGTCGGGCCGAAGGCTGGCAGCCAACCGCTCAGCGCGGCGGCGGCGACGCGGGCGGCTCGACCCGATCGCCGGGAACCCGGACATGCATACCGCTCGGCTCGGCGGCGTGGCCGGCCGGGCGCGGCGCGGCCGGTGGGGCGGGGGTGAGGAACGTCCGCGCCCGGACGAGGCGCGCAGGAACCTGGCCCGATGCCGGGGCGTGGCGGGCGCGGGCGTGGGTGGCGCTGCCGGGCCCGGGGTGGTGCTGGCCGAGGCGGCGCGGCAGGTGCGCCCGGTGGACGGCGGCGGAGCGATGCGGACCGGCGACTGCCGATGACGCAGGGGAGCACGGCAGCAGGAGCAGCAACAGGGCAACGGCGATGGCGCATCGCCACCATGCGCGGGTGGCGACCGGCGCGTTCGGCCGGGCCGGCCCGATCGGCTGACTGGGCTTCGTGCGCAAACGAAAGCGTTTCGGTGTTCTTGCCGTGGAAAGCGTAGGCAACTCCGGTCGTTGGATCGCCGTGCCCGAGGGCAGCGCCGCAGTATGCGACGATTCCGGCGGATTATCAAGGGGCGGATGCGCCGCGAACCGGGGTGGCCGGGTGCGGCGTCGCGGTTTCGTGGGCGGAACCCGCGCTGCCCAGCCCGGCCGGCGGCGCGGAGGCCAGCGAGACTTCGATCTGGCCCGCCCTCGCCGGCGGTTCGGGCGGCAGCCCGGCGGCGTCCTGCCGGCGGCGGACGCGGACGGTGACGGTCACCTCGCCGGCGGCGGCGAAGCGCAGGGTGAGCGGAAACTCGTCGCCCTGCGCGAGGTCATGGCGGAGACCGGCCAGCATCGGGTGCGCGCCGCCCGCGTCGAGGAAGGTGTAGCCGGCGGGGATCGGGATGCCGCCGGCGAGCGGCGCCATCGCGCGGTTGCGGCCGTGGCCGGAGGTTCGGTGCAGTTCGACGTTGGCGGCGACCGGGGAGGTAGCGGCGACGAGTCGGTCGGGCGGGCCGTCGTTGCGGATCGTGAGCGCGACGGCGACCGCGCCGGGCGTCTCGATGGCGCCCCAGACGGTGGCCGCGCCGACGGGCGTCACCGGGGCCGGCGTCGCGGGCGGCGCAGGCGCGGCGGGCGTGGCCGGCCACGCGGCGAGGGCGGCGAGCAGCGCGATGGTGATGGGGAGTCGGCCCGGTCTCATGCGGGCAGTGTCGCGCCTGGGACGCGTTGCCGCGAGGGCGGGCGTGCCGGTGCGGGGTCCGGTGCGACCGATCCCGGTTGGGGCGAATCCGAGGGGCAGTGGCGCTGGGACCGCGTCGGCGTCGCCCGCCCCCCGGTCATCCCGAGCCTGTCGAGGGATCTCGTTTCTCCCCGGATTCCTCCGGCATCCGGGCGATCGGTGCGGCGCTCCTGCCCCGATTCGTCCGAGGTCCGCCTGAAAACGGCGGGACGAGCGGGCGGTGCTGCCGTACCGGTGGTCGCTCCGCCGAGCGTCTCACGCGTCGGCGGCGAGGCGCTCGGCCTTGGCGCGGAGTTGGCCGCAGGCGGCGTCGATCTCGAGGCCGCGGGAGTAGCGGACGGTGGTGGGGATGCCGCTGTCGCGCAGGGTGGCGGCGAAGCGCTCGATGCCGGCCGGGTCGGGCCGCTCGTAGGGGAGGACGTCCACCGGGTTGAGCGGGATGACGTTGACATGGCAGAGCGTGCCGCGCAGCAGGTCGGCGAGGGCGCGGGCGGTGTCGTCCGAGTCGTTGATGCCGCGCATGAGCGCGTACTCGAAGGAGACGCGGCGGCCGGTGCGGTCGATGTAGGCGCGCACGGCGTCCATCAGTTCGGCGACCGGGTGCTTGCGGTTGATGGGCACCAGGTCGTCGCGCATCGCGTCGTCCGGCGCGTGGAGGGAGACGGCGAGGTTGACCTGCCAGGGCTCCTCGGCCAGTTTCAGGATGTTGGGCACGACGCCGGAGGTCGAGATGGTGATGCGGCGCGCGCCGAAGCCCATCCCTGCGGGGTCGTTGAGGATGGCGACGAACTTCATCGTTTCGGCGTAGTTGTGGAGCGGTTCGCCCATCCCCATCATCACGAGGTTGGTCAGTTCGCGGCCGCGCTCCCTTGCCGCGCGGGCGGCGCCGACGACCTGGGCGACCATCTCGCCGGTGGTGAGGTTGCGGGTGAGCCCGCCGAGACCGGTGGCGCAGAAGGCGCAGCCGACCGCGCAGCCGACCTGGCAGGAGACGCAGACGGTGGCGCGGTCGGGGTAGAGCATGAGGACGGTTTCGGCCAGTTCGCCGTCGCGGGTGCGGTAGAGGGTCTTGATCGTTTCGCCGTCGTCGGCGGTCAGTTCGCGCACGACGTCCAGCGTGGAAAGGGGCAGCGACCCGGCCAACTCGGCGCGGAGGGCGGCGGGCAGGTCGGTCATCGCCGCCCAGTCGGCGGCGAGGCGTTTGTAGGCCCAGTTCCAGATTTGGCGGGCGCGGTAGGCGGGGTGGCCGCGCCCGGCGAGGTTCTCCTCCAACTCGGGCAGCGCGAGGTCGTAGAGGCCGCGCGGGCGCTCGCCGCGCCGCCCGGCGAGGCGGAGCGGTTTCGGCTGCATCGGCGCGGGTTCGGCGACGACGATCTCGGGTGCGGCGGGGAGGGTGGGGGAGGTTGCCATAACCGAACAAGGATAGCACGAGGCGGGAGGCGTGAGGCGGCGGGTTCGCGGAACCCGGAGCGTCCAGCGAGCGCCACGAGCCCGGCCCTCAAGGACCGGGCCGAGGGGACAAAGGACCCTTACGGCGGTTGCCAGAATAGTCCGGGCATCGGCGGGGCGGGCGCGATGATGGCGGTTGCTTTATTGATCCGGCCATCGCCCACGCCCGCCCGGGGTTGAAACCCCGGGCTACGGGAACGAAGCCCCTCCGGGGCTGGGCACGGGCGGAAGCGGCATGACGCGAGGGGCCGCCGTCAACCACGGTCGTTCCCCGTCGCTGGTGGGCGGGACGATGACGCGTCCGCACCGATTTATTCGGTATTTGTTCGGTATTTATTCGCCGTTTTTTCGGTGGCGGTTTGCCCGTAACTATGCGGAGTCCGGGTTTCTTCGGCATGCCCTGCTACGCGAGCGGCGCGGGCGCGTCCGGGAAGGGCGCCGGGCGCTGCGGGTGGGAGGGGCCGCGAATAAAACTCAGTTCGGTCGGTTTACCGCGTACGTACGCGGGGTGTCGCAACCGAATAAATGGCGAATAAACACCGAATCAATACCGAATAAATGGCGGGGCCGGAGCGATGATGGCGGTTGCGAAAACAATGCGGCCATCGCGCGCGTCCGACCGAGGTTGATGGCGGTTGCCTGTTCGATGCAGGTACCGACCGAGCGGCGGGCGCGATGCCCGGACTATGCTGGCAAACGCCATCATCCCCGGGGGGACGCGGGCGATGGCCGCATTGTTTTCGCAACCGCCATCATCGCGCCCCTACAGAAGGCGACGCCATCGCGCCCTGTAGGGGAGCGATTCATCGCGCCCGCCGCTGGGCCGGTAGCCGGATCACGTAAGCAAACGCCATCAGGGCCCTGACGACGCCGTGTTTCGTAGTGTCCTTCAGGGTGCTTGCCGCGTGAGCCCGGTCCTTCGGGGCCGGGTTCGCCGTGCGACGCGACCCTCGACGTGGCACGTCATTCCATCGTCGGGTCCCAGAAGGTTCCGGTGAGGGCGAGCAGGCAGAGCAGGCCGACGGTGTCGTCGAAATAGTCTTCGGGGCCGGCGGCGATGACGGCGGCGTAGGTGTCGTCCAGCCACGGCTGCTGGCCGGATGTGACCATCGCGGCGACGCCGAGCGGGGCGGCGAAGCAGGTATCGAAGTAGGCCGAATCGGGCAGCGGCTGGCCCGAAAGGTGGTACCCGGAGTGGATACCTGCCGGGTTGCCGCCGGTGGATTGCTCGGCCCAGCGGGAGATCGTGGCGGCTTGCCGGGCCGATTCGGCATCGTTGGCGAGCAGCGCGTGGAGGCCGAGACGCCAGGGAACGCGGGCGGCGTTGTAGAAGTAGTCGCCGTCGGTCTCCTCTTCCAGGAAGTTGGGGCGGGCGGGCTTCGGCGCGCGGTCGGTTGCCGAAACCGGCTCGATGAAGTCGGGCAGCAGGCCGGTGGCCGGGCTGTGGGTGGATTGCAGCGCGGCGACGACGAGGTGGCAGGCGGCGACGACCTCGTTCCAGACGGTGTCGCCGGTGGCGCGGCCGAACGCCCGGAAATTGGCGAGCATGAAGTCGGAGGAGCGCGGCGTCCACTGGTTGTATTTGTCGCCGTCGTCCGCGTCGGTGACGCCGGCGAAGTCCCCGAGCGTCGGCAGGTGGCTGGTTCGGCCGATCGTGGCGGCGAGGATGCCGCCGATGACCCGTGCGGCGGCCTTGCCGTAGTCGATGGCCGGGTCGGGCGAGGAGCGCCACTGGGTCGCGGCCAGCAGCAGGCCGTAGGCGATGTCGCAGTCGCCGTCGAAGGCGCTGTCGCGGTCGGCGGGTTTGGTGGGGACGAGCCATTGCATCAGCCGGGGTTCGATCCGGCTCGGGTGGTCGCGGCTGAAGCGCCAGACGCCGTCGAAGAGCGACTGCGCGTCGGGGTCGTGGCCGGCCATGTGGGCGAGGATCAGCAGCCCGTAGCCTTGCCCTTCGGAGATCGTCTGCTCGAACTGCGGAGTGCCGCGCCGGCCCCAGGCGACGCGCCAGCGCGGCTGGCCGGCCGCGTCGCGACCGGCGGCGACGAGGTAGTCGCGCTTCCAACGGTCGTAGGCGGTGCGGACGTGGTTCGCTTGCTGGTCGGCCGTCCACCGCGAGGGATGGTTGACGACGCCGGGGTAGGCGACGCGGTGGGGGAAGGGGCGGTGGGCGGGCGGCGCTTCGCAGGTGGGGCGGCACGTCCCGCGGCAGTTGACCTGACCCGCCGGGCAGCAGAGTCCGCGGTCGCAGGCGTCGCCGGGCCGGCAGCGCTTGCCGCATCGGCCGCAGTTGCGCCGGTCCCGTTGCAGGTCGCGGCACGTCTTGCGGCAGCGCTTGCGCCCGTTGCGGCAGTGGGCGGCGGCTGCCGCGTCCGGCTCGCACCCGGCGGCGAGGATTGCCGGGAGGGCAGCGGCGATGCCCCGCAGCGTGCGTTCGATGACCGCGCGTCGCGACCACGCCGCGATTCGGCCGATGCGCATGCCGCTCCCCTCCCGCGACGTGACGCCGACTGCTGATTGGTTCAATGTAGCCGACGAGACTGACGTGCCCGGGGCGTGCGGGGCGCCCGACGAGTGCGGAGCGTGCGGGGCGCCTGATGAGTGTGGCGAACACGGAGCACCCGAGACGCCCGACGAGGGCGGCGCGCCCGGGGGCGCCCGACGAGCCCAGGGGCACCCGACGAGCCCGGCCCTGAAGGACCGGGCTGAGGCGACAAAGGACCCTGAAGGGCCCTGAGGACGCTGGCGCGGCCGGTAGCGCCCTTCAGGGTGCTTTCCTCGTCAGCCCGGTCCCTTTAGGGCCGGGTTTCCGGCGCGCCGTTCGCTCCCTGCGCCCGGCACCACGTTCGTCGTCTCACGTCTCTCGTCTCTCGTCAGTTGGCGGAGATGCCTGTGGCCGGCGGAGCGCCTTCGGGCGGGGTTTGCCAGCCGGCGGCGCGGACCTCGGCCAGCGTCTGGGCGAGGAAGAGGTGGCCGGGCTGGAAGCCGGCGATCGCCGACGTGGGAACGTACCAGCCGGTGGCCTCCGCGCCGTGGGCGACGATCAGGTGGGTCGGTTCGTCGCGGCTGGGCCAGAAGCCGACCACCTGCCCCAGCACTTCGTCGTCGGCGGTGCGGACCTCGTCGCCGTCGGCAAACAGCCCCGGTTCCAGCGCGCGGTCTTCGCCTTCCATCTGCGCCTCCCGTTCGGTCGCGTCGCGCGCCGGCGATCCGGCGCGACGCCATTGTGCCCCGGCCGGCCGCCGCGTGGGTCCGCGTCGTGCTAGGCTCATCGTCGGCGGCGGCGATGGCGCCCGCCGGCCCGGAACCGTTCGCGCCTCGACGGGATGCCGCCGATCCATGACCGCCGCCGACCACGCAGAGCCGCAGCCCGTGCCCCCGGCGTCGCCGACGCCGGGGTTTGCCGCGGGGCTGGCCGAGTTCGCCGTGGACGCCGCCGGGCTGGGCGTGTGGAGTTGGGACCGCGCCCGGGACGTGGTCGCCTGGTCTTCGGCGCAGGAGGCGCTGCACGGCCTTGCGCCTGGCACGTTCGTCGGCACCTACGCCGCGTATCTCGACTGTGTCCATCCTGAGGACCGCGATCGCGTCCTCGCCACCGTGTCCGAGGCGCTCGCCACCGGGGCCGACCACCGCGTCGCGTACCGTGCGGTCTGGCCCGACGGCATGGTGCGCTGGATCGTCGGCTGGGGCCGGGTGCTGCGCGACGAGGGCGGCGAGGCGACCGGGATCGTCGGCGTCGCGATGGACGTCACCGACCGGAAGCAGGCCGAGGCGGCGCTGCGGGAGGGCGAGCGGCGCTTCCGCGCCTCGTTCGAGCAGGCCGCGGTCGGCATGGCGATGGCGACGCTCGACGGGCGCATCACCCGCGCCAACGGCCGCTTGCTCGATCTGCTCGGCTACTCGTCGGCCGACCCGCCGCCGTCGTTCCGGGCCGTCGTCCACCCCGCCGATTTGCCGGATCTGCTGGAGCGGTTCGGGCAACTCGCCGCCGACGAGATCGACCGCTTTTCCCAGCACAAGCGCTTCCTCCGGCGCGACGGCGCGCTGTTGTGGGCGGCGACGACTGTTTCGGTGGTGCGCGACGACGCCGGGCGGCCGGCGTCGGTCGTCGCGGTGCTGGAGGACGTGACCGCGCGGAAGGAGGCCGAGGCGGCGCTGCGCGACAGCGAAGAGTTGTTCCGCGCCACGTTCGATCAGGCCGCCGCGGGTATGGCGCTGTGCACGCTTACCGGCGAATGGATCAGGGTCAACCCGGCCTTCGCCGCCTTTCTGGGGTACACGCCGGCGACGATGCCGCCCTCGTTCCAGTCCGTCACCTACCCGCCCGACCTCGATGCCGACCTCGACCTCTTCCGCCGGCTGATCGCGGGGGAGATTCCGCGGTATCAACTCGAAAAGCGCTACCTGCGCGCCGACGGTTCGCCGGTCTGGGCGGCGATCACGGTCTCGCTTTCGCGGGACGCGGCGGGCCGCCCGCGCTACACGATCAGCGTCATCGAGGACATTTCCGAGCGCAAGCGCGACGAGGACCGCGCCGCGCTGCTGGCGGCGGCTGGCGACCTGCTGGCGGATGGGCTGGCCGATCGCGCGGCGGTCGAGCGCTTCGCCGCTCTGTTCGTGCCGGGGTTCGCGGATGCCTGCGTGGTCCACCTGGAGGATGTCCACGGCCACGTCGTCAAGGCGGCGGCGGAACCGCCGCTGGCAACCGGCCAGGTTCCGCCGTGGGTGGAGCGGGCGCTGCGCGGCGAGCCGACGTTGACCGAGCCTGATCCAGCGGCGTCGCTTGATGACGACCCGGACGCCGCCGTTCGCCTCGCCCGCGGCTGGGAGCGGCTGGTGGCGCTGCCGCTGCGGGCGCGGGGCCGGGTGCTGGGCGCCATCACGCTGGCGATGGCGCGCTCCGGCCGCCGCTTCGCCGCCGCCGATGTCGTTCTTGCGCGGGAGGTCGCCCGCCGCCTCGCGAGCGCGGTGGACAACGCCCGGCTGCTGGACCGCGAACAGGAGGCGCGCCGCCGGGCCGAGGCCGGCGCCGACCGGGTCGCCCGGCTCCAGCGGCTGACCGCCTCGCTGGCCGGGGCGATGACGCCGACCGAGGTCGGCGGCGTCGTCGTCGAGGAGGGCATTTCCGCGCTCGGCGCGGCGGCCGGATCGCTGGCGCTAATGAGCGAGGATCGGGCGTCGCTGCGGATCGTGCGCGCCGCCGGGTACGCCGACGCGGTGATGGAGCGGTTCCGGAGTTTCCCGCTGGAAAGCCCGATCGCGCTGGCGGAGGCCGCGCGGACCGGCGAGGCCGTCCTGCTGGCGTCGCGTGCCGAGATCGCCGCGCGCTACCCGGACCTCGTGTCCACGGTCTCGCAGACCGGCAGCCGCGCGCTGGCGGCGATCCCGGTGGTGGCCGAAGGGCGGGTGGTCGCCGCGATCGGGTTGTCGTTCGCCGGGGAGCAGGCGTTCGACCACGGGACGGTCGGGTTCATGCGGGCCATCGCGCACCAGGCGGCGCTGGCGCTGGAGCGGGCGCGGCTCTACGAGGCCGAGCGGCGCGCGCGCGACCTCGCCGAGGTGGCGCGCGGCCGGCTGGCGTTCCTCGCCGAGGCCAGCGCCGCGCTGAGCGCGTCGCTGGACCGCGACGAGACGATGCGGCGGCTGGCGGAGTTGCTTGCGCCGCGCCTGAGCGACTGGGCGATGATCCACCTCGCCGACGAGGAGGGCGCGCTGCGGCTGGTCCACCTCGTCCACCCGGACCCGGCCAAGGTCGAACTGGGGCGGGCGCTGCTGGCGCGCTCCAGCGGCGCGGAGCGGGTGCCGAAGGCGGTGCGCGCGGTCCACGACGGCGGGGAGCCAATGCTCGCGGCGACCATCACAGACGAGGCGTTGCGCGCCGGGGCGATCGACGACGACCACCTCGGGCTGATGCGGGCGGCCGGCATCGCGTCGGGCATCCTGGTCCCGCTGGTGGCGCACGGTCGGCGGCTGGGGGTGATCACCCTCGTCCGCAGCGACCCGGCCAATGCGTTCGGGCCGGAGGACCTGGCCTTCGCCGCCGACGTGGCCGACCGGGCGGCGGTGGCGCTGGCCAACGCCGGGTACTACCTCGCGCAGGAGCGGGCCCGCCGCGAGGCCGAGCAGGCGACCGAGCGGATGCGGCGGCTCCAGGAGGGCACGGCGGCGATGGCCGGTGCGCTTACCCCGGCGGCGGTGGCGGGCGCGTTGGTTGACCGGGTTGCCGGCGCGATCGGGGCGGCCTCCGGCGTGGTGGCGCTGGCGACCGACGGAACCGGCGAGCGGTTCCGGCTGGCGCGCTCGTCGGTCGTTTCGTCCGGGCTGGCGCGGCGCTGGGCGGAGTTCGCCCCGGATGCGCCGTTCGCGCTGGCCGCCGCGATCGCCCGCCGCGAGCCGGTGCTGGTGCCGTCGGCCGCGGCGATGGACGAGCAGTTCCCGCTCACC
Source organism: Chloroflexota bacterium (assembly GCA_023423795.1). GTDB lineage: Bacteria > Chloroflexota > Chloroflexia > Thermomicrobiales > UBA6265 > CADCWF01. The sequence goes on along the minus strand of JAFAEX010000082.1, from coordinate 3,196 downwards.
GCGGCGGAGTGGCGCGCCACCGGCAACCGATCGTACGCGGCGCTGCCGCTGGTGGCCGGCGATGCGGTGCTGGGCGCGGTGGGGTTGGCGTTCCGGGAGGAGCGCTCGTTCTCCGAAGAGGACGTGGCGTTCCTGCAAGCGATGGCGCGGCAGGCGGCGCAGGCGCTGGAGCGGACCCGGCTGCTGGAGGCGGAGCGGGCGGCGCGGGCGGTCGCCGAACGCGCCACCGAGCGCACCGCCCTGCTGCAGGCGGTGACGGCCGCGCTGTCCGAGGCGTTGACCCCCAGCGACGTCGCCGGCGTGCTGCTGGACAACGGCGTGGCCGCCCTCGGCGCGGCGGCCGGGACGGTCGGGTTGCTGCTGGGCGGCGACCGCACGATCCGGCTGGTCGGCTGGCTGGGGTACGACCCGCGCGGTCCCGAGGGCTGGGAGCGGTTCCCGATCGACGCGCCGACCCCGATGACGGAGGCGCTGCGGACCGGGCAGCCGGTGCTGCTCGGCAGCGCGATCGAGGCGGCGCGGCGCTACCCGACGACCGGTGGGCAGGGCCGGCCGGCCGGCGAGGCGCTGGCCTGCACGCCGCTGGTGGTCGAGGGGCGCGCGGTGGGCGTGCTGGCGCTCGGGTTCGCCGAGCGGCGGTCGTTCTCCGGCGAGGACGTGGAATTGCTGCTGGCGTTGTCGCGGCAGGGCGCGCAGGCGATGGAGCGGGCCCGCCTGTTCGAGGCCGAGCGGCGCGCCCGCGACCAGGCCGAGGCTGCCGAGGCTATCGCGTTGCGCGAAACCGGCCGCCTCGCCGCGCTGGCGAACCTGTCGCGCGCGTTCACCGAAGCCGGCACCGATTTCGCCGCGGCGGTGGAGACGGTGGCCCGCATCACCGCCGAACTCACCGGGGATTGCGCGGTGGTGCGCCTGCGCTCCGACGACGAGGAGTGGGCGGGCATCGACGCGCTGCACCACCCCGACCCGGAGCGCCGCGCAATCTTCGCGACGCTGGCCGGCGAGCGGCACGGGGCCGACGAGGGGTTCGCGGCCGAGGTGCTCGCCATCGGCGAGCCGCTCCTGCTGGCCGACGCGACCGCCGCCCGCGACCTGTCGCGGGCCAACGCCGGCGAGTGGCGGCGGCTGGCGGCGGCCGGGGTGACGGGCCTGCTGGTCGTGCCGCTGCGCGCGCGAGGGCGCTCGCTGGGCACGCTGAGCCTGCTGCGGGACCGGCACGGCGCGCCGTTCGGGACGGACGACGTCGCCTTCGTGCAGGAGGTGGCCGACCGGGCGGGGCTGGCGATCGACAACGCCCGCCTCTACCGCGAGGCCCGCGACGCCGTGCGCGCCCGCGACGAGTTCCTCTCGGTGGCGGCGCACGAGTTGCGGACGCCGGTGACGACGGTGAAGGGCTACGCCCAGATGCTGCTGCGGGCGCGGGCGCGGGGCGGCGAGGACGCGCGGGCCGGGCAGTTCCTGGCGGCGATCGACGAGGCGACCGACCGGTTGCGGCTGCTGGCCGACGACCTGCTGGACGTGTCCCGGCTGCGGCTGGGCCAGTTGCCGCTGCGCCCGCGCGAGGTGGACGTGGCGGACCTGGCGCGGGCGGCGGCGACGCGGTTCTCCGAGCAGGGGGATGCGGCCCACCCGGTGCGCGCCGACCTCCCGGACGCGCCGGCCCCGGCCTGGGCGGACCCGGACCGCATCGACCAGATCCTGAGCAACCTGCTGGGCAACGCGGCCAAGTACTCCCCGGCCGGCGGCGAGATCGCGGTGGTGGTGCGCCCGGCGGCGAACCCGGACCCGGCGCCGGGCGCGGTCCCGGCGCCGGGGGTGCTGCTGTCGATCGCGGACCGGGGCATCGGCATCCCCTCGGGCGAGACCGAAACGATCTTCGAGCCGTTCAACCGGGCCGAAAACGCGACCCGCGACAACCTGCCCGGGCTGGGGCTGGGACTCTCCATCTGCCGCTCCATCGCCGAGCGGCACGGCGGCCGGATCTGGGCCGAAAGCGCCGGCGACGGGCACGGGACGACGTTCAGGCTGTGGTTGCCGTCGCAGCCGCCCGCGGACGCGGTGGGCGAGGGGTGAGGCTGGGGTTGGGCGTTGAGTAACGCCGGCCGTCGTGGCGGGACGCTCGGGGTTGCGGGTGGTTGCCCAAGTACGTCGGCCGCCGTCCGTGCCGCCCGCCCGGGGTTGATGGCGGTTGCGAAAATAGTGCGGCTTCCGCCTACGCCCGCCCGGGGTTGAAACCCCGGGCTACGGGAACGAAACCCCTCCGGGGTTGAGCCCGACGGACGGGACCGCGACGCCCGTTCTCAGTCCCGGAGGGACTTCGTTTTCGTAGCCCGGGGTTTCAACCCCGGGCGTCCCGGTGGCCGGGGTATTCTGCAATCGCCATCAACCCCGGGCGGTTCGTGGCCGGTGCCCGTCTCTCTTTGGCAACCGCCGCCATTGTCGGGTGCGCCATCGGCAACCCACGGCGCCGGGGTGGTTACCCTCGCCAGTCGTACTCCATGTCCCGCGCCGTCGCCCGCGCGACCTCCTCGCCGTGGAGGCGGCGGACGATGTGCAGCGCCATGTCGATGCCGGCCGAGACGCCGGCGGAGGTGACGATCTCGCCGAGGTCCACGATGCGCTCGTCGTCGCGGACGTCGATGGCCGGGCGGGCGCTCCGCAGGTCGTCGAGGGTGGCCCAGTGCGAGGTGGCGCGCTGGCCGTCCAGCAGGCCGGCGGCGGCGAGCAGGAACGATCCGGTGCAGACGCTGGTGGTCAGCGCGCCGTCGCCGCGGCGGGCCGTGATCCAGTCGAGGATGACGGGGTTGGACGCTTCGCGGCGGGTGCCGTAGCCGCCCGGCACGAGCACGATGTCCAGCGGCGGGTGGTCGGCCAGCGTGTGGTGGGGGACGACCAGCAAGCCGCCCCGGCAGCGGACGGTGTCGGCCCGCTCGGCGAGGATCAGCGGCCGGAACAGGTGCGCGCCCGGTTCCCCGGGCCGTTCCGGCAGCGATTCGGCCGAGGCGAAGACCTCGAAGGGGCCGCAGAAGTCGAGGACTTCCACCTCGTCGAAGATGAGGATGCCGACGGTGCGGACGGCGGGATCGATGGCCACGGATGTCTCCTGACGAGCGGTCGGGTTCGGAGCGGCCGTCATTCTCGCCGGTGGAGCGGAGTCGGCAAGTGCCGAGTGCCGAGTGCCGAGTGCCGAGTCGGCAAG
>JAFAEX010000314.1 GCA_023423795.1 Chloroflexota bacterium | reverse complement strand
CCTCGTCGCCGCCGGCCACACCGACCGCGAGGCGGCCGAGCGCCTCGGGCTCGGCCTGCGCACGGTGCACCGCCACATCCTGCGCGCCCGCGGCAAACTCGGCGCCTCCTCCCGCGCCGCCGCCGTCGCCGAGGCGGCCCGGCGCGGGTTGCTCTGAGCCGCGCCATCGGGTTTCCTCCCCGTCCCTCCGGCTTGTTGCGGATGCCCGGCCCGCGCGGCCCGCACCGGCCCGTGCGATGCCTGCACCCTGCCCGGCAGCGCCGGCGTCTGCACGGACGTGGCAGACGGCACGGGGTATGCCGGCGAACCCGGCGTCGGCCCGACGGGTTCCTGCGTGGGGTGCATCGACGACGCCGACGGCGCGGACCGGGCGGTCTGCGCGGGCGACAACATCGGCGGGCGTGGCGTGCGGCGGCGCGGGCATGGTGTGCTGCCCCGAGCGAACCTGCGACGCCGGCCTGTCGTCCTGCTTGATCGGCACGGGCGGAGCCCTCCCTCCTGGCACCTGCGATCCCGACGAGGACGAGCCGAACGACACCGCCGTGGCGTGCATCGGTTCCCGTCACTGCGCGACGGCCCTGGCAGGAACGTCGTTCTGCCGCTCCACTGGATTCTGCGGGTTTGGCATCGCCTGCGAACGCGATGCGGACCGCGGCGCAACGCGTCCTGCTCCCGGTCGGGAACCCGGCAATGCCGCGCGTCCGCACGCCCGTGACCGCCGAAACGAGAGCGGCGCTCGCCACGGTTCCACGATTCGGCCGACGTGATACGGAATCCGGACGGGTGTTCCCGCCGCCGGCCGCGGGCGGCCACCGGGCGCGAACGGCAGCACCCGGCGGGGCCCCGCGCCGCCAATTTATTCGGTATTTGTTCGGTGTTTATTCGGTATTTGTTCGGCGGTTGCCTGGCCACGAAACACCGCGTACGTACGCATTTTTTCGTCCGCATCGGAGTTTATTCGCTCCCCCCTCCCACCCACTGCGCCCGGAACGGCGTGCCGGACGCGTCCGCTCCGCTACGCCCGCGTGGCTGGCAGGGGGTCGCCGAAGAAACCAGGATTCCGCATGTTCATGGGAAAAACCGCCGCCGAAAAAACGCCGAATCAATACCGAATAAATGCCGAATAAACTGGGTTTGGCGGGACGGGTTCGCCTACCAGGCCGCCGCGAGGTCCGCGTCCGCTGGCGTCATCCACGCGGGCGGCTGCACCGGGCGGCCCAGCCCGTGCAGCCGCCCGCGGTGCGCGAGCAGCGGCGCGGCGTCCGGGTCGCGGGCGCAGTCGGTCACCTCGCCGACGATGCCGGCGTGGTCGCCCATCGGCACGACGTCGTGCACCCGGCAGGCGAACCAGGCCGCCGCGCCGGCGAGGACGGGCGGTCCGGAGTCGCGCGGCAGCAGGTCGATGCCGGAGAACCCGGCCCGGCCGGTCGCCCGCGTAGGGTTGGCGAACCGCCGGGCCAGCGCGTGATCCTCCCGCCGCAGCAGGTTGAGGGTGAACGCGCCGACGGCCACGATCCGGTCGTGGGTGCGGCCGTGGCAGGCGACGAAGACGGCGACCAGCGGCGGGGCGAACGAGACGAGGACGGCGCTGGTCGCCGTCGTGCCGTGCGGCGCGCCGTCGAGCAGCGTGAGGATCACGAAGACGCCGGCGGGAAGGTGGCCGGCGGCGGCGCGGAATCGTCGCTCCTCGTCGAGGGAGCGGTGGATCACGGGTGCGAGCATGGTTGTCGTACCCCGTTTCGCGGTGTTTGCGCCGGTTCGGGTTGGTGGATGTCGTCGAAGAACCGGCGACTCGGGCGCGGTTCGGCGGCGCTCGCCGAGGGGCCCCGCCGCCGTCGCGGCTGGCGCGAGCGGGCGACGAGATCCCTCGACAGGCTCGGGATGACGGAGGAAAGCGGGGTGACGATGCGGCGCGGGATGACGATGTGGCGCGGGGCGACGCCGGGACGTCCCCTTACCAGATCGTCTCGACCGGCTGGCCGAGCGCGCGGCGGCCGGCGTAGAGGAGGGCCTTCTCCGGGTTGAGCGGGTGGAACGAACCCGCGCGCACGTCCCGGTAGGCGCGCTCCAGCGGCGAGCGCCGGAAGTAGGCGGAGCCGCCGACGGCGTCCATCGCCAGATCGACGACGGCGATGGCCTCGGTGACGACCTGGCGCTTGGCGAGCATCACGGTTTCCAGCGCGGCCTCGTCCGGCACGTAGTCGGCTCCGAGTTCGGCCAGCGCGCCGGCGAGGGCCCACCACGCGACGCGCAGTTTCGCGTCCATCAGGCCGACGAGGCGCTGGCTGGTGGCGTCCTCGGCCAGCGGGTGGCCGCCGCCGTCGCGCCGGGAGCCGACGACGCGCACGGCCTCGTCGCGGGCGGCGGCGGCGACGCCGAAGTAGACGGACGCCACCGGCGGCGCGAAGTGGACGCCCGCGCCGCGCAGGGCGGGATCGACCTTGCCCCATGGCCGCCGGGCCACGACCTGCGCCTCGGAGATCGCCACGTCGTCCAACTGGACGTCGTGGCTGGCGGTGGCGCGCATCCCGAGCGTGTCCCATGTCTCGACCATGCGGACGCCGGGGCTGCCGGTCGGGATGCCCGCCAGCAGCACGACCGTGCCCTCGGCGGGGTCGTCGTAGGCGGCCATCGTCACCAGCACGTCGGCGACCGGCGCTTGCGAGCAGAACATCTTGCGGCCGGTCAGGCGGTAGCCGCCGTTGTCGCGGATCGCGGTCGCCGATGGCCAGATGCCGTCGGAGCCGCCGCTGGTCATCAGCACGATGCCGTCGCTGGCGACGCGGCGCAGCACGCCTTCGGCGGACGCCGCGCCCTTGCGCCAGCGGTAGGCGTTGGACAGCACGAGGTAGAGGTGCATATTGACGGCGAGCGCGGTGGAGGCGCAGTGCTTCGCCAGTTCGGCCTGCGCGTAGCAGACCTGGCGCATGGTCGCGCCGAGCCCGCCCAATTCCTCCGGCACGGCGAGGCGCAGGTAGCCGCCCTCGCGCATGCGGTCGAAGTTCTCCGCGGGAAACGTGTTGTCGCGGTCGTGATCGGCGGCGCGGGCGGCGAATTCCTGCCCGAGTTCGGCGGCGAGTGCGACGAAGCGGTCGTCGTCCGGGGAGATCGCGTGCGGCCGGTAGCCGGTTCGGGTCGCTTCGAGGGTAGGCATCGTCGTCTCCATCGGTTCATGCGTTGGTGGCTCGGTCCGCTCCCGCCCGACCGGGGTGGCCCGAAGCGCCGGTGTTGGCGGGCGCCCCAGCAGCGACCGCACGACGATCCTACGCGCATGGAAACACAGGACAAGTACAATAAATGGACCTGCTACGCAGCCCGGTGATCCCCGGCGAAGGGGGACGCGATGACCCAGTACGGCCAGTTCTGCCCGGTCGCGAAGGCGTCGGAGATCATCGCCGAGCGGTGGACGCCGCTGATCCTGCGCGAACTGCTGATGGGCAGTTGCCGCTTCAACGAACTGGAGCGCGGCCTGCCGCGGATCTCGCGCTCGCTGCTGATCCAGCGGTTGCGCTTCCTCGAAAGCGCCGGGCTGGTCGAGCGGCACGCGGCCGGCAACCGCGCCGTCGAATACCACCTGACGCCGGCGGGGCGCGACCTCTACGACGTCATCGTGCGCCTCGGCGAGTGGAGCCACCGCTGGTTCGACCCGCTGCTCGACGAGGACGCGCTGGATCCGCAACTGCTGATGTGGGACATGCACCGCCGGCTCAACGCCGACCGCCTCCCCGACCGGCAGGTGGTCGTGCAGTTCGACTTCGTCGGTTCGCCCGCCGGGCGCTACTGGCTGCTGCTGGAGCCGGGCGCGCCTTCCGTGTGCTGGGACCCGCCGGGGTTCGAGGTGGACCTCGTGGTCCGCGCCGACACGCTGGCGATGCACCGGGTCTGGCTCGGCCACCAGCCCTTCGCCGACGCCCTGCGCGGCGGCCTGATCGAACTGGACGGCCCGCGGGATCTCGTGCGCGGCTTTCCGGACTGGCTGGCGCTGAGTTCCTTCGCCGGCATCAGGCGCGAGTACGGCTCGGCCGACGCCCCGACCGCGTGAGCCGAGCCGGAGTAAGGTCGCGACCCGCGACCGCGGCACGCGACGGCAGCACGCCGGGCGCTCGCATGCCGCCCGTGTCTTCTATTGACAAACGACTTGTATTGAAGAATGATGTCCCTGCGCCTTCGCCGATGAAGTGACGCCCGACGACACCTCCGAACCCCCTCGGCCCGTCCGAATCCCCATCCGAGCCGCTCGCCAGCCGGCGTAATGCGACCCGGCGCGCGCCCATCGCCAGACGACCCCATGTGGGCTCCTTGGCCCGTCGTTTGCCGCCCCGGTCGCCCGCGCACCTCGGGGCGACGCCACCGACGTCTACGCCGCGCAACGGAGCGCGGTCCGCCTCGTCGCCCGGAGGTACGAGATGGACCCCAGCCGATTCGATGCCCTCGCGAGGTCGCTCGGCTCCCCGGCGAGCCGGCGCGCCGCGTTTGGCCTGCTCGCGGTGATCGCGGCGATACGCGGCGGGGACGCCGAGGCGGCCAAGTGCAAAAAGCCGTGCGGCGAGTGCAAGCGCTGCACGAAGGGCAAGTGCAAGCCGGCGAGGGACGGCACGAAATGCGGCTCCGGGTTGACCTGCCAGAAGGGCCGGTGCCGCTGCCCATCGGGGAAGCCGCCCTGCCCGAACGACGGGAAATGCGGCCTGTTCTGCTGCGCCAACGGACGGGCCTGCGACGTGGTGTGTTCGGGACCGAATGGGAACGACTACTGCTGCCACCCGAGCCGGCCGGTGGCCATCTGCGGCGGCTGCTGGCAGGAAGGCAGCAAGGCGTGCCCGCAGGGGCACCAACCCGGCTGCTGCGGACCTGGGCAGGTCTGTTGTGGCGACGACCATTGCTGCGACGAGCAGACGCAAGAGTGCCGGGTCAACTGCGGCGGCGTGCAGGGGTCGAACAGCTGCTGCATCAAGGGGTCCGGACCCGGTTGCTGCGAGGGTGGTACCGCTGGCTGACGCCCTTCACGCCATCACTCGTCGTCACGGCGGCGGACCGCGCCCTACGGTCGCCTATCGCCTGCACAATTCGTAATCCAAGTGCGTGCGGTCCGAACACCCGCGGGAGGCTGAGCCGAGCAGCGATGGTGGTCGCACCCAACCACGCCTACCCCTGCGTCCGCACCTCCACGATCCGGAACTTCGGCGAGGTCGGGTACGGCGTGCCGCGCCCGCCGTGGGAGAGCAGCGCGGTGAGGGCCTTGCGGTCGTCCGGCTCCAGCGCGGTGCGCATCCCGGCGAACATGGCGCCGAGCCGGTCGGAGGCGACGCCGTCGTCCACCAGCGCGCCGCGCCACTCCTTGCGCCGCTCGTGGGACAGGGCGCGGGCGCGTTCCAGCCAGTCGAGCGCCGCCGCGAGCCGCGCGCCGTCCACCGGCTCGGCGGCGGGCGCGTCCTCCGGCGGGTCCGGCAGCGCCAGCAGGTGGGTGATCGCCGGCAGCCCGGTCATGATGAAGAAGGCGCGGGACAGGTCCTCGGCGAACCCGCCTTCGGGCGGACGCAGGGCGTCCGCCCCTTCCAGCACCACGACCTCGGCCACCGCGTCCTCCGCGCTCGTCCAGGCGGTGGGTTCGATGCCGTAGAAGGTCCGCAGCGTCGCGCGGGCCAGCAACTCGCCCACGCTGGAGCAGCCGGCCAGCCGCACGGGGGTGCGCGTCACCTCGTCCGGGCGCACCGGGGTGCGCAACGACACCGGGCCGTCGCTGGAAAAGACCGCGGCCACGGTCGGCCAGATCGCGTGGCTCGCCTCCAGCAGCGCGGCCTCCGGGGACGGCAGCAGCGCGGCGTCCCCCGGCCCGACCGCGCCCGCGTTCAGGTCCGGCAGCAGCACGACCTCCACCCCGTCCGGCGCATCGAGCCAGCCCTCGCGGGCCGGGACGGTCCAGGGCATCGTCGCCAGCGTATCGTGCAGGAGGAGGCGCATCGGTCGTTCTCCGAAGGTGACAGGCGACAGGCGACAGGCGACAGGCGACAGGCGACAGGCGACAGGCGACAGGCGACAGGCGACAGGCGACAAATGGTAGCCGCCCTGGATGATCGAGGCTGGCACCCGCGGCAGCGAGCGTTTCGCTGTCGCCTGTCGCCTGTCGCCTCAGACGGTGAATCGCGGATACGAGCCGTACACGTCCAGCGTGAGGCAGCGTTCGCGGGCGCGGTCGAGGATGGCGGCGATCCGGGGGTCGAGGCGGTGGCCCTCGAAATCGACGAGGAAGACGTATTCGCCCAGCCGGTTCTTGAGCGGGCGGCTCTCGATGCGGGTCAGTTGCAGCCCGGCGTCGGCGAACACCGTCAGCACCGCGTGGAGCGAACCCGGCACGTTGACGTGGGTCGTGAAGCCGATCGACGTCTTGTCGTCGCCGGTGGGCGGCGCGTCGGTCGCACCGAGGGCGACGAAGCGGGTCGCGTTGGCGGCGTTGTCCTGCAGGTCTTCGGCAAGGACCACCCCGCCGGCCAGGTCGGCGGCGCGCCGGGTGCCGATGCCGGCGCGGGTGGGGTCGCCGCTGGCCACCGCCTCCGCGACGGCCGCCGCGGTGGAAAGCGCGGCCACCTGCTCCGCCCCGGGCAGGCGCTCTTCGAGGAAGCGCCGGCACTGCCCGAACGGCTGCGGGTGCGAGATGACGGTGCGGACGCCGGCCAGCGTCGCGCCCGGCGGCCCGACCAGGAAGTGGCGGACGGGAAGCACCAGTTCGCCGCGGATCTTCAGCGGCGTGCGGTGGATGATGATGTCGAGGTTGCCGGAAACGGCCCCTTCGATCGAGTTCTCGACCGGGAGCAGCGCCTCCTCCGCCTCGCCGCGCTCGGCGGCGGCGACGGCCTCGGAAAAGGTCGGGAACGGCAGCAGCAGCGCCGGATCGCCGGCGCGTCGCAGCGCGGCCTCTTCCGAAAAGGTGCCGCGCGGCCCGAGGAACGCCGTGGTGACGCCGGTGCCCAATCCCGCTTCCCTCCGAGGCGACAGGCGACAGGCGACAGGCGACAGTGCGGCACCCGCCGCCACGCACTGCCGCCCCGGCCATTCGGGGGCTACCATTTGTGGCCTGTCGCCTGTCGCCTCCGTCCGGGCCATATACTACCCGCATGAGTCCCCGCAAACCCCGCCCGCCGAAGACCCGCCCGCCGGCGCCCGACGCGCCGGATACGTTGTGGCGGCTGTTCATCGCCGTCCCCATCTCGCCCGAGGCGAAGGCGGCGGCGGCGGCGACCATCGAGGACCTGCGTCCGCGCGGCTGGCCGATGCGCTGGGTCAACCCGGCCGACGCCCACGTCACCCTCCATTTCCTCGGCGAGATTCCCCGCGAACGGGCCGAACTGGTGCGCCTCGCGCTGCCGGGCGCGGTCGCCGGGCACAGGGCGTTCGATTTGCGGACGGGGCCGCTCGGGGTGTTCCCGAACATCCGCCACCCGCGCGTGGTCTGGCTCGGGCTGCACGGGCCGGCGCACCGGCTGCAATCCCTGCACGAGGCGGTCGGCGCGACGCTGCGCGACCTCGGCTTCCCGCCGGAGGACGAGGCGTTCCACCCGCACATCACCCTCGGGCGAGCGCGGCCGGAGGGGTCGCCGGAGATGCCGCTGCGCGAGTTGCCGGCGGCGATCCGGTCGCTGGCCGACCCGAACACCGGCGTCATCCCCGGACCGCCCGCCGCGCCGCTGCCGGTGCGCCGGGTCGAACTGATCCGCTCCCACCTTTCCCACGCCGGCGCCCGCTACGAGGTGGTCGCCAGCGTTCCCCTCGCCAGCGACGACCGCGACCGGGAGGTTCCCGCCGGATGACCGACCCCGCCCCGTCCCCGGCCCCGCCGCGCCGCGTCCAGATCGCCGTCTGCGCGCCGGGGGATGCCCCGCCCGAGGTGCTGTCGCAGGCCGCCGTGGTCGGTCGGGAGATCGCCCGGCGCGGCTGCACGCTCGTCTGCGGCGGGCTGGGCGGCGGCATGCGCGCGGCTTGCCGCGGCGCGAAAGAAGCGGGCGGCACGACGATCGGCATCATCCCCGGCTACGACGCGGTCGCCGCCAACCCGTGGGTGGACCACGTCGTCTGCACCGGGCTGGGGCAGGCCCGCAACGTGCTGGTGGCCGCGTCCGGTGACGCGGTGATCGCGGTCGGCGGCGGCTTCGGCACCCTCTCCGAGATCGCGCTGGGGCTGCGGCTCGGGCGGCCGGTCGTGCTGCTCGGCGGCTGGGCGGCCGCCCTCTCCACCGACGAGACCCGCGCCATGCTGGACGGGCTGCCGGGTCGGCTGCTCGTCGCCGCCACGGCGGACGAGGCGGTTCGCACCGCCGTCTCATCGGTCGTGCGGGGGTAGGCGCACGCGCCGCCGAACGCGCCCGTCTTCTCCGTCATCCCGAGCCCGTCGAGGGACCTCGTCCCGTCTCGACTTCTCTACTTCTCGACTCGCTCACGAGATCCCTCGACGGGCTCGGGATGACGTTGGACGCGGTGGCATCTCGGCATTCCCAGCCTTTTCCCAGCATCCTCTTACCGGGCGGCAAGGCGGGGGCGGCAATCTATGGACAGGCCGACGGCGACCGCGCCGTCAGTCCCCAGCGGTCGTTCCGGCCCTCTTGCCTTTTGCCCTGGGCCGGGCGCATCCGACGGCGTCGGCCCCTCCCCCAGCGGGAGGTTCTTCCCCTTCCCTTTGGCGAGCGCCGCGACGGGGTCCTCCACCCCCGGAGCGGCGCTCGTCGCGTCCGGCGGCGCCGGCGGATCGCGCCCGACGCTCCCAGCAAACTCCCAGCATCCTCACAGCCGGGGTGCGGCCCGTGCGACGTACCGTGGTCGTGCCGGCGACCGGCGACCCTCGGGAACCGGGTCGCCCGCCGCGCCGCCGGGGTCGGTTGCCCCGGACGATCCATTGGGAAGGAACGCACCAGGAGGCCACCTCGATGCCCGGAACCACGTCAACCACGCGCCGCGCCGCCGCCGCGCTGTTCGCCTTCGCCGCGCTCGCCCCGGCCGCCTTCGGCGTCGCGGCGCAGGACGCCACCCCGGCGGCCAGACAGGCGGCCATCGCGCCGGGCGTGCTCGAATCCGACGAAGGGCTCGCCACCTGCGAAGCGAGCGAACTCGGCTCGCTGCCTGCCGGAACCGAGGCCGACGCGGTCTACCAGATCGTTTCCGACGAGTCGATCGCCCGCTACCGGGTGAAGGAAGAACTGGCGCAGGTCGGCGAAACCGAGGCCGTCGGCGAAACCCGCGCCATCATCGGGGTCGTCGCCTTCGACGCGAACGGCGCTCCGCTGCCCTGCTCCCGCTTCGACGTCGATATGCGGACCCTCCAGAGCGACCAGGCCCGCCGCGACAACTACCTCTACAACAACACGCTCGAAACCGAAAAATACCCGTTGGCCACCTTCGTGCTGCGCGGGGTCGATGGCCTCGACGGCGCGCTGCCGGATGGCGAGGAGACGACCTTCACCCTGCTCGGCGACTTCACCGTCCACGGCGAGACCCGCCCGATGGCCTGGGAAGCGATTGCCACCCGCGACGGCGACGCGCTGACCGGCACGGCCAACACGACCTTCCAGATGCCGGACTTCGGCATCGAGCCGCCGAGCGTGCCGGTCGTCCTCTCGCTGGAAGAGACCGTCCGCCTCGAGGTCGAATTGACCGCCACGCTCGCCGAGCCGGCGAGTTGATCGAGCGCCGGGGACCGGGGACGATGCGTCTCGGTTCCCGGCCCCACCGGGAGGACCGGCCATGAACGACCGCGGGCAACGCCGAAGCGGCCTGAGGGTGCTGCTCATCGCCGTGCTGGTGGTGGTCGCCGCGATGGCCATCGCCGGCTTGTTCATCGGCGGCCAGGCGGGCATGCTGCCGTGGCAGCCCGAACCGACCCGCATCCCGATCGCCCCGTTCGAGGGCCTCGGCGCGCCGGTGGCCTCGCCGGCGCCGTAACGGAGTGCTACGTGCTACGTGCAACGACGAGCGCACCGAGTGCTCCGGTGTACCTGTTTGCCGGTTCGCGCCGCGTGCTTGCCGACCCGCCAACCGGGCACTCCCCCCGTCGTTGCACGTAGCACGTAGCACGTAGCACCGTATCTGGAGGACCCTTTCCCGATGACCGGCGATGCCGCGGCGCCCAGCACGACGATCCTCGTGGTCGAGGACGAAGAGCCGATTCGCGACCTCGTGGCAACCGCGCTGCGGTTCCGCGGGTACGCGGTCGAGACGGCCGAGGGCGGCGTCGCCGCGCTGGCGGCCACCCGCGCCGCCTCGCCGGACCTGGTGGTGCTCGACGTCAACCTGCCCGACCTCGACGGCTTCTCGCTGGTCCGCAAGCTTCGCGCAGCGGGCGACGCGGTGCCGGTGATCTTCCTCACCGCCCGCGACGACCCGGCCGACATCCGCGCCGGCTTCACCGGCGGCGGCGACGATTACCTGACCAAACCCTTCAGCCTCGAAGAGTTGCTGCTGCGGATCGAGGCGGTGCTGCGCCGGGCGCGGGGCCACCAGCCGGAACCGGCGCGCCTGGTCGTCGGCAACGTCGTCCTCGACGAGGACGCCCACCGCGTCTGGCGCGGCGCGGCCGAGGTCGCCCTCTCGCCGACCGAATACCGGCTGCTGCGCTACCTGATGCTCAACCGCGACCGCGTCGTCTCCAAGGCCCAGATCATCGAGCACGTCTGGGACTACGCCTTCGCCGGCGATCCCGCCTCGGTCGAGACGTACATCAGCTACCTGCGCCGCAAACTCGACGACAAGGACGCGCGCCTGATCCGCACCGTCCGCGGCTTCGGCTACTCCCTGCGCCGGCCGGACGAGGATGGCGGGAATGGCGGCTGATTGCCGGGCGGCCTCGCGCTCCGGGGTAACGGTCCCGGGGCTAAAGCCCCGGGCTGAGGAGTCAAAGCCCGCTAAAGCGGGCTGCGTGCGCGACCGATCATCCCATTCGGGAAGATCGGCCGATCTCGGCCGCAACCGGCCTCTCCATTCCTCCTCCACCGCACCCAGATTGCCCCGCGTCCGTCCTCAGGGTCCTTTAGGGTCCTTTGTCTCCTCAGCCCGGGGCGTTAGCCCCGGGTTCGTCTCCGCGCCGACCCCGATCGCGCCCAATCGAACCTCCTCGGGAGCCGAATCGACCGCGACCGCCTCCGTCGCGGCCCGGACCTCATCGAAAATCTCATCGGACGGGACCGCCTCGGGTACCGCGCCGACCCGAACTCTCCCGGCAACCGCACCGACCGGCACCGCCACAACGATCCCCGCCGCACCCGGCGTCGCGCGGCCATGAGCATCCGCACCCGCCTCACCATCGGCATCGCCCTCCTGATGGCCCTGACCTTCGCCGTCCTCGGCGGGGTCATCGTCGGCGTGTCCCGCGCCACCCTCACCTCGCAGGTCGATGCCCGGGTGCTTACGGCGGCCACGCGCGGCCTCCCGTATGGCTACCCCAAGCCGCCCAAGTCACGCGGTTCGGCCTACGAGCGCGACGGCGACTATGGCAACGACAGCGGACACGGCGGCAGTCGTGGCAACGGGTATGGAAACGGCTACGGCAACGGCGGCGACCACGATGCCTACCCGGCCGCCACGCCAGTCGTCGCCGAGGGGACCGACGCCGAGCCGGAGGACCCGTTCGAGCGCCCGGTCGCCTGGCTCGTCTACGCCCCGGACGGCACGCTGACCTCGGCCTACCCGTCCGGCTACCCGGATGCGCCGGACCCGCTGCCGCTGCTGCCGGACCCGGCCGACCCCGCCTTCGCGCGCATGGTCGGGCGCGTCTCCACCGTGCCGGCGGAAGAGGGTCCGCTGCGGTTCCGGGTGCTCGTCCGCGATGCGGACGGCGGCGGTTACCTGGCCGACGCCGCCTCGCTCGCATCGGTCGATGCCGCCATCGCCCGCCTCGTGCAGGCGGTGACGGTCGCCGCCGCCGTCGCCTGCCTGATCGCCGCCCTCGCCGCGTGGTGGATGATCCGGCACGGCCTGCGCCCGATCGACCGGATGATCGACACGGCGGCCGCCATCGCCGCCGGCGACCTCGGCCGGCGCGTTCCCGACGCCGACCCGCGCACGGAACTCGGCCGCCTCGGCGCGGCGCTCAACGAGATGCTCGCCCGCATCGAGCAGGCCGTGCGCGCCCGCGAAGCCAGCGAAGACCGCCTGCGCCGCTTCGTGGCCGACGCCGCCCACGAACTGCGGACCCCGCTGACCTCGCTGCGCGGATGGGCCGAACTGTTCCGGCAGGGTGCGCTCGCCGAACCGGACGCCTTGTCCCGCGCGATGGGCCGCATCGAATCCGAGGGCGCGCGCATGGCCCGGCTGGTGGACGAGTTGCTGCTACTGGCCCGCCTCGACCAGCAACGCGGTCTCGTGCCGGAGCCGGAGCCGGTGGACCTCGCGCTGCTGGCCCGCGACGCCGCCGCCGATTTCTCCGCCGCCGACCCGGACCGGCCGCTCGCGCTCGACCTGCCGGCGCCCGGCGTCGCGCTGGCTACCGGCGACCGCGCGCGCCTGCGGCAGGTGCTGGACAACCTGCTGACGAACGCGCGCGCCCATACCCCGGCCGGCGCGCCGGTGCGGGTATCGGTCCACGCCGCGACGCCGTGGGTCGAACTGACGGTCGCCGACGCCGGTCCGGGCATCCCGCGCGACGCGCAGCCGCACGTCTTCGAGCGGTTTTGGCGGGCCGATCCCGGGCGCCCGCGGGCGACGGGCGGCTCCGGCCTCGGGCTTTCCATCGTCGCCTCGATCGTCGAGGCCCACGGCGGCACGGTGACGCTGGAAAGCGACCCCGGAAACGGCGCGGCGTTCACCGTGCGCCTGCCGGCGGCCAAATGATGCGGACGGCGGTGGCGTTGTCGATCCGTAGCACTGGCCGCGCCCGCCCGGGGTTTGTGGCGTTTGCCTGGTTGATGCGGATACCGATTCTGGGCGGGCGCGATGATGGCGGTTGCCAAGACACCGCGGCCATCGCCCACGCCCGCCCGGGGATGATGGCGGTTGCCTGTTTGATCCAGACGCCGGCCCATGGGCGGGCGCGATGATTCGCGCCCCTACAGCGCGCGGCGGCGTCGCCGGATGTAGGGGCGCGATGATGGCGGTTGCCAGAATAGGGCGGCCACGGACCGTGCCCAGCCCCGGAGGGGCTTCGTTGTCGTAGCCCTGGGATTCAAACCCGGGCGGCGGCCGCCGGCGACCGGTTCACAGTCGCAGTCGCCGTTACCTCACAGATGGCAGCGTCGTCGCGCACAATCGCTCCCTGCCTACCCCTCCGCCCGCTGGCGCTCGCGATGCCGCGCCGGGAGGGCGTGCCCGATCGCCGACCGGATCTGGTGCGCCCGCACGCCGAGTCCACGGCCGCGCTCGGCGAATTCGGGGATGGCCGGGTCCGCACGTTCCAGCCGCGCGGCGTACCACTCCGCCAGTGGCGTCGCCGTCACCGCGTGCAGCACCACGCTCAGCATCACCGTCCACACGGCGGCCACCAGCGGCAGCGGGTCCACGCCCGCCTCGGTCAGCGTGCCCAGCGCCAGCAGCGTGAAGACGACCGAGGCCAGCCCGCGCGGGCCGAGCCAGCCCATCATCATGACCGTGTCCGGGCGCAGCCGCGTCCCGAACAGGGCAATCGCCACCGGCAGCATCCGCACCACCGTCAGCGACAGCACCGCGTAGAGCACGGCGGCCGGCACGAAGTGGGTGAACGCCATCGGCGCGACCATCGCCCCGAAGATGACCCACACCAGCAGCGACAGCAGCGTGCCGGTCACCTCCGGGAACTCCCCGGCAATTTCGAGTTTGCCGTCGCTCACCGCGTTGAACGCCAGCCCGGCCACGAACGCCGCGATGTAGCCGTTTCCGCCCGCCGCAATCGAGCCCATGAACGCCAGCAGCGCCAGCGCCAGCCCGGCCAGTTGCAGGGCGACCGGCGTGGTCAGGTCGCGCTCCTTCGCCGCCCGGAACGCCCGTCCGGCGACACCCCCGAGCAGCGCCCCGACGGCGATGGCGATCCCGATCTGCACCAGCGCCGGGCCGATCCAGCCGGCGGGGTTGCCGGCGCCGCCCTGCGACACCGCGAACGCCAGCGCCAGCGTCACGAACGGCGTGGAGAACCCGTCGTTGAAGCCGCTCTCGACGTTCAGGGCCCGCCGCACCCGCGTCGGCACCCGCTCGTTGGAAAAGATCGGCAGCCCCAGCGCGGCGTCGGTCGGCGCGAGGATGGCGCCCAACAGCAGCGCCATCCCCAGTCCCGCCGCCGGAAACAGCGGTCCCGCGACGAGCGCCCCGATGCCGACCGTCAGCGGCAAGCCGACGATCAGCAGCCGGGCCGGGATGCCGGCGTCGCGGCGGATTTCCCGCCATTCGAGGGTGGAGGCGTCGGCGAACAGCAGCAGCGCCAGCGTCACCTCGATCAGCCGCTCGATCTCCTCGGCGTGCAGCGGGAGGTCGAGCAACCCGAGCACGTAGGGGCCGGCGACCGCGCCGAAGGCGACGAAGACGAGCGGCATCGTGATCGAGCGCGCGCCCAGCCACCCCGCCACCAGTGCGTAAACAACGACCGCCCCGAGGAGCACGATCCAGGTCTCGTTGTCCACCCCGCCCTCCCGCCGCAGCCGCCCCGTCACGTTTCCCGGCGGGGATTGTCGCCGACCGCCGCCGCCGTCGCGCTGCGCGTCCGGGCGGATGCTCGCGGCCGGGGAAGGCTCATCAGCGACCGGGGTCCGCGCCCTGCTCTCCGATGCGCCGTCGGCGGGCGTCGGCCAGCTCCGGGAAGAGCATGGCTTCGATGCGGTCGAGGGCCTGCTCGATCGCGTCGAGGTGGCCGTCGAGCCGTTCGTGTTCCGCGGACGGCACGTCGAGGTCGCCGACCCGCAGCCGCAGCAACTGGCCGTGCCCGCGGATGACGGTCAACGGCGACGACAGGTCGTGGCGAAGCCCCGCCAGCGGGTGCGGCGCGCGCTCGGCGGGAGTCTCCCCGTGTTCGGCGCTGGGCGATATGGACACAACAGGCTCCCTGGTGCGGTGGCCGGTTCCCGCCAGGCGATGGGTCGCAACAGTCGAACCCCCGGCAATCACGCAGCCCTTTTCATCAATTTTTCATAGACAAGCATAGTGGACCGCGGGCGCCACGCGTCCAGAAGACCCCGCGCCGCTGGCACGGGCGCTGCGCTCCCAGACAGGCAACGGCGCGCGGGCGATCCGGCCCGCGCGCGGAAGGAGCAGTCACCATGGCCACGTCCACCGCCAACCGCGACCGCATCCGCGAGCACATGCCCGTGGTGTGCGCCGACGGCGACCGGATCGCCACCGTCGATCGCGTCGAGGGCAGCGCGATCAAACTGACGAAGGATGACCGCGGCGCCCACCACTGGATCCCGCTGGACTGGGTATCCCGCGTGGACGAGCACGTCCACATCGACCGGCCGGGCGGCCAGGCCCGCCGCGAATGGCTCGCCACCGCCCCGGAGTGGGAAACGAGCGCCCTGGCCGCCGACGCTTCCGACGACTGGCGCGACAACGCCGGCGGCTCGGCCGGCTCGGCCTAGCGGATGACCAGCACCGGGACCGTGCTCGCGCGCAGCAGGGCCGTGGTGGTGCTGCCGACGAGCAGATCCCGGATGCGGGAGTGCCCGTACGCGCCCAGCACGAGCAGGTCGGCATCTGCGTCCCGCACCGTGGCGAGGATCACCTCGTCGGCGTGGCCGGGCCTGAGCGCCGCCTCGACCCGGTAGCCGGCAGCGCGCAGACGCTCCGCGGCAGCCGCCACCTGGTCCCGGCGCCGCGGCTCGTCCGCGCCCACGGTCAGGACAACGCACTCGGCGTCGAGCAGCAGCGGCTCCCGCGCCAATGTCTCGATGATCCGGTTCGCGCTCGGACCGGCGTCCCAGGCGACGACGAAGCGGCGCAGCGGCCGGTGCTCCGGAGGCACGATCAGGAGCGGGCGGTGGCCGGCCCGCACCACCCGTTCGAGGTTGCTGCCGGGGTGGGCGGCCGCGCGGTCCTCCGCGGTGCCGCGCCGGCCCATGACGACCAGCCGGGCGTCGGCCTCGTGGTCGCGCAGGCCGTCGAGCAACCCGCCGAGGATCAGGCGTTCCTGGACCTGCGCGACGCCGGCCTCGCGCACGCGCGCCGCCGCGCGGTCCAGCACCAGCCGCCCGCGCTCGCGGTCGAGCCTCCGCTGGGCCTCGCCGAGGCGGGCGTATTCCTCCAGCGCTTCGTCCGCCATGTCGGCGGTCATCACCCCGGAGCGGTCGATCGGCAGTTCCACGCCGGGCGGGCGGTCCAGCGCGTGGAGCAGTTCGACCCCGGTCCCGAGGCGCAGCGCCGCGCGGGCCGCGTAGTCGCAGACGCTCATCGTGTAACGGGACCCGTCGATGCAGGCCAGGACGGTCATGGTGGCAGCCCTCCGCACCAAATATCGGTCGCCTAGTGGCCGGGAGCGAGGTCGAGCGCATCGACCTTGTCGTGGACCGCGAGCCGATCGACCATCGTCGAACTGGCGTCGTTCATTCCGATCAATTCGACCGCCGCGCCGTCGCGGCGGAACTTGAGCACCACCCGGTCCAGCGCGGCGACCGCCGAAATGTCCCAGAAGTGGGCGTGGGTGACGTCGATCGCCACCCGGTCCAGCGCTTCCTGGAAGTCGAAGGCATCGACGAAGGCGTCGGCCGAGGCGAAGAACACCTGCCCGTGGACGCGGTACGTCCGCACCCGCCCGTCGTCGGAGATCGTGGAGGCGACCTCGAAGATCTGGCTGATCTTCCAGGCGAAGAAGATCCCGCTGAGCAGCACGCCGACGCCGACGCCGTAGGCGAGGTTGTGCGTGGCGACGACGACGGCAACGGTCGCCAGCATCACGATGCTGGAACTGCGCGGGTGCGTCCGCAGGTTGCGGATCGAGGCCCAGCTGAAGGTGCCGATCGAGACCATGATCATCACCGCGACCAGCGCCGGCATCGGGATGCGGCCGACGATGTCGCCCAGCCCGACCACCAGGATCAGCAGCACGCCGCCGGCGATGAAGGTGGAGAGCCGGCCGCGCCCGCCCGACTTCACGTTGATGACCGACTGGCCGATCATCGCGCAGCCCGCCATGCCGCCGAGGAAGCCGGTGGCGATGTTGGCGAGCCCCTGCCCGGCGCACTCGCGGCTCTTGTCGCTGCGGGTGTCGGTCATGTCGTCCACGATCGAGGCGGTCAGCATCGATTCGAGCAAGCCGACGATGGCCAGCGGGATCGCGTAGGGCAGGATGATGCCCAGCGTTTCCAGGTTCAGCGGGATGTCCGGCAGCAGGAACACCGGCAGCGACGACGGCAATTGCCCCATGTCGCCGACGGTGCGCAAGTCCAGTCCGAGGGCGACCGAGACGATGGTCAGCACGACGATGCAGACCAGCGGCGAGGGGACGGCGGTCGTCAGCCGCGGGAAGAAGTAGATGATCGCCAGCCCGGCCGCGACCATCGCGTAGGTCTGCCAGCCGACCCCGCGCAGTTCCGGCAACTGCGCCATGAAGATCAGGATCGCCAGCGCGTTGACGAACCCGGTCATCACCGAGCGCGACACGAACCGCATCACCCGCGCGAGGTTCAGGTACCCGGCGATGACCTGCAGGATGCCGGTGACGATCGTCGTCGCGAACAGGTACTGCAGCCCGTGGTCCTTCACGAGGTTGACCATCAGCAGGGCCATCGCGCCGGTGGCCGCCGAGATCATGCCCGGCCGCCCGCCCGCGAACGCGATGACGACGGCCATCGAGAACGAGGCGTAGAGGCCGATCTTCGGATCGACCCCGGCGATGATCGAGAAGGCGATCGCTTCCGGGATCAGCGCCAGCGCCACCACCAGCCCGGCGAGGACGTCGCCGCGCACGTTGCCGAACCAGTCCGCCCGGTTCTGGGAAAGGGTCATTTCGCAGGCGCTCCGACACGCGGAACCGGCCCTCGAGGCGCGTCGCTCGACGGCATCGCGCCCCGGGGACCGGTCCCAATTGGCTCCATCGCTCGATTGGGAGGGGATACGGCGCCGTTGGGTTCACCCCGCGCCGCCTGGCCGAGTGTACCGCAGCCGTTCGCGCCGCCGGGCGGCCAAACGAATGATGCGGAACCCAGCGGTCGTTGCCCCATCCGTCATCCCGAGCCTGTCGAGGGATCTCGTCGTCCGAACGAACCCGCGCAGGACGAGATCCCTCGACAGGCTCGGGATGACGTCGACGGGCTCGGGATGACGACGGAGGAGCGCGCTACGCCTCCTCGACGGCCACGCTGGCAAGCGCCGCGGCCTCGTCCACGTGCTCGTCGGCAACGCGGCGCGATCCGGCGGCGGGGGTGCGCATCAGCAGCAAGCTGAGCGCGGCGGCGACGACGCAGACGGCGGCGGCGGCGAGGAACGCCACCGTGTAGCCGTGGTCCGGCGGCAGCGCCTGCCCCGGCACGGTGAACGCGCCGAGCAGCGCGATGCTCGCCGCGCTGCCGGTCGCGCCGCCGACGACGATCAGCACCTGGTTGAGACTGGCCGCGCTGCCGGTTTCCGATGGCGGCACGCTGCGGACGATCAGCGCCGGCATCGTCGCGAACGTCAGGCCGATGCCGACGCCGGCGACGGCCGTCGCCGCGAAGATCATCCACAGTTCGGACCGGGCGAACGCGAGAAACGTCAGGTCGGCGGCGGCCACCAGCGCGCCGATCGCCAGCACCCGCCCCGGCCCCAGCCGCGGCGCGAGGCGCGCCCCGAGCCGGCTCGCCAGCACGCTGCCGATGGAGAGCGGCGTCAGCGTCAACCCGGTCACCACGAGCGACGCCCCGAAACCGTACCCGGCCTCCGGCGGCGTCTGCACGTAGCGGTTCACCAGCGAGAAGAGCGCGTACAGCCCGATCCCGAGCAGCACCGCGGCCACGTCGGCGGCCATCACCGGACGGATGCGCAGCAGCCGCAGATCGACCAGCGGGTGCTCCGTCCGCAGTTCCCAGCGCGCCCAGACCGCGCCGAGCACCGGCGCCGCCGCGAGCAACCCGAGGACGGGCGCGGACGTCCACCCCCACGCCCGCCCCTGGCTTACGGCCAGCAGCAGGGACAGCAGCGCAGCCGACAGCAGCAGCGCGCCCGGCACGTCCAGCGGCCGAGCGGCGGTCTTCGGCGCCGACGGCACGACCAGCGCGACGAGGGTGCAGGCGGCGGCGGCCACCAGCGCCGCGAACCAGAACGCCGCCCGGTAGCCGAGGGCCTCGCCGATCGCGCCGCTGACCGGGAACCCCAGCCCGGCCCCGGCGGCGGTGCTGACCGAGAGGATGGCGACCGCGGTCCGCATCCGGTCCTCCGGCAGCGTCCCGCGCGCGGTCGCGATGGTCAGCGGCACCAGCCCCTGCCCCATGCCCTGCAACGCCCGCCCGACCAGCAGCACGAGGAAACTCGGCGCGAGCGCGGAGATGCTGGCGCCGACGACGACCAGCCCGAGGCAGGCGAGGATGACGCCCCGGCGGTACGGCCCGTCGCCCAGCCGCCCGGTGACGGGCACGGCCACCGCGCCGACCAGCAGCGTGACGGTCAGGATCCACTGCGCCGTTTCGAGGGAGACGCCCTGCGCCTCGGCGATCGTCGGGATCAGCGGCGAGCCGACGGTGCCGACGATCGAGACCACCATCGCCGCGAAGACGAGCACCGGCAGCAGGGCGCGATCGCGCCACCTCGCCGCCGGCGAGGACCCTTGTTTACGCACCAGCCCCGCATCCAGCCGAACGCGGGCGCGCCCACCGGCCGCGCCCGACGCATGCACGTTCGTTCCTTAACCCTACACGGCGGGGCGGCGCGGCGTCAGCCCCGACTGGTGGTGCACCGCCGCTGCGGGGCTCGAACATGCCCCGCGATCACGGTTGCCCGCGGGGGATGGCAACCGCCATCAACCCCGGCCATCGCCGACCGCCCGGGGTTGATGGCGGTTGCCTATTTGATGCGG
>JAFAEX010000242.1 GCA_023423795.1 Chloroflexota bacterium | reverse complement strand
TCCGACGGCAGCGGAGCAGGGAGATCCGGCAGGACGACGGCCCCATTCTCGTTTGCCCGGCCGCGATTGCGCCGCCGATATGTCCATGACCGAAGGGCAGTCTCGAGCCGCCCGGCACGGGTCTGGGAACGCCGGATCAGTCGCTCGACTTCTGGCGGATCGATGCCGCGCAGTTTGGCAGTACGCAAGACCTCGTACAGCTCCGGCCGCATTGGCGCCATCACCGCCAGGTAGTCGTCGATCTGGACGCCGAGGACTTCGGCCGTATCCGGGTCAAGCAGGAACGCGGCTTCGTCGCTGACGTAGTCCGCGATGTGCGGGCGAGCGCCGAAGAGGAACGCCACGAGTTCGTCGCTGTCCCTGTCGTAGGAGATGCGGACATCCAGTGTTCGCCGTGGCCGCTCGACGGCTGGGTGGCTGGCCGACGGCCGAGTACTGGTATCTACGGCCATTTGTGGCGCTCCCCGCTCTTGCTGCGCGTCGATCTGTGCGACACGGCAGAGAGCACAAACCCCCGGGGCAAGACCACCCCGTCCTCCCGCACGAATTTCACCACAACCTTGAGGACGTGCGTCGGGTGCCCGGGTACGACCCCGGTTGCGTAGAAGCACTCGGCGTTCGCCCGAGTCGCGTCGTACTTCACGTAGTGCGGCGACTCCACGACGCCGCGGACGATGGCCTCGTGACCGACGAGGTGCGGGCGTTGGGCAACGATGTGGTGGTCCCAGCAGTCTTTGGTCAGGACGACTTGGCGACCCCAACGATCGAAGCAGGCGAAGACCGGATCGGCGTCGTCCGTTCCGCTCCCCTCGCTGCCCGGTCCGCCCCGCTCAGTGTCCACCGGGTATCCCGATCCACACGCGGCCTCGATCGTGCTCCGGGACCGCTGAGGTACGGACGAGATGGGACCCATTCAAGGCATCGGGCTCGCTCCGATCCAGCAAGACGTCCCGGATCAGCGCGAACCCTACCGTCTGCTGGGAGGAAACGCACAACGCCTACCGTTCCTCCTCGGCCAATTCCAGCGCCAGCAGCGCCGCGTTGGCGATCTCGCGGGCGTCGATGCCGGCGTAGGCGTACAGCGCCTGGCGGCCGCCGGACTGGCCGAACTGGTCCACGCCCAGTGGGACCGTCGGCGCGCCGTGGACCGCGCCGAGGAATGCCAGCGAGTGCGACGCCCCGTCCTGCACCGTCACGATCGGGGCGCGGCGCTCGGCGCGCGGCAGCAGCGTATCGAGGTGGCCGAGGTCCAGCGGGCGGCGCGGGTTGTCGAGTTGGGCGGCGCGGGCGGCCCGCAACTCGGCGTAGAGCCGCTCGGCGCTGGTGACGTTGATGACGTTGGCCGCCACCCCTTCCTCGTGCAGCATCGCGGCGGCGGCCAGCGCCTCCGGCATCATGATGCCGCCGGCGGCGATCTGCACCGTCGCCTCGGCCGGCAGGTCGGGCCGGGTGGCAGCGGCGTCCACGATCCGGTAGCCGCCGTGCAGGACCTGGCGGCGCACTTCGGCCTCGCCCAACCGGGCCAGCGCCTCGGCCATCAGCCCCTGGTCGATCGGCTTGGTGCTGAGCCGGAGGTAGGTGCTCTGCCCGTGCTCCCGGTCGCACAGTTCGCGCATCGCCCAAAGGAAGGTCCACTCAACTTCTTTGGCGAAGGCGGGTTCGTAGAAGGCCAGCGTCGGCAATTCGATGCCCAGCGAGATCGTCACCGTGCTCTGGTGGGCCCCCCCCTCGGGCGAGAGCGAGACGCCGGCGGGGGTGCCGGCGAAGATCATCTTCGCGCCGTTGTAGAGGCCGTAGATCAGCGCGTCCAGCCCGCGGCAGACGAACGGGTCGTAGACGGTCCCGACCGGGAACAGGTGCTGCCCGGTCAGTTCGTACGACAGCCCGAACTGGCCGAGCGCCGAGAACAGGTTCATCTCGGAGATGCCGAGTTCGATGTGCCGGCCGTCCGGCCCCGGCTTCCAGCGGACCATGCTCGGGCCGCCGGCGTCGTACTCGGCCTCCTGCTCGGTGGCGAAGACGCCGACCTTGTTGATCCAGCCCGCCAGGTGGGTGCTGGTCGCCACGTCCGGCGAGAGGGTGATCGTGCGCTCGCCCACCTCCGGCACCTCGGCCAGCCGGATCAGGATACGGCCGAGCGCTTCCTGGGTCGAGGTCTGGTTCGGCTGCGCCACGTCCAGCCGCTCCGGCACCGCCGCGGCGGGCACCAGCGGCGCGACCGCGGTCGGCTCCCGGAACAGCCGCTCGGCCGATTCGCGGCACCAGCGGCCTTCCGGCGAATCCGGGTCGAACGCCGCCCACGGGTCGTCCTCGGGCACGCCGAACGATTCCCGCAACTGGTCCATCTGCTTCTGCGACAGCAGTTGCGAGTGGTTCAGCGGATCGCCGGCCATCGGCAAGCCGTAGCCCTTGATGGTGTAGGCGAAGACGACCGACGGCGCGTCGTGGTGGTCCACCGCGTCGGCCTCGGCCAGCACGTCCAGCAGTTTCGGCAGGTCGTGCCCGGCGAGGTTGGACACGACCCGGTTCAGCCCATCATCCGGGATGTGGGCGACCGAGCGGAGGATCGCCTCGCGCCAGGCCGGGTCTGGCACGTCGGCCAGCCGGCGGCGCACGTCGGCGCCGTCGGCCTGCCGGATCATCGCCTGGTATTCCTCGTTCGGCATCTCGTCGATGCGGCGGCGCAGGGCGGGGCCGTCCTCGCCGCTCATCGCCGCTTCGAGCCGGGAGCCGTACTTGGCCTCGAACACCCGCCAGCCCGCGCCGGCGAACAGCGCCTTCAACCGGGCGGCGCGGACGCCGGGGATCACCCGGTCGAGGCTCTGCCGGTTGAGGTCCACGATCCAGATCGTGTTGCCCAGCCCGCGGATGGCTTCCTCGGCCACGGTTTCCCAGACGTTGCCCTCGTCCAGTTCGGCGTCGCCCATCAGCGCGACGAAGCGGTCGGAGGTGACGCTTCCCCAGTGGGTTTCGGCGTAGCGGGCGGCCATCGCGGCGTAGACCGGGGCGACCGCGCCGAGCCCGACCGAGCCGGTGGAGAAATCCACGCGGTCCGGGTCCTTGGTGCGGCTCGGGTACGCCTGCAGCCCGCCGAACTCGCGCAGCGTCGGCAGGTAGGCGCGGTCGAGGTGGCCGAGCAAATACTGCGCGGCGTGGAAGATCGGCGAAGCGTGCGGCTTGATGCTGACCCGGTCGCCCGCCCGCAGGAACTTGAAGTAGAGCGCGGTCAGGATGCTGGAGACCGAGGCCGACGACGCCTGGTGCCCGCCGACCTTGGTCTTGTCCGGGTTCGGGCGGACGCTGTTGGCGTGGTGGATCATCAGCGTGGACAGCCACAGCATCCGCCGCTCGATGGATTCCAGCGTGGCGAGGTCGTCGTTGGAAAGACCGCCGCCGCCCGGAGGAATGGCGGCGACCGGCGGCCGTTCGATGGCGCTGACCATGGGGAACTCCTCTGTCCCGAGGCCCGGCGCGGCGCGGCCACCCGCTGGGCGCGTCACGTCGTCCGGACGCGTCCATGATAGGGGCTGTAACGAACGGGGTGCAGGCCACGAGGCGCCGGAGCACGCGGTCGGCTCAATCCCCGAGCGGGATCAACTCCGTGCCGACCTCGTTGACCACGCCCATTTCGACACGGCCTTCGATAAAGCCGAGGATGGATTGCAGCATCTCGTCGGCGTGGGGCGCGCTGTTGGAAACGACCGCGACGGTGATCGTCGCCGTCCGCGGGTCGTCGAGGTCGTCCGTCTCGGCGACGGCGGCGTTGAACTTGTTGCGCGCCTGCTGCACCACCGAGCGAACGGTCTGCCGCTTGTCCTTCAGGCTGAAGGTGTCTTCGAGGTAGAGCGTCACCCGCAGCACGCCGATCGTGGCCGCCACGGCTACCCCTCCCCCGCTCGCTCGACGAGGAAGTGGACGTCCTCGCCGTCGCGCACCCAGCGCCACTCCAGCCCGCGCGGCCCGGCGATGGCCGCCGGCGCGTCGTGGAAGGCGTCCGCCACGCCGGGAGCCAGCCCGAACATCGCCAGCACGTCCGGGTCCGGGAACGGCCCGATGGTCGCCTCGGCGCGATCGACGCCCAGCCGGTGGACCAGCACCTCGGCCCCGAGCGCGCGGTAATTGGTCAGCATCGCGTCGAGGAACTCCGCCGCGTCCCACGGGCGCGGTTCGCCCCAGCCCTGCCCGAACCGCGCGCCGAGGGCGGCCGCCCAATCCGCCAGCAGCCCGCGCTCGGCGAGGAACCCGGCCGTCGCCGCCAGCAGCGCCTGCGCGTTGGCCTGCGCCTGCTCCAGCAGGTCCTCGGCGTCGTAGTCCTCGTGGCCGTGCTCGATGTGGAAGTCGCTCATCATCCCCCCGGGCGGCCGAGCGCCGCCGCGTTCAGATCACGTTGTGCTCCTGCGCCAGCGCCCCTTCGGCGAAGCGCGACGGCCGGAACGGGGTGATGTCCACCGTCGTCGCCGCGCCGTCCAGCAGCAGTTCGGCCATGCAGGCGCCGATGGCCGGTCCCTGCATGAAGCCGTGGCCGCTGAATCCGGCCGCGACCGCCAGCCCGGCCGGCTCGCCGACCCAGCCAAGCAGCGGGTTGTCGTCCGGCGTCACCTCGTAGAACCCCGCCCAGCCCCGCAGGATCGAGGCCTCCTCGAAGGCCGGGGCGCGGGCCACCAGCGCCTCGACGGTGGTCGCCATCCAGTCCTCGTCCACCGTCTTGTCGAACCCGGGCGGCTCGTCGCGGTTGGCCATGCCGAACAGGAAGCCGTGGCTTTCGGGGTGGAAATAGAGCCCGGTGGCGAACTCGATCGTCATCGGCACGGTCGGCGGGATCGCCGCGAACGGTTCGGTGACGAAACTCATCCGCCGGTACGGGTCGATCGGCAGATCGGCCCCGGCCAGCGCGCCGACCTGCCGCGTCTGCGGCCCGGCGCAGAGGATCACCAGCGGCGTAGCAACCGCGCCCTCCGGCGTCTCCACGCCGGTGACGCGCCCATCCTCGACCCGGATGCCCGTCACCGGTGCGTCCTCGGCGATCTCCACGCCGAGCCGGCGTGCCGCCCGCGCGTAGCCCATCGTCGCGCCAGAGGTGTCGCACCAGCCGTCCTCGGGGCAGAACGAGCCGCCGATCACGTCGTCCAGCACGACGGCGGGGTTCAGCTCGGCGATCTCGGCCGGGTCCACCCAGCGCGCCGGGACGCCCAGCCGCTGCTGCAACGCGAGGTTGCCGCGGAAGACCGGCTCCTCGGCCGGGTCGGTCAGCAGGAACAGGTAGCCCTGCTGCCGCAACCCGATATCGACGCCGAAGCGTTCGGCGAAGGTCTCCCAGACGCGCACGCTGTAGGTCGCCAGTTCGACGTTGGTCGCCGTCGAGAATTGTTGCCGGATGCCGCCGGCCGCGTCGGCCGTCGCGCCGCCGGCGATCCGGTCGCGCTCCAGCACCAGCACGTCGGTCAGCCCGCGTTCGGCCAGCGCGTGCGCGATCGCGCAGCCCATGATCCCCGCGCCCACGATCACCGCTTCGGCGGATGCCCTCACCCGGCGCTCCCTTCTCCACGACCCGGCCGGCATCGTCGCCGGCCCCGCTGGGGTGGATTATCGCCGCTGCGTGCCGCCGCCGGGGGTTCGTTCGCGCCGATCCGGCCACGGTGCCGGGCAACGCTGGGGGTTGCCCAAATGGCATGGCCACGGGCCACAACCGCCCGGCTGTGACGGCGTTTCCTGCTTGACGCGTACGCCGGCCCACCGGCGCACGCGATGATGGGGTTTGCCTATTTGATCCGGACACCGGCCCATGGGCGGGCGCGATGACGGCGGATGCCAAAATACCCCGGCCACGGGGACGCCCGGGGTTGAAACCCCGGGCGTCCCCGTGGCCGGATCAATAAAGCAACCGCAGCCATGCCCGGGCAGGCGTGGCCCCTCTCGCGTTCCGTCAGGCGTCCGCCGGAACGGCCGGGGTCGCGAGAACCGGCTCCGCTCCGACCGCAACCCGCGTGTCCGGGTTCGGCGCGTCGTGGTTCGGGTCGTAGAGGTGGCCGGCAGGGTAGAAGACCGACAGCGGCTCGCCTGCCACGTCGAGGCACAGCAGGTGGTTGTTGTCGCCGTCCCCGAGGTCGGCGACCGCGAACGGGGCGACCGTCTCCTCGCCGCCGTCCGGCAGGCGCAGCGTCACCTCGTAGAGCGCCCGCTCGGCCTCGTCCGGGTCGTCGCCGGCGGCGTTGGTGATGCCGCCGGCCCAGATCGCCAGCACGACCTGCCGGGTTCCGGCCGACGGGCAGCCGTCGCCGCGCTGCGGGCCGGAGCGCTGGTCGAGCCGCCACTCGTCCGGCGGCAGCGATTCGGCCGCGACCATCGTCGGACCTGCGGAAAGTGGCGTGACCCCGATCGTCGCGCCGCGGTAGGTCCGGCCCGTGTCGTTGGCGGCGATGATGTCGCCCACGATCTCGACGGTCGCTGGCGGATCGGTTTCGGCGTCGCCGAACTCCCCGATCAGCAGGACGGTGCGGAGTTCGCCGGCATCGACCGCCGGTCGCAGGGTGGCGCAGGCCGGCGTGCGGATCTCGCCCGATTCGGTCACCACCGCGAAAGCCTCCGGCTGCACCGTGTCCGGCACGACCTCGGTGGCGAAGACGATGGGCATCCCGTCCTGCCCCGCCGCGCCGCGGCACAGGCCGTTGGCGGCAAACGGCAGCGCGTTGTCCAGCCCGAAAAAGGCCGACAGCGGCACGGGTTCCGGTTCCGGCGGCCGGTCGTGGGCGGCCGCGTCGCCCGCCGTCATCCCGGTAGCCGTAGCGAGGCACAGCGCCGCGGCAAGCCCGGCGCCGGCGCGACCACGCCACGCCCACCCGGTCACGAATCGAGCCCCGGCACGGGGACGGTGGCGAGTTGGTAGGTGTTCATCAAATCGTCCTGCACCACGGTCGCCGCGCCGTCGGCTTCCAACACGAGGTCGGCGTCGGGCGTCACCGCTTCGAAGCGCCAGCCGTCGGGCAGGCGCAGCAGCGCCCCCAGTTCCGGCAGGTCCTCGATATCGAGGGCGGGATCGACGATCTGCGCGTAGGTCTGCATGACGTAGACCCGCCCGTCCGGCGCGGTCAGGGTGAAGACGGGCTTGCCGGCGGCGAAGACGTAGCGCGTCTCCCGCAGCACCGTCGTCTCCGTGTAGGGCCGGGACCCCGGTTGCGACGCGGCGGCCGGCGATTCCAGCGTCGCCCGCAGCTCCATCGCGATGCCGCCGAAGTCGGCACGCTTCCCGGTCGCGGTCGCCTCGCCCAGCGGCACGATGGCGTCCATCAGCCAGTAGCGCGGCCCGTTGAGGAGGACGTGCACCGCGCCGAGGTCGTCCTTCAGGGCGTCCGCGTCGAGCGCGGCCCACGCCTCCGCCGGGCAATCGCTGAGGCCCATCGTGTTCCAGACCTCGGTGCGGAGGGTGTCCCCGTCCCGGTACGACGGCAGCACCTCGCAGTAGCGCAGGCCGCGGATCGAGGCGGCGTCCGCGGCCGGGGTCGCGGCGGGCGTCGCGGCGAGGGCGGACATCCCCCTCCCGGCATCGATCCCGGCCGCCGGGAGCGCGAGCGTTGCGGCGACCCCGAACGCGAGGACCCAGGCGAGCATCGGCACGGAACGTCCTCCTCCGCCCGGACGGCGGACGGCGAGATGGCGGCGCGGCGGCTGTTGCCCCATGATGGCAGCGGCGCGAACCTTGTCAAGTCTCGATTGGCGCGATCGGTGATCCGATCCGCTCGTTGGCGACCGCGTCACTGGAAGCAGGCGAGCCCCACCGCCGTCGTCCCGAACCCGCCGAGGGATCTGGTCGCCGAGTCGAGGAGTCGAGGAGAGAACGAGATCCCTCGGCGGTTCGGGATGACGGTGGTGAGGCGGGGCAGCAACGCCGGCCGCGCACGACCCGGCAGCACGGCGCGATGCGACGAAACAAGCCCATTGACGCCCCGGCCCGCGCGCCCGTAGGCTCCCGCCGTCTGCCGCGAGGCCGCGGAAGCTGCCGAACCGGCGCCGGGTGTGCGCGCCGGGGCCGTCCCCCGATGGCCCGCACTATTACTCCGAGGGAGGGCGCCCGGTGAACACGGTGACGGTTCCGACCAATACCTCCGACGTGCTGATCGTCGGCGGCGGCCACAACGGCCTTGTCGCCGCCTGTTACCTCGCCCGCGCCGGGTTCAGCGTCACCGTGCTGGAGCGGTACAAGGACGTCGGCGGCGCGGCCTTCTCCGAAGAGATCGAGGGCGCGCCCGGGCACATCGCCTCCACCGGCTCCTACGTGCTCAGCCTCGCGCCGCAAAAGATCCTGCAGGAGCTGGACCTGCTCAACAACGGCGTCGAGATGATCCGCCGCAACCCGCGCTCCTTCGCCCCGTTCATGGACGGCGACGACGGCATCGTCTTCTGGGAGGAGATGGAGGACACGGTCAACGAGATCGCCCGCTTCTCCCCGAAGGACGCCAAGGCCTACCCGATCTACGACGCCCTGCTGGAGCGCGCCTGCGAGGTGATGGACCAGTTCATCCTGCGCAAGCCGCCGACGTTCGCCGAGTTCGCCGCCGCCTTCGACCGCCCGGGCGACGACCGCGCCTTCAAGTTCTTCGTGCTCGGTTCGGCCGCCGACTCCGCCGAGTACTTCTTCGAATCGGACATCATGCAGGCGGCCTCCTGCGCGCTGGGCCTGATCGGCACCTTCCGCGGCCCGCGCGACGCCGGCACCGGCTACGTCAAGCTCTACCACGCGATGGGCATGGCCACCGGCAAGCGCGGCGCGTGGGCCTACCTGCGCGGCGCGATGGGCTCCTTCACCCAGGCGCTCAAGCAGGTCGCGCTCGGGCTGGGGGTAGACATCCGCACCAACGCCGAGGTCCAGCAGATCTGCACGGCGGGCGGCCGCGCCACCGGCGCGGTCACCACCAGCGGCGAGGAGTTCCACTCCAAGATCGTGCTCTCCAACGCCGACCCGAAGCGGACCTACCTGAAGCTGGTCGATCCGCAGGACG
This sequence comes from Chloroflexota bacterium, assembly GCA_023423795.1. Classification (GTDB taxonomy): domain Bacteria; phylum Chloroflexota; class Chloroflexia; order Thermomicrobiales; family UBA6265; genus CADCWF01. Next base: position 1,799 of record JAFAEX010000242.1, on the reverse strand, counting down.
TGCCGGACGAGTACGCGGCCGACATCCGCAACATCCAGATGACCTCGCCGGTGGTCAAGATCAACTTCGCCACCGACCGGCTGCCGGAGTACCGCGCGCTCTCCAAGCGGGACTACGCGCTGGGGCAGGGCGGCGGCGTCCACATCGGCCCGAGCATCGACTATTTGCAGAAGGCCTTCGAGGACGCCCGGCAGGGCCGCCCCGCCGACTGGCCGTTCTTCTCGATCCACGCCCAGAGCGCGGTGGACCGCACGCTGGCCCCGGGCGAGAAGCACACGATCTCGATCTTCAGCCAGTTCTTCCCCTACGAACTGGCCGAGGGGACGTGGGACGAGCGGCGCGACGAGATCACGAAGCACATCTTCGAGCGCTTCGCCCACTTCGCGCCGAACATCGCCGACGCCGAAATCACCGCCCAGACCCTGGCGCCGCCGGACGTCGAGGCCCGCTTCGGCCTCACCGGCGGCCACATCTTCCAGGGCGAACTGGTGCCGGAGCAGGCCTTCGACATGCGCCCGGTCCCGGGCTCATCCTCATACGAAGGCCCGATCCACGGGTTGTACCTGTGCGGCTCCGGCGCCTGGCCCGGCGGCTGCGTCATGGGCGCACCCGGCCACAACGCCGCCCACGAGGCGATCGATCGCCTGAAGGCCGGGGAGTACAACTAGCCTGATTGGGGAGCGCGGGCCGAACGGCGGCAGTGAAGCCCGGCTCGCGCTCCCTCGCCGCCGGACGGTTGCGTTCCGCGTCGATCTCGGCGTTTCGCTCATCCAAACCGGGACGATGTCACGGTTCGCGCGCTCGCCCGGACAGCCGGTCGCGTCGTTGCACGCGACCGGGTCAGCCGCTAGGCTGATCCGCACGAACGTGCTCGGCGGAGGCCAACGCGATGAATTCGGCAACGCCCTCCACGCTGGCGATCTCGGAGCGGCTGGAACGGCGGATCGAAGAGCACAAAGCCGAGGTCGCGCGGCTACGCGCGGAGCTCGGCGACCCGCAGGAAGCGTTCTCTGCGTTCATTCGCGAGCACTTCGATCTGGAGTCGTTGCTGCCCGACGATCCATCGCGGACGGATGCGCGCGTGACATGGTGGGACGACGAATCCGACGAACTGAATGCCCGGTAGCGTCGTCGATCTGTCAGGCACCAACCTGCACGTGCCGGACGTGATCATGGTCGATACGAGCATCCTCGTGGAACGCCTCCTTGCGTCGTTCCCTGATGGCGTGCTGCCGTCAACGGTCGCCGTCAACGCCGAACGGGCCCGATGGTTCTTCCGAACCCTTGCGTCCAGCGGCGGTATCGGCCTGGTTACCCCAACGGTGTTCACCGAGTTCATTCACGCGGCCATCAAGGCTCGTTACAAGTACGAACGACGACGACTCGGAGCCACGGCCCTACAGACGTACGGTCGGCCAATCAACGACTGGCTCGCCCTGTACAAGCTGGACCCGACAATCCTGCAGACATACCTTCCCGTCATGATGCAATTCCGCTTATGGTTGACCTTGAACGGATTGCTGATCCTCGGTCCGGAGGACCTTACCCCGCTCGATTCGGGCAGAACCCACGGCGAGGAACTCGTCCGCCTTGTCGGCAGGTACGGCCTCGACTCGGGCGACGCCGCCATCCTGCTCGAAGCCCGTCGGGTTAACGTGACCGACATCGTCACGCTCGATGCCGACCTGCGGCGCGCCCAATCGGATTTCACGATCTACACCTGGCTTTGACCGGCATGCCGACTCGGTAGCCGGTTCGGTGACGAACCACCCGTGCCGCGGCAAGCCGAACCTCCGGCT